>JBJHCE010000181.1:0-5825 GCA_050485865.1 Gemmatimonadales bacterium | reverse complement strand
CTTGAATTCGAGGAGGACGAGGCGGGGCTCGAGGGCGAAGAGCTCACCCACGGCCACGTCCACCCCCCCGGGCACGTGGGCCACCGGGTAGTCGTGGCGCAGGGCCCGGAAGCGCGCCGCCCCCGGGGTCCGCACCCGCACCCGGACGTTCTGGGCCGCCAGGTGGAGGAGCCCCTCGATCTCCTCCTCGAAGACCCCGGGGGCCTGGTCGGGGTGCTCCACGTACCAGGTGCGCCCGCCCCCGGCCTCGGCCATGCCCCGGAGGAGGTCCTCGTCGTAGTCGGCGCCGAAGCCGATGGTGGTGGTGGTGATCCCGGACTCGAGTGCATCGCGGCAGAGCGCCTCCAGCGCCTCGCGGTGGGTGATCCCCTGGTTCGCGAGGCCGTCGGTCATGAGGAGAACGCGGTTCACCCCGCCCTCGACCCGGCACGCCCGGGCATGGTCCCGCCCCTGGAACCACCCGCCGCTCAGGTTCGTCATCCCCCGGGGGTGCAGGGTGTCGATGGCCTGGAGGGCCTGGGCATGTCCCCGTGCATGTCCCTGCGCTGCCCGAGACCCCGCCACCAGCGTCAGCACCTCGTGGTCGTAGGCCACCACCGAGACCACGTCGTCGGGGCTGAGGCGCCGCACGAGGAGCTTCGCCGCCTCCCGGGCGTTCCTGAGCTTGGGCCCCGACATGGAGCCGCTCCGGTCGAGGACGAGGGCCACGTTCAACGGAAGGCGCTCGCCTCCGGAGGGCGCGGCACCCCGGAGCTCCAGGAGGGCCTGCACCGCCAGGGGGCGCCCGGGCTCGGGGCGGGGATGGGCCAGCTTCAGTTCCACCTTCATGGGATCCTCCTCCTCCGCGGTTCGTTTCGGGGATGCGGAGCAGGGCCGACCTGGCGCGCCCCCGGACTGGTTGACACCGTCAACCTACACCGGGAAGTTGACACCGTCAACCCCGTGTCCCATCCTTCCGTCCATGCGCCCGTCAGACCCACCACGCGACCCCGACGGCACCCTCCGCCGCCTCTTCGTCCGCGCGGCCCGCGAGATCCTGGACGGGTCGGACACGGCCCTCGAGCTCCGGAAGGTGGCCGAGCGGGCCGGAAAGAGCCGGACGGCCCCCTACCTGGCCTTCGGAAAGGCCGAGGACGGGGGCGGGCTTCCCGCCCTCCAGATGGCGGTGGCGAGCGACGGCTTCCTGGAGCTCGAACAGGAGCTCCGGAAGGCCATGGGCGAGGCCGGCTCGCCCGAGGAGGCCCTCGAGCGGGTGGCCGCCGCCTACCTGGCCTTCGCCCGGGGGCACCCCCGCCTCTTTCGCCACATGTTCGGCCACGAGGTGAGCCGCGCGCTCCGGGAGCCCCCGGGGTGTGCCCCCGCCGCGCGGGAGCAGCGGGAACTCCTCGAGGCCCGGGTCCGGCTCGAGTGGACGATCGGCCGCCTGGTCCAGGCCCAGCACCCGGCCCACCTGAGGGAGGTGCCCGGCGAGGACCCGGCCACCGTGGCTGCCGCCCTCTGGGCCATGATTCACGGGGTGGCCGTGCTCACCATCGACGAGCAGTGGGGGCTCGGGGAGCTCGGCGAGGAGGATGCCCGCAGGCAGGCCGAACGCGCGCTCCGGTTTCTCACCACGGCGTCGCACCGGGCGGTCCGCGAGGCGGCCCGGGCGCTGGACCGGGCGCGGGCCCGGAAGTCGGCGGGGGAGTTGGGGCCGGGAGTGTTTGCGTCGCGAATCCACAGGCCCATGGCACCCGAAAGGATCAAGCCTGCCGAACCGAAACTCGACGCCGATGGCTTCTCCCTCCACGAGGCGAGCGCCCTGTACCATCGCTCGTCCGTGGACCCCGCCGCGCACGAAGACCCCCTCCTCGCCCCGGTCCTCCGCCGGGTCGGAGCCCGGGCGGAGCGGCTCCGGGGGGTCCGGGTGCTCTGGATCGACGACCACCCCCGGGGCGTGGCCCACGAGCGGCGGATGCTCGAGGCCCTGGGCATGAAGGTGGTGGCGGTGGAAAGCTCGCAGCGCGCCTTCGAACTCCTCGATCGGTCTCAGCCGGAGCTCGTGATCTCGGACGTGGCCCGGGGCCCGGTAGAGGACGAGGGGATCCGGGTCCTCCCCGCACTCCGCGCCCTCGCCCCTTCCGCCCGGGTGATCTTCTACGTGAACGAGCTGGACGAGGAGGCCCCCGTCCCCGCAGGCGCCTTCGGGATCACGAACGACCCCGACGAACTCCTCCACCTGGTCATGGACGCGGTGGAGCGGGGGTAGGGGGAAGGCCCCGGGAACGCTACCGGTTCAGGATGAACGTCATCTGGTACGTGAGGACCGGCTGGCAGTTGGCGTCGAAGAACTGGACCGGTCCGGTGAGCGTGATCCGGCGGTTCGCACTGTCGTAGGCTCCCGAAAAGGAGGCCGTGCGGTTCGGGCAGAACCCGGGGGTGACCGAGACGTTCACCGACGGGTTCGTACCCCGGGCCACGGAGCCGGTCACGGTTCCGGTGCCCTGGACGTCCACGTGGTCGATGCCGTCCGTGAGTACGCCCTGCAGGGCATAGCTCCCGCCCAGGTCTCCGCGGTTCTGGGTCAGCGTGAGGGAGAAAGTGGCCTCGAGGGCGACGCCCTGGGTGAGGCCGGCCATCGCACCCGCGTACGAACCCGAGATCGTCTCCCAGTCCGATGGCCCGGTGCTGTCGGACCCGCAGGCTGCGAGGGCGAGGGTCCCGGCGAGCGCCAGGATGATGCGTGATCCTTGCATGTTCCTTTCCTCCGGTGGGTCCGGATGCGGGGGGGTCGGTCAGCCCTCCCAGAAGAGGACGAGGCGGGCGAGCCAGCCCGAGTTCACGAAGGCCGAAGGGGAGAGGAAACGGCCCTGGTAGGAGGGCCCGGACTGGACCACCCCGCACGCAAAACCGCTGTCCGGGTCGGTAGACATCTGCATCCATACGTCCGGGGAGCCGAGCGATCCGAGGTAGCAGACGATTCCGGGCGCCGATCCCCCGGTGTTGACCTGCGCCGTGGTCATCAGGGTCGAGGTGATGTTGGACTGGAACGCCGCGTACTGCATGCTCTCGCCCGGGGGACCCATGGGGCCCTGGGGGCCGGCGGGGCCCATGGGCCCGGCGGGACCGGCGGGGCCCGCAGGACCCTCGGGACCGACGGGGCCTTCGCAGGCCGCGAGGCCCAGCACGAGAAAGACCGCCAAAAGCTGTCGCATCACCACCTCCGCCGCTGGGGTTCGAACGGGGCCGGGGCAGCCCCCCGCGGGCCGGGGCGCGGTTCGCTCCGGCTCGTTCGATGGAAGGTGGCAGGGGGGTGTGACAGGGGGGGTGGGAAAGGGGGGTGAGGTGACCCCGGAAGCTGATCCGATGATTTCCCGACTCCCCGAGGCGAGGAGGTCAGGACGGGCTCAGGGCCCGGACCTGGCTCGACACTCGGCTCAGAGGGCCGTCATGCTCGCGGTCTTGCGGAGCGCGTCGACCACACGTTCCGGCTCATCCTGGCGAAGAGCGAGGGGCCGGCGGGTTGCCCGGGAGCCGAGGACGAAGCGCAACCCTCTTGCGCGCTCCGGCCTGTTACATACATTAAACAATAGGTTGTAGCTTGTTTCCTATATGCAAAAGTAGCCATGCGCTCCACGCCCCACCTCCCGTCGCCCGTATCAGCGGAGCTCCGCCGGATCGGAGCGGGGATTCGGACGGCCCGACTTCGTCGCAACATGAGCCAGGAAGAACTCGCCGAAAGGCTCGGCGTCTCCTTCCACACGGTGCGCCACATGGAGGGCGGAAAGCCGGGCACCGCCTTCGGCACCTACGTGCACGCACTCTGGGTGCTCGGCATCCTCGACACGCTCTCGTCGACGGCGGATCCCGCCCTGGATGAGGAGGGGCTCGCCCTCGCGGAGAGCGAGATGCGCAAGCGCGGGGGCCATGAGAGCCGAAGGATCTCCGATGACTTCTAGCCCCGACAGCACCTTCGTCTTCATTCAACTTCCTTCGACTGAAGAGGTGGTCGTCGCGGGTCGGTTCGTTCTCGATCCCCGGTCCGCCGGGCACGTGGGCCGCTTCCGATACGGGAGGAGTTACCTCGCGCGGAAAAACGCGATCCCCCTGGACCCGGTCCACCTGCCCCTCGTCCGAAAGGAGTTCCGGACGGCCCTGAACGGGGGGCTCTTTGGTGCGCTCCGGGACGCGGCCCCCGACTTCTGGGGCCGAACCGTCATTGAGCGAAGGGGGCAGCCGGCGAACGAACTGGGATACCTGCTGGCCACCTCGGACCTTCGAATCGGAGCCCTCAGTTTCGGGCCGACCGCCGATCCGCCAACTCTGGAATATGGTTCAGCGGTACCCCTGGAGAAACTGGAACGGGCAGCGAGTTCGGCTGCGGCCCACGAGGCTGCAATCGCAGGCCAGGAGCCGAACGAGGTGCTCGATCCGGCGCTCCTGGACCCGAGCAGCGGCATTGGCGGCGCACGCCCCAAGACCGTGGTCATCGACGAGGCAGGTCAGCTCTGGATCGCCAAGTTCCCTTCGAGGGCGGACCGATGGGACAACGCGCTCGCGGAAGCCTCCTGCCTTCGTCTCGCCGCAGAGTGTGGAATCCGGACGCCGGAGACCCGGATCATCCAGATCGGCGAAAGACGGGTCCTGCTCGTTCGGCGCTTCGATCAGGCGCCGGGGGCCAGCGGACCCATACGGCGCAGCGTGCTCAGCGCACATACCCTGCTGGGCCTGGGCGAGAGCGTGGTGGACCGGAGCGGCTGGTCCTATGTCGACCTCGCGCACCTGCTTCGGCGTACGAGCGCGTCCCCGATCGCAGACGCGAGGGAGCTCTTCCTTCGCGCGGCCTTCAATGCACTCGTCTCGAATCTGGACGACCACCCCCGGAACCACGCCGTCGTCTGGGAAGAAGATGGGTGGCGGCTCTCCCCCGCCTACGACATCACGCCCTCCGCTACCCGGAGCCAGGATGAGAGGCTTCTCGCCATGTCGGTCGACGTGGCCGGCGGAGACCGCTCCAGATGGGCGAATCGATCCCGTCTCGTCTCCGGCGCCCGGCATTTCGGGCTGACGAAGGGCGAAGCAGACGAACTCATCTCGGAGATGAAGGCCAGGGTGCTCGATCGCTGGCGCCCCCTGATCGCTGAGCTTGGCGGCGGGGACCGCTTTGCAGAGCAGATCTCCCATGCCTTCCCGGACCGATATCCGGGGTTCGAGTACTAGGGCGACGACCCGGTCGGGAGCGGCAGGACCCCTTCCCCCGTCCCCCTCGACGAGGCCCAGCCAGGCCGGCTGATCCAGCGACTTCTTTCGTTCACCGCGTCCGGCTTCCTTTCCGTCCAGTCATACGGACAGAACCCGGGCGCGTGAACGAGCGATGGAGCGAGGCCTTGGGGGCGTGGGCCTGCGCCCCGGGGCATGACGCTCGTCCACGTCCAGTCGCCGGCCCGCCTCATGCCTCCCGGATGGGGCGGATGCCGGCCAGCTCCCGCTCGATCCCGCGCGCCGCAACCCACAGATCAACGTTCCGCTGCAGGTTGAGCCAGAACTCCGCCGGCATGCCGAAGGCCTTGCCGAGCCGAAGCGCCATCTCGGGACTGACGGCACGACGCTCACGGAGCAGCTCGTTCATCGACTGCCGCGACACACCGACCGCCTCCGCCAGGGCGGTGACCGTCAACCCGTAATCCGGGAGGAAATCCTCCCTCAGGATCTGGCCGGGGTGAATGGGCGGGCGCTCGATCGGGCGCTCATTGGGGATGCTCATCCGTCGCACTCCATGACTCAGTGCCAATCGCAGAACTCGACCTCGTACGCATCGCCGTCTTCGAACCTGAAGCAGATTCGCC
>JBJHCE010000180.1:0-5867 GCA_050485865.1 Gemmatimonadales bacterium | reverse complement strand
ATGTCGAAGAGGATCCCGTTTCCGGAGCAGGCGCCGGCGGCAATGCCGAGCTCCGGGTACGCGGTGATGTCGTGGCACTGGTTGGTCTCCCGGGAGACCTGGGTGCCGTCGCCGTGGTCGCCACCCGGGAAGAGCCCGTCGATGCGTCCGGTCTCGCCGTCGGCGAAGACCCTTGGGGAATCGATGATCCGCGCCCGCTCGGGGGCGTCCAGGGGTACCTCGATCACGTCGATGCTCCAGTACGCCGTCGTGGGATCGTCGGGGTCGCGCACCCCGACGCACCCGGGGAGTTCGGCGGCGGGGCGGGCGGCGCTCGTTCCCGAGTTGTAGACGTAGAGGATGCGGGGGTCGTCGGGGTCGGTGGCGATGACCGTGTGGGTGTGGGAGCCCCGGCAGGTCTGGACGGCGGCCACCTGCACCGGGTTCCGGACGTCGCTGATGTCGAGGATGCGCACCCCCCGGAACCGCTCGGGCGAGACGGGAGCGGTGGGGGCGTCGGGTCCGCAGTCGAGGCGGCCGCGGGTTTCCTGCACCGAGAGGAAAACGAGGTTGCCATAGACCGACACGTCCCCCTGGCCGCCCGGGCAGAGGATGGAGGTGACGAGGACCGGGTTCCGTGGGTCCGAAACGTCGTAGATGTTGAGCCCGACGTAGTTCCCCACGAAGACCAGGTCCCCCTGGTGGGCGAGATCCGAGTTCGAGAAGCTGTTGTCCCCCGGCTGCTCGGGGTCGTGGAACCCGGTGGGCTTCGGGACGTTCGAGAGGAGCCGCATGTTCCAGATTGCCTCGCCGGCATCGTGCCAGCCCGCGCTGAGCCCGATCCTCGGGTCGTCGGGCCCTCCCGGACGGAAGGTCTGACCGTCGGCGGGGTGCGCGAGGGCAAGGGAGGTGACGGAGACGAGGGCGAGGAGAAGGGTCCCGCTGCGAAGCGCGTTCCGGATCATGGTCTGCCTGGGTTCAGGGTCGAGGGAGGCCGGGGGTGACCGCGAGCATGGCCCGCATCCTCCCGATCTCCATCAGCTGGTCGGCGTGCACGTGGGCGGCGAGCCCGAAGATGTCCGAATCCCGCGCCGCGCCGGGGGAGGCGAGGAGGTCAGCCACCATCTCGAGGGCGCCCTCGTGGTGGAAGATCATCAGTTCGAGGAAGAGGCGGTCGAAAGCGGGGCCCTCGGCGGCGGCCAGGGCCTCGAGCTGAGCTTCGGCGAGCATCCCCGGCATGGCGTGGTCCCCGTGACCGTGATGGCCGTGGTGGGTGAGCTCCGCGTCCCGCTCCGGGGCAGGCCCCTCCTCCCCGCGGAGTTCCAGCCAGCGCTCCATGAAGGCGATTTCCGCATCCTGCGACAGATCGATCCTGAGGGCCAGCTGGCGGATGTCCTCCCGCCGGGTGCGCTCGAGCGCCAGCGCGCTCATGACGAGGGCCTGGCGGTGATGCAGGATCATGTCGCGCATGAAGCGGACGTCGGCCTCGGTGTGAAGGGCCCGGGCCGGCGCCACGAGTTCCTCGGCGGAGAGGGTTCGCGTGGGGGAGCCGGGCGCCCCGGGGCGGACCACGCTGGGCGGCGTCTGGGCCAGGGCCGGCGCTGCAAGGGGCGCGGCCACCACCCCGGCCGCAGCCGCCACCCAACCCATCCTGCGCACGCCCTGTCGCCGGTTCATCCCCCCTCGCCCTCCGCTGCGCGCGCCGCCCGGTCCGCCTCCACCTCGGCCACGACGGCGTCGGGATCGGCGCAGATCACCTGGGTTGCCGCACCCACGACCACGTGCATGGCGGTCTCGATCCGCTCCCGGCTCACGTTCTCGAAGGTGTCGTGGGGATGATGGTACCAGGGCTCGAGGGCGATCGTCTCGGGCTCCCGCCAGATGAAATTCGCAGCCGGGATCCCCACGTCGGCGAAGGCCACGTGGTCACTTGCCCCGCGCTGGAAGGGGGCCCGCATCATCTCGGGGGGAAGTCCGAGCCCCTCCCTCGAGGCCCGGGCGGAGCGGGCCACCAGGTTGTCGCCGTCCAGGGTGTTCACGAAGAGCTGGGTCTGGTCGGGCCCGGCGGTGCCGATCATGTCGGTGTTGAAATTGGCCACGATCCGGGCCCGCTCCGCCTCGGGGAGGACCCGCACGTAGTGGCGCGCGCCCTGGAGCCCCACCTCTTCGGCACCCACGGCCGCGAACCGCAACTCGAAGTCCGTCTCCACGTTCCGGAAGATGCGCGCGAACTCGAGGAGTCCCACGGTCCCCGACCCGTTGTCGCTGGCCCCCGGGGACTTCTCCACCGAGTCGTAGTGCGCGGTGAAGATCACGATCGGCGCGTCGGGGTTCCCTTCCACGGGGCGGGTGGCGATGACGTTCTGCGAGGTGGAATACCGATTGATGCGAAGGGTCACATCGAGTATCGCATCCTCAGACGAGGAAAGCACTTCGCGCATCGCCTCCGCCGCATCCAGGTTCACGGTCACGAAGGGAACCGGGGGATCCTCCATCTGTGTCGTGAAGCGGCGCCAGTCGCTTCCGTGGACGATCACCGCCGCCGCCCCGGCCTCCGCCGCGGCACGGACCCGACCCTCCGCATCCCCGGAAGGCGTCACGAGCGCGAACTGCCCGGCCACCTCGACGGGGCAGGCTTCCTCGCCGCAGTCGACCACCTGCCCGCGCACCCCCTCGTCCCCGGTCAGGAACGGGTACTCGGCGGCCGGCGTCTGGGGCACGCGCCCGAAGGCCACGTTCACCCGGAAGTCGGTGGGGGTGTGTACGTCGAGGTGGGCCACGATCCCCTCGCGGGGGAAGTCCTGGATCTCCACGGCGTATCCGAACCCCTCCAGGACGCCGGCCAGGTACTCCGCCGCCTCCCGCTCCTCGGGCGAGCTGGCCACCCGGGGCCCGATCTCCACCGACAGGTGCCGCAGATGGTCCAGCGCCCGGTCGGCGTCCACCTGGTCCACCAGGTCGAAGTGGCAGGGGACCGGGGGCGGGTCGGCCTCGGCGCATCCCGCGAAGGCGACGGCGGCGAGGAGGGCGAAGGGGCGGCACAAGCGGGTTCGGGTCATGACGGGCGTCGGGGTTGGAGCGGGCAGTGTGAAAGGGCAGGGGACTCATCCGATAACGCGCCGCGGCCGGAGGGGCAAGAGAGAGACCCGGAAGGGACGCCGGGTAACAGGATGCTCGCGCCGAGCGTCATGGCTCTGTAACATTCCGCCTTCGTCCCCGTATCCGGTGCCCGGAGCCCCGTTCTGACCCGTCCGACATCCACCCCTCCCGACCCCAGGCTCGAGGCCTGGCCGGGCCATGCCCGGGATGCCCTCCGCCTCGACCGCTCGGGCCGATGGGCGGTGGGCCTCCTCGCGGCCCACATCGCCCTTCTGGCACTTCCCCCCATCCCCCCCGACGTGAAGGGGTCTCTCTGGTCGTGGATCACCGCCGTGGGGTTCGTCCTCGCCGGGGTGATCCAGGTCCGCGCCTGGGGCGATGCGCCGGTCGCGGTCTGGCGCGCCCTGCGCCCGCGGCGGCGCTGGGCCCTTGGTGCCGGAGGGGCCGCCGCCCTCCTCGCGCTGGGGGTGGCGCTCCAGTGGGGAGCCCCCGGGCTCCACGACCGCTGGTCCCGCCCCGAGGGGGTGTGGGAGGCCCTGACGGTGCTCTTCTGGCTCGCCTCGGCCCTCGTGCTCGTGGCCGCCGGGCGCGCCGCCTCACCCTCCACGCGGCGCCACTTCCACCTGATGGCCGCTGTCTTCGTCATGTTCTTTCTCGAGGAGGTCGACTACTTCGGAGTCTTCGGCGGGGTGATCGGGCGGATCAACGGGGCGTACGTGGGCGCGCCCCACGACCTGGTCAACCTGGCCCTCCAGGGTCACCTGCCCCCGGCGGGGTACGCGGCGATGACGGCGATCGCCCTGGCCGTCCTCATCGTCCTCCTTCGTCAGCGCTACCTCCAGCCGCGCCGGATCCTCTCCACCTTGCGCTCCCCGGCCGGCCCCCTTGCGCTTGCGGGAGCGGTCGCGCTGGGGCTCGCCCAGGTCGAAGATGTCGGGCTCGTCCAACTGGGCCCGGACCCGGGAATGGAGGAGCTTCTCGAGGCGGTGGCCGGATGGTTCGGGATCACCTTTGCCCTCGAGGTCTCGGCCCGGGAGGGGCCGCCCCCATGACCCGCCCGTTCGGATCCGCCGCAGCGCTCCTCATTCTCCTTTCCCTCTGGGGATGCAGCGAACCCGGCCTGGACCGTGATACTCCACCCCCGGCAGAGGTGCCGATGCACGCCTGGCCCGGCCCGGGAGAGGTCCGCGTGGTGGACCGGGGCGGTGTCTTCGGCGAGAACCTGAGCGGGGTGCACCTCGAGGCATTTCCCGGGGATGCCGCGCTCGCCGACCCGCCGGAAGGAGTCCTCTGGGCGGTCCTGAACTGGCCCTCCACCCTGTTCCGACTGGTTCGCGACGGGTCGGACTGGATTCCTGACCCTGCCGATGGATGGGGCGAAGGGCGCCCCCTCCGCTATCCCGACGGCTCCGGTGATCCCGATGCCGAGGGTGTGGTCCGGGTGGTCCATGGCCCCTGGGCCGGAGTCTACGTGGCCACGGAACGGGACAACGACCACCGCGGCGTGAGCCGGAACGCGGTGCTTCGGTTCGATCCCGACGCCGCGGCAGGGCTGGCCTCGGGAGAGGCGCTCGTGGCCACGCACGCATGGGATCTGAACGCCCTCCTGCCCACGACCGGGCCGAATCTCGGGATCGAGGCGATCACGTGGATCCCGGCATCGTTCCTCGTGGCGGCGGGGTTTCGCGAACGGGGCGCCGAGGCACCCTGGACCCCCGGCCCGGAAGCCCGAGAGGGAGGCGGGCTCTTCGCGGTGGGGCTCGAGGCCACGGGCGAGATCTTCTTCCTTGTCCTCGACCATCTCGAGGGCCGGGCCCATGTGGTCGACCGGGTCCCGACCCACATGGACGGCGTCATGGCGCTCCACTTCGACGCCGACACCGGGGAACTCTGGGCCGCCTGCGACGACAACTGCTCGGGCCGCATGGCGGTCCTTGCCATCGAGGCAGGAGAAGCGGGCGTTCGGGTCGTGCGCTACCATGATCCACCCGCAGCCCTACCGGAGCTGAACCACGAGGGCTTCACCCTCGCCCCCCTCTCGTGGTGTCGCAACGGAGCGCGCCCCGCCTGGTGGACCGACGACGACGAGTCGGGCGGCGTGGCGATCCGGAAGGGCTGGATGAACTGCTGATCCCGGGGAGGCTCAGGGTGCTCCGCCGCTGAGGGCCCAGGCCCGGAGCAGTTCCCGGTCCCGGACGGAGAGCCTGGCCTTCGGGTGCGTGGGCAGGTGGAACCACAGGGGCATCTCCCCCTCCTCGACCTCCTCCCAGCTCTCCTGCAGCGCCTTGACCTGCTCCCGGGTCGAGAGCCGGTTCCAGGTGGAAAAATTGAGCTCCTCCCGTCCCTTCCGGACATCACGAGCCACGAGCCACGATACCGGGGCAACGCGGGAGTACCACGGCCAGACGGTCTCGTTGGAGTGGCAGTCGTAACAGGCCCTCACCAGTACCTCGTGCACTTCCGGAGGGGCCGGGACCTCTGCTTCCACCGGGGGATTTCCCCGATCCACCGGAACGAACTGGATCCCAAGGAACAGCACGAGCAGCGTTCCCGTTCCCCACGCAGCAAACCTTCGCATCGAAGACCCTCCGCGTCGCGCCTCGAGAGTGTCGGGCGCGCGGGTCCCGTTCCACGCCCGCCCGGCCCTTGTCTTGCCTCGGGGAGTGTTACACCAGAACGTTCCGGCGTGCACGGTCGCAGGGCCCCGCGGAGCGCTTCGTCTTCCCCACCGGTGCGGCGTCCACGTCGGACCCTGCCGGGATGGCCATGCGGGTGTCGGCGGGTCCGGC
>JBJHCE010000179.1:0-5899 GCA_050485865.1 Gemmatimonadales bacterium | reverse complement strand
CGGGGCTCCTCGTGCGGGGGAGCGCGGGGGAGGGCACGCCGGATGTGCTCGAGCCCGATGGAGGCGGCCCCTTGCGCATCCTCCGAGGTGTTCCGGAGGGGTTCCCCGCCGATCGAACACGGGTCTGGGTCATCGGTGAGGCCAGGAGGGACACGGTCTTCGTGGAAGGGTTCGGGGTGCTTCGGGGGCCACCGCCGGGTTGAGGGGCCCGGGTTCCACGGGCCGGTTCCCGGGGGGACCTGGACGGAGTGCTCCGGATCCGGGTGCGTTGACGGCGCGGCACCGTTCCTGCAGGCCACGGGGATGCGTGGGCCCGGCGTTCCCGGCGGGCCCCTCACCGACGGATCGCTGACGGAGGCAGGGGTGGAATGCGGGTACTGGTCACGGGGGGCACGGGGTACATCGGGAGCCATACGGCGGTGAGCCTCGTGGAGGCCGGGCACGAACCCGTCCTCTACGACAACCTGTCGAACTCCTCGCCCCGGGTCGTGGAGCGCCTCGAGGAGATCACCGGGACCCGGATCCCCTTCGTCGAGGGAGACGTCCGGGACCGCGCGGGCGTCCACCGCCTCCTCCGGGACGAGGGGATCGAGGCGGTCATCCATTTTGCGGCGCTCAAGGCGGTTGGAGAGAGCGTCGAGCGACCGCTGGACTACTTCGACAACAACATCGCCGGGACGATCCACCTCCTTCAGGCGATGGCGGACGCGGGGGTGGGTCGCCTCGTGTTCAGCTCGTCGTGCACCGTCTACGGGGACCCGGAGCGGGTGCCGGTGGACGAGTCGGCACCCCTGGGTGCGGCGAACCCCTATGGCCGGACGAAGCTCGCCATGGAGCAGCTCATCGGGGACCTCTGCCTGTGCGATCCCCGCTTCCGGGCGACGCTCCTCCGGTACTTCAACCCTGCCGGCGCCCACCCCAGCGGGCGGATCGGCGAGGACCCCCGGGGGGTTCCCGGAAACCTCGTCCCCTTCGTGGGGCAGGTGGCGGTGGGGCGGAGGGAACGTCTCAGTGTCTTCGGCGGGGACTGGCCCACCCCCGACGGCACCGGGATTCGCGACTACCTCCACGTGATGGACCTGGCCGAGGCCCACGTGGCCGCCCTCGAGCACCTGGACCGGATGGAGGACGGCGCCGTGCTTCCGCTGAACCTGGGGACCGGGACCGGACGCTCGGTCCTGGAGGTCCTCCGGGCCTTCGAGAGGGCGGTAGGGCGGGAAATTCCCCACGAGATCGTGGGCCGGCGGGCGGGGGATATCGCACGGGTGTGGGCCGATCCCTCCCGCGCCGAGGCCCTCCTCGGGTGGAGTGCCCGGCGTACCCTGGACGAGATGTGCGCCGACGCCTGGCGGTGGCAGACCATGAATCCGGGGGGATTCGAGGGGTAGCACCGGGCGCCACGGCAGGGTAATTTGCCCCACTGCAGGGACCCCCTGTCCGTGTCCCGAGCATCCTTTCCCCCCCGGATCCGGAGCAGCCCGCGTGCGCATCCTCGTCGTGGAGGAAGTTCCGGGGTCCGCGGAGCCGGGCCGGGACGGGGCCGTGACCGCCACCTCCGGGGAGGCTGTCATCGAGACCGTGGCGGGGCTCGCCGCCGCGGCGGAGCGATTGGTCCGGGAGCGCTTCGACCTCGTGATCGTCTGCATCGACCCAGCGAAGGGAGAACCGGGGACGGCCCCTTCGAGCCTCGTTCGGGCCGCGGGCCCGGTACCGGTTCTGACCGTGAGGGGCGGTGGACCGGAGGTCGCCCGGCTTCGCGTGGAGCTCGACGATGCGCGAAACCGCATGGCGACGATCTTCGACAGCATCACCGACGGCTTCCTCACCATGGACCGGGAGTGGCGCTTCACCTTCGCGAACCGGATGGCCGAGGAGCTCCTCCAGCGGCCGGCCCGGGAGTTTCTCGGGCGGGTGGCGTGGGAGGCCTTTCCCGAGGCGGCGGGGTCCACCTTCCAGCGTGAGTACGAGCGGGCGGTGAGGGAAGGGATGCCGGTCTTCTTCGAGGAGTACTTCGAGCCGCTCGACAAGTGGTTTCAGCTCCGGGCGTTCCCGTCGGAGGAGGGGATCGCGGTCTACTTCCAGGACGTGACGGAGCAGAAGAAGCTCCTGGCCCAGTTCCTCCGGGCCCAGCGACTCGAGAGTATCGGGACGCTGGCGGGGGGGGTGGCCCACGACCTGAACAACGTCCTCTCGCCGATTCTCATGTCCATCGCCCTCCTCCGGGACGAGGTGCGGGGGGACGAGGCGCAGGAGATCCTCGATACGATCGAGGCGAGCGCGGAGCGCGGGGCGGACATGGTCCGGCAGGTGCTCTCCTTCTCCCGCGGGGTGGAGGGGGCGCGGCTCCGCGTCCACCTGGGCGAGCTGATCGGGGATCTGACCCGGGTCATTCGCGACACCTTCCCGAAGAACATCACCCTCTCCACCGAACTCGGCGAAGGGCTCTGGCCGGTGAGCGGGGACCCGACGCAGGTCCACCAGGTGCTCATGAACCTGGTTCTGAACGCCCGGGATGCCATGCCCGGCGGGGGGCGCCTCCAGCTCGCCGCAGAGAACGTGGAGATCGATGAGGCCTACGCGGCCCTCGTCAAGCGGGCGGAGCCGGGCCCCTGGGTGCGGCTCACGGTGACGGACTCGGGCGCCGGGATGTCTCCCGAGGTGCTCGCGCGCATCTTCGACCCCTTCTTCACGACGAAGGAAGTGGGGAAGGGTACCGGGCTCGGGCTCCCCACCGTCGAGGCCATCGTGCGGGGCCACGAGGGGTTCCTGAACGTCTACAGCGAGCCTGGGAGCGGGACGACCTTCCGGGTCTATCTTCCCGCGGCGACGGAGGAGGAGGGTACGGCCGCACCCGGGGGCGCTTCCACGGTGCGTCTCGAGCGGGGGCAGGGGGAGCTGATCCTCGTGGTGGACGACGAAGCGTCCGTGCGGGCGATCACGGGGCAGACACTGGAGGCCTTCGGGTACCGGGTCGTCACCGCCACCGACGGGGCGGACGCGGTGGCGGTCTTCGGGCGCCTCGGTGACACGATCGACCTCGTGCTCACCGACCTCACCATGCCGATCATGGACGGTCCCTCCCTGATCCGGGCGCTCCGCCGCATGCGCCCCGGGGTGAAGATCGTGGCCGCGAGCGGGCTGGGGGCGAACGGCGGGGTCCTCCGGGCCGCCGAGTCGGGGGTCCGGCACTTCATCCCGAAGCCCTACACCGCCGATACCCTCCTCGACGTGCTCCACCGCGTGCTCCGGGGGGAGGCGGCAGCGGGGCCGGAGTGACGGGTGCCCCCCCCGGCCGATTCCGGACCGTTACCGTCCGGAATTGCCTTCGTCGCCTGAAGCGGTAGCTTCCGGGCCATGAAGATCGGAATCATCGGTACCGGATACGTGGGGCTCGTGGCCGGCGCGGGGTTCGCCCACTCGGGGAACGACGTGGTCTGCGCCGACATCGACGAGGAGAAGATCCGGAGGCTCGAAACGGGGGAGATCCCGATCTACGAGCCCGGGCTCGAGGAACTCGTGGAGGCGAACGCGGCGGCGGGGCGGCTCCGCTTCACCACCGACGTGGCCGACGCGGTCCGCAACTCGCGCATCCTCTTCATCGCGGTGGGAACCCCCCCGGGGGAGGACGGCTCGGCGGACCTCAAGCACGTGCTCGCGGTGGCGCGGGCGATCGGCCGGGCCATGGACGGCGAGCGGATCGTCATCACGAAGAGCACGGTCCCGGTGGGGACGGCGGTGAAGGTCCGGGAGGCCATCGAGGCCGAGACGACGCATCCGGTGCACGTCTGCTCGAACCCGGAGTTCCTGAAGGAGGGGGCCGCCATCGAGGACTTCATGAAGCCGGACCGGGTGGTCCTCGGGGTGGACGACCCTTCCGTGGGAGAGGAACTGAGGGAACTTTACGCCCCCTTCGTCCGCACCGGGAACCAGATCCTCCTGATGGACATTGCTTCGGCGGAGATCACGAAGTACGCGGCGAACGCCATGCTCGCCACCCGGATCTCCTTCATGAACGCGGTGGCCGCCCTCTGCGAGGCCGTGGGGGCCGACGTGGACCGGGTCCGGATGGGGGTGGGGAGCGACCCCCGCATCGGCCCGTCCTTCCTCTTTCCGGGGATCGGCTACGGCGGCTCCTGCTTCCCGAAGGACGTGAAGGCCCTCGTCCGCACGATGAACGAGCTGGGGGTGGACGCCGGGATCCTGGAGGCGGTGGAGGCGCTGAACGCCCACCAGAAGACCTTCGCCCTCCGGGCCCTCGAGGGCCGCTTCGGGGCTGACCTCTCCGGGCGACGGATCGCCGTCTGGGGACTCAGCTTCAAGCCCAACACCGACGACATGCGGGAGGCGCCCTCCATCGTGACGGTGGAGGGGGTTCTGGCCCGTGGGGGCGTGGTGGTGGCCCACGACCCGGTGGCGATGGAGGAGGCCCGCCGGCACCACTTCGGCGACCGGATCACCTATGCACCCTCCAACTACGACGCCCTCGAAGGGGCCGACGCCCTCGTGCTCCACACCGAGTGGCACCCCTACCGCCGCCCCGACTTCGAGCGGATGCGCGGCGCGATGCGCGGGAACCTCGTGATCGACGGCAGGAGCATCTTTCCCCCGGAGCGGATGCGGACGCACGGGTTCCACTACGTGTCCGTCGGGCGCCCCGCGGTGGGAGGCTGACCCGGCATGCGCGTGGTGATCACCGGAGCGGCGGGCTTCCTCGGATCGCACCTGGCGGAGCGCTTCCTGGACGAGGGGCACGAAGTGGTCGGGGTCGACAACCTCGTCACCGGCTCCCGGGAAAACGTGGCCCTTCTCCAGGAACGGGAGGGGTTCCGGTTCCACTTTCACGACGTGTCCGTCCCCCTTTTCCTCGCGGGTCCGGTGGACGGGGTGCTGCACTTCGCATCCCCGGCGAGCCCGGTGGACTACCTGGAGCTTCCGATCCAGACACTCAAGGTCGGAAGCCTGGGGACCCACAACATGCTGGGTCTCTCCCGGGAAAAGGGGGCGCGCTTCCTCCTGGCGTCGACCTCCGAGGTCTACGGCGACCCGACGGTGCACCCCCAGCGGGAGGACTACCGGGGGAACGTGGACCCGGTGGGGCCCCGGGGCGTCTACGACGAGGCGAAGCGGTTTGCCGAGGCCATGACCTCGGCGTACCGGAGCCACCACGGGATCGATACACGGATCGCGCGCATCTTCAACACCTACGGGCCGAGGATGCGCCCGGGCGACGGGCGCGTGGTGTCGAACTTCCTGGTGCAGGCGCTCAGGGGGGAGCCCCTCACGGTGTACGGGTCGGGGGAGCAGACCCGCTCCTTCTGCTACGTGGACGACCTCGTGGAGGGGATCTGGCGCCTCTTCCACGGAGACCACCCGGGGCCGATGAACCTGGGAAATCCCCACGAGTTCACGATCGGGGAGCTTGCCCGGGAGGTGCTCGCCCTCGTGCACGCCGACGAGGAAGCGGCGGACCGGGAGGAAGGCCGGATCACCCGTCTCCCCCTCCCGAAGGACGACCCCAAGGTGCGGCGCCCCGATATCGGGCTCGCCCGGGAGTCGCTCGGGTGGGAGCCCCGGGTCACCCTCGAGGAGGGGCTCGCGCGGACCCTCCCCTGGTTTCGGTCGCAGGTGGAGGGACACGACGCCCGGGCGCGGCCGCTCCCGCTCTGACGTCCCGGGCGGGAGCGATCTTTTCCGGCGGGGCGGGTTATATTCCCCCGATGATGACCGACCCCTTCGCGCTCCGTTGGCCGCACCGGCGGCCGCCGCTTCCGGGCCGCCCTGCCCCGGGAGCCCCGGGACTTCTCCTGGCCGTCCTGGCCCTCCTCGTGGGGGGGCTCTCCGCGTGCACCGCCGCCGGCTCCGAAGAGGAGGCGATCCGGCGGGGCGACGCCGCCTTCGC
>JBJHCE010000178.1:0-5914 GCA_050485865.1 Gemmatimonadales bacterium | reverse complement strand
CGCCGGGCTCGCCGCCGCCGCCCGCTGGACCGCAGGACACCTCCCCTCCCTCGGTCCCCACCGCCCCGGGGCGTACGGGCTCGCCCAGGTGGAAGACGAGGTGCGCCGGTTCCTCCAGGCCCGGAGCGCCGCCGGGCAGGTAGCCCTCGCCCTCGTGAAGCTCGACCAGTGGCTCGACCGCCTTGCCGCCGGGGAGCGCCCGGGGATCCCCGCCACCGACGGTACCCTCCCCGGGGGCACCCCGGAGGCGATCCGGGTGGAACTCGCGGTGGACACGGTCCCGGACGGCCTCGCCACCTGGGTGGAGGACCGGGTCCGCGCCCGGTTCCCCGACCTCCCGGTGGAGGTGGCCCTCGCCCCCAGCGCCTTCGGGGCCGGCGAGGAGGTGTTCGACCGGATCCGGGATTTCCCCTGGGAGGTGGACGAGGCCTGGGAGGCCCTCCGGGCCGACGTCCTCCCCCGCATCGGCCCCGAAAGCACCGGGCGCATCGAGCTCCGGGTGAGCGAGCCCCCGCGCGTCCGGGCGGAACTTCAGGCGGCCATCGTGGACTCGGTCCGGGCCCGGGGCAGGGACCCGGGCCAGGTGGAGGTGGTGGTCCTCTCCGCATACAAGCAGGGCTTCTCGTGGATCGAGGACGAGCTCATCCCCCGGCTCCGCGCGGTGGGCCGCCCGGTCCAGGGGATCCGGATCGACTACGCGCACCTGGAGGACTCGGAGGAGCTTCCCTGGAAGGCCATCGGCTCGGACACCCGCTTTCTCCAGGAGCTCTTTCCCGTGGAGGAGATCCTGGCGCGCGAGCTCGGGATCCCGGACACCGCGGTGGTCTTCCGTGGCATCCGGGAGGCACCGGACCACTACCGCCTCCGGGCCCTCGCCGCCGACGGCTCCGTCCTCCTGGACGAGACCTTCCATGCCCGCTACCGGGTCCTCCCCTACTTTGCCCTGCACCCCGAGTACGAGCGGGTCCGCGTCTCCACCGGGTGGCTCCGGGCCGAGCTCGACGGCGCCCTTGCCGCCGACCGCCGGATCGCCACGGACCTCGACCACTTCTGGGACTTCTGGCAGGGGGAGGTGCAGCCGGCGCTCCGGGACTACCTGCTGGACCTTCACGAGGGGCGCCTCACCCAGGCCACCGCCCCTTTCTTCGACGAGCTCCGCATCGAGGTGCGCCTCTCGGAGCCGAACCACAGGATCGGGGTGGACGAGGAGGTGATCTCCTCCCTCGAGTCGCTCCACAACGACCTCTACTTCACGACCCTCGCCCTCTTTTCCCACCTGGGGGAGCACTACGGCGCCGGCGGCCTCAGCTACCCCGGGCGGATCCTCCCCTTCATCGACCCGACGGGTGACGGACTCCCGGGAAGGGCCAGGGTCACCCTCACCGGGCGGAAGGACGCCGCCGCCGAACTCGTGCTCCGGGTGCGGGCCGCCGGCGAGGAAGGGCGCTGGCGCTACGCCCTCTCCCCCCTTCCCACCGAGGCGCCGAAGCTGAGAGGCGTGGGGCTCGGCGCCGGGGGCGGAGGACCCTTCGGACCCGACCGGATCGAGGCCCTCCTCTTCGACGTTCAGGCGGTGGACTCGGTGGGGCGGCTGGACGAGCACCGGGACCGGGCCGCCGAGGGGCAGATCGACCGGACCTTCCTCTCGGTGGAGATGCTCGCCGGCATGATCGAGGTCGTGCGCGGGCTCCATGGCGCAGGGGTCCTCGGGGATGCACTGGCCTTCGACGGGGTGGGGGAGCTCGCCTTTCGCTTCGAGGTCGAACGCGCCGACGACTTCCGTCGCGGGGTACGCCTCCCGGTGAGCGACCGCCCGGCCCCCACCCGCCACCCCGAGCTCGTGGCCGAGGGGTTCGACTGGGAGGAGGCCCGCCGCCGCGCCGAAGCGGGCACAGGGGCCTCGGAGCCCATGGTCCAGTGGGAGACACCGATCCCCCCGGAAGAGAGCGACGCCCTCCTGGCGAAGCTCGCCGCCTTCCCCGAGGTGGAGGCGCACTTCGTCGGCACGAGCTTCCTCGGGCGGCCCCTCTGGAGCGCGGACTTCCTTCCCCCCGTCGAGGGGCGCCTTCGCTCGAGGGCCCGGCTCACGGCCCTTCGCCCCACCATCTTCCTCTCGGGGCGGCAGCACGCGAACGAGGTCTCCTCCACGAGCCACCTCCTCAGGCTGGGAGAGCACCTGGTCACGGACCCGGAGTACCGGGCGCTCCTCGCGCGGGTGAACGTGGTGCTGAACCCGATCCTGAACGCCGACGGGGCCCAGCTCGCCTGGGAGATGCAACGGGTGAATCCGGACTTCACCCTCCACGCCGGGTACCTGGGGGCGCTCGGGGTGGACGTGACCACCGGGGGGGGGAGCGACCCCCTCTACGCCGAGTCCCGGGTGCGCCCCGACCTCATGGCGGCCTGGCTCCCGGACATCTTCCTGAACCTCCACGGCTACCCCTCGCACGAGTGGGTCCAGCACTTCTCCGGGTACGCCGCGTGGGTACGGGGGCGCACGGTGGCCCAGCGCGCCTGGTGGGCCCCCCGCGGGTGGTTCATTCCGGGGTTCACCTGGGTGGACGATCCGGACCACCCGGAGATCGGCCAGGCCCAGTTCGCGATCCTCGACACCATCGCCGCCGCCATCACCGGGATCCCCGAGGTGGAGGCGATGAACCGTCGGCAGTACGCTCGATACGCCCGCTACGGGCGCCAGGACGTGGAGGGCTTCCGCGAGGGGTTCCATTCGGGGATGCTGAGCTACCTGTCCCTCCGGGGGCGGACGGCCACGGGGCAGGGGCCGACGAACCCCCGCATCCTGACCTTCTCCGCCACCACCGAGGCCCCCGACGAGACCGCCCGGGGGGCGTGGCTCGAGCTCGTGGCCACGGCCGGGCTCGCCCACACCTCGGCCCTCGTCCGCTACCTGGCGGTGGGGGACCCCCGGGTGGAGCGGAGTGCCGAGGCCTTCGAGGGGACGGTGACGCGCACCGTCACCCGGAAGCGTCCGGTGCTTCCGCCGGACCCGGAAACTACGGAGCCCCCCACTGGAAATGGGCCCGATTCCGGTCGAGGATCCCCTCGATGACCTCCGGTGTGGTCTCGGCGGTCCAGGCCCCTCGCTCCTGCGAGCCCCCGAGGACGATCCCGTCGCTCCGGGGGAACATGTAGGCCCCCCCGCCCAGGAGCATGTAGTCCACCTCGGGCTGGGGGAGGAGGAGGGCGAGCTGCCCCCGGATCGGGAGGAGGGTCTCGTCGCCGAAGAGGTCCCGGCTCCCGAGGCCGGTGCAGTTCACGACGCACCCGGTCTCGAGGGCGAGCACCTCGTCGAGTGCCGAGAAGGCGCGGGGCACGATCCTGCCGCCCCGGAGGAGGAGGTCGCGGGTCAGCTCGGAGAGGAAGATCCCCGGCTCGATGAGGAGCGTCACCGAGCGCCCGAGCCAGGGGGCAGGAAAGGGGTGTTCCCCGGGCCCGTACTCCTCCTCGTCCAGGAAGAGGTCGGCGAGGGTGCCCCCGCGGCCTCCCGAAGGCGCGCCCCGGAGCACCAGGTTCTCCATCCACCGGACCCCGTAGCGCTGTCCCACCAGGAGCTGGTAGCGGGCGTGGGAGATCCGGGCGGCGCGCTCGTACTGGGCATCGAAGGCGGGGGTGGTGGCGCCCCCCTCGAACACGGTGAAGGGCGACCACTGCCCCCCGCCCACGTTCGAGGTCGTGAAGGGGGGAAGCTCCCGGGCATGCACCGTAACGTGGAATCCCCGGTCCTGGAGGAGGCGGGCGGTGGTGAGCCCCATGATCCCGGCGCCGAGGACCGCCACTTCGCGGAACCCCCGCTCCGCCGCCGCCTCCGAGACGAGCTCGGCGGCGAGCTCGGAGCTTCCCCACGCCAGCGAGATCCCCCCGCCCCCGTGCCCGTAATTGTGCACCACCACCGTCTCGTCGAACCGGTGGGCGCGCACCACGAAGCCCGCCGGCCGGAAGGGGCGGAGTCCCGCCACCGTCCGCGCGACCCGCCCGGGGGAGACGTGCACCGGTGCCAGCGGGCGGAGCCTCCGGCCGGGGCCCCCGGGCGGCACCGGTGCGGCCCCTCCGATCTGGGCGGCCCGGGTGCATCCCCCTGCGGTTCCCCCGAGGAGGAGTCCGGCTGCGGCGGCGGATCCGGCGCGGAGGAAGCGGCGCCGGGAGAAGGGTCGGATGGGCGGGAACGAAGCTTCGGACACGGCGGGCATGGGGTTCGGGGTCCGGTGTCACGATGGGGCCCGCCGGATGAATCCGCCAGCGGTCGCCCGAGGGGAGAAGCCCGGGCCCCTTGCCCCCGCAGTCTTGCAGGCGCACGATCCTCCGCTCGCATCCATGCCCAGCCCACCTCCTGACCGGAGTCCGATCCCGTGAAGCGCTCCTTCGCCCTCCTCCTGCTCCTTTCCGGGATGCTCGCCCCGGTGCCGTGGAGCGCCGTGCCGGCCTCGGCGCAGGGCCTCGACGCCCTCCACCGGGTGGTGGCCGAACTCGAGCCCGAGGTGCGGCGGGCCATGGTGGAGGGGCGGATTCCGTCGGTCACGATCGCGCTCACCGCCGGCGAGGAGATCGTCTGGAGCGCGGGTTTCGGGGAGACGAACCTCCGGACCCGGTCGCCCGCCACCCCCACCTCGGTCTACATCATCGCGTCGACCCTCAAGACGATGGTGGCCACGGTCCTGATGCAGCTCGTGGAGGAGGGGCACTTCGGCCTGGATGACCCGGTGGTGGAGCACCTGGGCGACCTCGAATTCCCGGACCACGACCCGGAGAACCCGGTGACGCTTCGGCACCTCCTGACCCACACCTCGGGGCTCGCCGGGGGATTCTCGAGCGTTCCCGTGTGGGCGGACACCGTGCCCCGGAACCTGGACACCTTCGTGGCCGAGGGACTCCGGGTGCTCGGGCCTCCGGGGGGGGACCTCCGGTACTCGAACCCCGCCTTCGCCCTTCTTGCCCACATGGTGCAGGTGGCCACCGGGGAGGACTTCCGGGACGAGGTGCGGCGCCGGATCTGGGAGCCCCTGGGGATGCACACCACCGCGTTCGCCCCCACGCCCCGGATGGAGGAGGTCCTCGCCGTCCCCTACCGCCCGCACCCGGAAACCGGGGCCCAGGAGCCCATCGCCCGGACCCGATTCGCCGAGTGGCCCGCAGGCGGGGCGTGGGGAACGGTGGAGGACCAGGCCCGGTGGATCATGGCCTCGGTGAACGGGGCGCGGCTCGGGGATGTGGTGCTCGTGGGCGCGGAGACCGCCGAGGCCATGCAGTCCCGGCAGTTCGATCCCCCCACCGGGGCGATGGGGGGAGGGTGGGGAGGAGACGAGGCGGGGTACGGCCTCGGGTGGTGGACCACGACCCGGGGCGGGGAGCGCTACATCGCCCACTCGGGGAGCGTGGGGGGGTACACCGCCTTCATCCACGGAAACCGGGACCGGGGGCTCGGGGTGGCGATCCTCACGAACGGGAACCGGGCCCACCCGCACCTCGTGCGTCTCTCCTTCCTGGCTACCGATCTCCTGGCACGGGAGGGGTTCGGGCGGGTTCCCTGACGGCGGCGGCCCACCCGGCCACGATCTCGCGGACCGTTCGCGTCCCCACCCGGTCGAGGTGGGCAGGGTCCGGGCGGAGCCCCTCGCTCCGCGTCTCCTCGGCGATCCCCAGGTCGAAGAGGTAGTACATTCCCCGGTGCGTGTACCGCGTGACGCCCCGGAGGACCCGAAGGACGGGAACCGGCAGGTGCCTCCGCCGGGCCGACGTTCCGAGGGCTTCTTCCACGATGGCGAGCGCCTCGAGGCGCGACATCAGGTCGGGCCCCCCGACGGTGCGGGTCTCACCCCGAAGCGCCGGATCCTCGAGGGCCAGCACCACCTCGTCGGCCACGTCCTCGGCAGAGACGAAGTTGAGGGGGGTCTCGCCC
>JBJHCE010000177.1:0-5992 GCA_050485865.1 Gemmatimonadales bacterium | reverse complement strand
ACGGCGCGGCTCCTGGCCGGGCGGGTGGGGCACTACCTCTTCACCTCGACCCGGGGGGTGTACGCGGGGTTCACTGCGGAGGTGATGGACGAGGATGCGCCGGTGGGAATCGCCGGGGTCCCCGACACCGAGTGGACCGGGTACGGGCCCCTCAAGGCACTCGCCGAGCGGGAGGTGTGGGCGGCGTTTCCGGAAGGAACCGGGATCGTGCGGCCCCCGATCATTACCGGGCCCGGCGACAACACGGACCGGTTCACCTTCTGGTACGACCGGGTGGACCGGGGGGGCGAGGTACTGGCACCCGGGGCGCCGGAGGACCCCATCCAGTACGTGGACGTGCGGGACCTGGCGGACTTCGTGGTGAAGATGGCCGAGGAACGGACGCTCGGGGTCTACAACGTGACGGGGCCGGGCGCGCCCCTCTCCACCGCCGAGTTTCTCTACGGGCTCCGGGCCACCACCGGGAACCCGGTGCGCTTCACCTGGGTGCCGTGGGACTTCCTGGAGGGGCAGGGGATCCGGGGCGGGGCGCAGATCGCCGCGTGGCGGGCGCCCACGGGGGCGAACCTGAACTACGGGCGGGTGTCGAACGCCCGGGCGATGGCGGAGGGAATGACCTTCCGCCCCCTGGCCTCCACCGCCATGGACACCCTGGCCTGGTTCCGGGAGCGGGTGGCCGCCGGGGGGCCCGGGCTCCGGTCCGGGTACGCCGCCGAGCGGGAGGCGGAGGTGCTCGCGGCGTGGAGGGGGGCGGGGGTAGGGTAGCGGTGACGCGCAACTGATCGGTTGCGCGAATGCGTCATGTGCAACTGAGCTGTTGCGCGTGTGGGGTAATGCGCAGCCGCTGGGTTGCGGATGCTGCAGGGCAGGTCAGCCAGGGCCCGGGGTCGCCGGGCGCGGTGCGGGGGCTGGTCTGGCGCGGAACGTCCGAACGTCCGATGGCGCCGGGTTCGGGAAGAAGGGTGCGGTCGCGATCCCCCTCACGAAGGGCAGCTACGCGAAATGGCGTTCAGCGAGGGATGTGAGGTAGATCGGAGCCATGAACCAGGCGGTGTTGGATCTGCGAACGAAGGTGTCGGACATCATGCGCTCGCATGGTGTCGTGAAGGCTGCCGTGTTCGGGTCGTTCGCCCGAGGTGAAGAGGGCCCGGAGAGCGATGTCGACTCCCTTTTGGAACTGGAGACCGGACGAACGCTCCTGGACCTGTCTGGACTGCGGCTCGTCACACCCCATGCGGGGCACGGGGCGCGCCGGGCTCGCCGGGTTCGGTAAGGCCGAAAACGGGCCGGAAGCAGGGGGCCGAACTGCCTGGCGATAAGCTCGAGGAGCACGGGATACCGGACCTCATGCCTCTGAGGCTTCCCGAAGCCTGGCTTCGAGGATCTCCCCAGCAAGTCCGCCGCTCGCGTGCCCGTCCAGTGGCAACGCATCCACGAGCGCGGGAAGGCCGTGGAGATCTGCGGAGTCATGGACGAGGCCGGCGGCCCCTCGTAGAACGGTAGCAGGCCTGCGGCTTGGTCTCGGCCCTCGCCACCGGGTCAGTCGATGCTCAGCAGCTCGGCGACCGTCCTGCAGGCATCCCCCGTGCGGGGCCCGATGTGGAAAGCCACAACGACACCCACGGGGCGCAGGGAGGGTCGGCTTGATGAGCGCTCTTCCAGTATCCGGAAAGAGGAAGACTCGCTCTCGAGTAACGGCCGCTCCGGGATCCTACGGAGCGAATGCCTACAGCCGCCCGTGTTGCGTCACGGAAAGAAAAAGCTTGACAAGCGCCCCTCCCCCCCCCCAATCATGGACGAATCAAGCGGGGCCCACAGGCCGCCCGTGTCGGGCTGCCGGTGGCTTCGGGCCCAACCGCCTTGGAAAAGGTAGAGACTGATGAGACCCTTCGCTCGTTCCTGGAGCCTGTTCCCCATGCTCTTCCTCACTCCGCTGGCGGTAGCCGTCGCGGCGCAGCCGGCGGGAGCGCAGACCCTCCCTTGCGAGTGGTGCGATGATCTCTCCTGCGTGGAGGAGGACGAACTCTTCTGGGGGAAGGTTTGGTTCCCGGGAGCAATCGAGGTCTCGTACCTTGGCGAGGAGGGGTGCATCTACAATTGGGGCTCCCAGTGCGAAACCCTCATGGCCTGCCAGAACCACGAGCACCAGGAGCTCTCGGCCTTGCTCGACGTTCTTTCTCTCTCGCAACCGGATGCCGGTCAGGCGCTTGCGGACGTGGTGAAGCAGGCCCCAGAGCGGTTCGCGGTCATCCCCCACCGCTCGCTCCTCGTAGTACTCAACCCGGGGTGTAGCGTCCGGCCTGTGACCGGGATCATCCAGCTTGACTCGGCGTGGAGCTCGACTCTCCAGGCGGTCGCCGGCGGGGTGCTGCACGGCACATCGAAGGCCAACAACTCTCAGTGGGCACCGGCTCCGTGACCCACGCCCTCACCGGCCATCACCACCCGCCCAGCGCGGGCCTATGGGTGGCCGTCTCGGCGCTCGCTCTGGGCCCGCCGGCAGCCCCGGCCGCGCTCGCGGCACAGCAGATCCTTCAGGACTGCAGCGTCGGGTGCGGGCTCGATCTCCGTGAAGTGGCGGTGCTCGGGGAGTCGGAGGGACAGGGGTACGTCGGTCGACCCCGCGGCCTCGTCCAGCGATCCGACGGCGTGTTCGTCGTCACCGACGGAGATGACCAGCACAGGATCAAGTTCTTCGCCCCCGACGGGAGCTTCCTTCGTTCGTTCGGGCGACTGGGGCAGGGTCCTGGGGAGTTCCAGACCGTGGGTTCGATCTCCCTCCTCCCGGGGGACGCCGTCGAAATCTACGATCTGGGGAACCGGCGCTTCACGGCCATCGGGCCCGACTTCACTCTTGGACGCATCAGTCCCGCCGTGGAGATGGTGGCCCCGTTCACCCAGACGGCCCCGGACGGATCACGGGTGGTGAATGCCCAGTCTCATCTGCCAGATCGGATGGGTCTTCCCCTGCACTGGGTGACTCCCGAACTCGCCTTCGAGCGGTCCTTCGGAGCCCAGTTCACCCCGGGAACGATGACACGGATCGAGAACTGGCGGCGGCCGCTGGCCACGCCCACGACCCGTTCGGTCTGGGCTGCCCACCAGAACCGGTACCGGCTCGAGGAGTGGGGGCGTGACGGCGAGCTCATGCGGGTGCTGGAACGGCGCGTACCCTGGCTCGAGCCCTGGGATGGGACAGCCGTCTGGGAGGAGGGTGGGAAGCCCCGTCCCCTTCTCCGACGCATCCACCTTGACGCGGAGGGTCGGATCTGGACCCTCGTGCGCGTTCCGGGTGAGCGCTGGCAGGACGGGCTCGCCCCCGGAACGCCAGCCGGCGGGCAAGCCAGGACGGTCGTGGTGGACGAGCACGCCCTTTACGACTCGGTCATCGAGGTGATCGACCCGGAGCGTGGCGTGGTAGTCAGGTCGCAGCGCTTCGACCTGGCCTTCAGCGGCTTCTCGGCCGACGGCCAGGTCTACGCCCTGGTGGAGGTGGAGGGCGGTCGCGACGTGCGAATCGCCGTCTGGGACCTGGTGGAGGTGGACCGCGGGGGTGGAGCGCGCTGAACCTCCTTCCGTGTCACCCCTCCCCCTCCCCACCTCCCCCGAGCAGCGCCGCAAGCTCCTCGCCCAGGTGCTCCCGGAGGAGTCGGGCCAGGGTGGGGCCCTCGGCGCCGCCGATCTCCTCCATGTAGGCCGCGATCCGGGGGGTCCAGTCCGAGTCGTTCGGGAGGATGATCCCGAAGGTCTCGGCGGCATCGTCGCCCACGGGGTGGCGCCGGAGCGGGCGCCCCGCTTCCTTCGCGCGCCAGTAGTTGTAGATGTCGATGTAGCCGAAGGTGGTCGGGGCGGCGGAGAGGCCGTCCACGAGTTCGTCGTTCGAGGCGATTTCCCGGAAGGCCAGGGCGGGGTAGTGCTCGTCCCGGATGCGGAGGAGGCGGGCCTCGTGCAGGGTCCCCGGGTAGCGAAGCGCCGTGAGGCCGGAAAAGGCCTCGCCGATGGCATCCATGGAGGAGAGCTCGGGGACTTCCTCGTGGGTGACGAGGACCGCGATGTTCTGGAGGTACGGGGGCGAGAAGTCCAGCTCCTCGCCCCGGGCCTCGGTGATCGTCACGTTTCCGATCCCGAACGCCCCCCCGTGAGAGTCGCGCACGTACCCGTAGAAGTCGGCCCAGAGGGGCTCCTCGATCCAGGTCACCTCCACGTCGAGCCCCTCGGTGCGGGCCACCCACTCGGCGAAGCCCCGGAGGAGCTCCACCGTAACGCCGGTGAGGCGCCCGCCTTCGTCCCGGTACGCGAACCCGCTCGAGGGGACGAAGAAGAAGGCGAGCTCCGCCTGGCCGGCATCCCGGGCCTTGGCCAGGGTCGGGCGCTCGACCGGTGCCGCCGGTCCGTCGTGGAAGGACTCGCGGACCTCGGGCGCCACGGCGGCGTCAGGGGCGCATCCGGCGGCGACGAGGAGTGCGGCGCAGACCGCGAGGAGGGGCGCGGCGAGCGGGGCCGCGCAGGAGGCGGCGAACGGGCGGCGAAGCGTCGGGGGAACGGTCATGAGTGCTCGGGCTTGAGGGAGGTCAGGTGGGGGAGCGCGGAGTCTGGCCCGGCTGTTCTCAACCCCCCTCCACCACCGTGATGGAGATGACCGAGCACAGCCCCTCGAGGGTGCGGTGGTCATCGTCCCCCGCCTGGAGGACCAGACGGTGCTCTCCCGGGGGGAGGTTCGACTCGATCTCGTTGGAGCCGTCTCCGAAGTGGATCCAGGGAGCCGCCTGCGGGACGATCTCCCCGACCGGGAGACAGTCGGTGTTCGTTCCCAGGTGGTAGTGGATGATCCCCGGGCGGGGTGCGTCCACCACCTCGGGGACCGCGCCCACCTCGATGTTCCTGGACCCCATCACCACTTCGAAGGGGCTCGTGATGGTGGCTCCGTCGGTGGGCTGGATGAAGAAGACCTGGGGCTCGCCGGACTCGGCGGGCTCCGCGAGCTCTGCCGGCTCGTCGGCGCCGCACGCGGTCACGAGGAGAAGCGCCGCAGGGGCGAGGAGCGCGGTGACGAGGCGGCGGCGGGAGCGGGTGCTGGAAAGGGAGGAGGGCATGGCCGTCAGTCCGTGCGAGGGTGCGGGAGGGGAGCCGAGGACGCGGGCGCCCGGGAAACGGCGATCGGGGAAGCAAGGATCGGGGAGAAGGGGACAAGGTAGGGCCCTCGTCCGCGGGGGGCGAGGGGCCGGGCTCACCGATTCACCCCCCTCCGCCCGGCGAACAGTCCAGGACGCCGAGGTGACCGGTTTCGGCGTATCCGAGGACCGTCCGGTCGCAGGTGGCAAGGCGACCCCCGAGGAGGCGCGCACTTGCCATGAGCAGCCGGTCGGCCGGATCCCCGTGCGGTTCGCCGGGAAGGCGGGTGCCCTCGACGGCGATCGCGGGTGAGAGCGGGAGGAGCTCGATCCCCGGCGCCTGGAGAGCGGACTGGACCCACTGGTCCACGGACCGCGACAGGCTGATCCGGCCCCTTGCCTCGAGCATGGCCACCTCCCAGACCGAGATGGCACTGACCCGGACCGCACCCCCGCGCGCCGCCCGCTCGATGGCTTCGATGGCCGCGTCCGAGAGCGCCGTTCGAACACCCTCGACCATCCAGATCCAGACATGCGTGTCGAGGACCAGGAGGTCCCGACGCCGCTCAGGCATCGGGGTCCCGGGCATCCGCATCCCAGGAATCGCCCACGGGGGCGACGATGTCCCCGTGGACCGTGACGGATCCCGCCAGGATGCCGAAGATCGCTCCTTCCTGGTCGGGCTCGTCGAAGGGGGACAGCCGTGCCACGGGGCGCCCGTACCGCGTGACCACGACCTCCTGGCGAGCACGGGAGACCCGCTCCAGGTACTCGTGCCAGGCGTTCTTGAGTTCGCTCGCGGCGACCTTGATCGGCTTCCCGGGCTTGGCCATGCGGCCCTCCATCGCAGGACAGGATGTTGTCCTACAAATGTGGGCCAG
>JBJHCE010000176.1:0-6003 GCA_050485865.1 Gemmatimonadales bacterium | reverse complement strand
GAAGGCTTCCCTGGCTTCGCCCCGACGGGAAGGCGCAGGTCACGGTGGCCTACGACGGCGACACCCCGGTGCGGGTCGAGACGGTGGTGGTGGCGGCCCAGCATGACCCGGACGTTTCGAGAGAGACCCTCGAGGAGGGGCTCATGACCGCGGTCATTGATCCGGTTCTTCCGGAGGCGTATCACGAGCGCGGACGAACCCAGCTCCACCTGAACCCCACCGGCTCCTTCGTGGTCGGGGGGCCCCACGGCGACACGGGCCTCACCGGGCGCAAGATCATCGTGGACACCTACGGCGGGGTGGGGCGCCACGGCGGGGGGGCCTTCTCGGGGAAGGACGCCACGAAGGTGGACCGCTCGGCGGCGTACGCGGCCCGGTGGGCGGCGAAGAACGTGGTGGCGGCGGGGATCGCCCGGCGCTGCGAGATCCAGCTTGCCTACGCCATCGGGGTGGCGGACCCGGTCTCGGTCTGGGTCGACACCTTCGGCACGAGCGACTTCGACGACGGGGCGGTGGCGGACGCCGTATCGGGGGTCTTCGACTTCCGCCCCCGGGGGATCATCGACGCGCTCGGGCTCCGCGACCCGATCTACGGACCGGCGGCCGCCTACGGCCACCTGGGCCGCACCCCCGAGCGGGTGGAGCGCTTCGGCCGCATGGTGCAGCTCTTTCCGTGGGAGCGGACGGACCGGGTCGAAGCGCTGCAGGATGCCCTCGGGATCTGAGGGAACGCCGGGCCGCCCCCGGGGTCTCTCCGACGGGTGGGAATGCTCCCACGGGTCCGGGGGTGCGCCGCCCCGGACGGAGTCCCGGGCACGGGTCCGGGCCGCTCCGGGCGTTTCGGGCGCGAGGGCGGCGCGGATCCCCGCCGCGGGAGGGCAGGTGAACGTCGAAGTGAAGGTCCAGAGTCTCGGTCTCGACCGGACCTCGAACACGCCGGTGGTGATCCTCCGGGAGCTCGAAGGCGACCGGGTCCTCCCCATCTGGATCGGGCCGGGGGAGGCGAGCGCCATCGCGATGCACCTGGCCGACATGCAGTTCTCCCGCCCGCTCACCCACGACCTCCTGGTCTCGGTGCTGAAGGGGCTCGGGGGGAGCCTCGACCGGGTCGTGATCTCCCGCGTGGCCGACGCCACCTACTACGCCGAACTCGTCCTGGTGCGCCAGGGCGAGGAGATCTTCGTGGATGCCCGCCCCTCGGACTCGATCGCGGTGGCGCTCCGCACCGACGCCCGGATCTACGCGAACGAGGCACTTCTCGACCGCACCACCCTCGAGATCGCCGACGAGGACGCGGCCCCCTGGGAGACCCTGGAGGAGGAAGCGGATGCGGGGGGATCGGGCCCTGCCGGCCAGGGCTCCGGCCCCGGAGGCCACGGCCCGGGAGGCCAGGGCAGGGGAAGCGGCCCCTCCCGAGGGATGGATGCGGAGGAGTTGAAGGAGTACCTGAAGCGCATGAATCCCGAGGACTTCGGCCGCTTCACCCCCTGACGCCGATGCCCCCTCGGCCCCCGCGCCCCTCCGCCCACCTGGCGGCGTCGATCTTCCTCGCCGCCCTCGCCGCCCCCGTCGCCGCCGCGGCACAGGACCCGGAATCCACGGGACCCGTCACCCTTTCCGGTACCCTCCTCGTGGCCGGCGCACCGCCCGACACGGGCACGGTCGTCCTTCACCGGGTGACCTTCGAGGACGCCGGTGCAGCTGACTCGGTCCCCATCGGCCCCGGGGGCACCTTCCGCTTCGTGCTCCCCGACCCACCCGGCCCCGGGGGCTCCATGTACTTTGCCACCCACAGGCTCGACGGGGTGGTGTTCTTCGGGCCCCCGGTCACCACGGTCGAGCGCCTGGCCGAGCCCTACGAGGTCCGGGCCTGGCCCTCCCGCCCCCTCCCCCCCGAGGGCGCCGGGTTCCGCGTGCACGTCCGGAACCTCTTCATCGAGGAAGGGCCGGATGGCTGGAGGGTGACCGACGTCTTCGAGGTCGGGCACGAGGAGCCATGGAGCTGGACATCGCCGGACCCGGAGGCCCGGGCGCCGGTCTGGGCCTACCCCCTCCCGGCGACCGCCCGGAACATCCAGGCGGCCGAAACCGAAATGGACCCCGGGTCCCTCCGGCTGGACCGGGGTGCCCTCGAGGTCCTCGCCCCCTTCCCGCCGGGCGAGCGCCTCTTCGTGGTCCGCTACGACCTCCCCTCCATCGAGGCCACCTTCCCCATGCCCGGGGGAACGGGGGTCGTCGAGCTCCTCGTCCGCGAGCCCGCCCCGGCGATCACGGTCCAGGGGCTCCGCGCCGACGCCCCCGTCGAGATCGAGCGGGGGAGCGAGTACCGTCGCTGGTGGGCCGAGGATGTCCGCGACATCGCCCCGAGCATCCGCCTGGGAGAGGAGGCACCCCCGAACCCCGCGTGGGCGGGCGTCCTGGTGGCGCTTCTCCTGGTGGTCCTCGGGAGCGTGTTCGTGGGGATGCGGAGGCGGCCGGCCGGCGCCCCGGCACCCGGGCTTCCCGAGGCGCCTCCCTCGGGGGAGGGGGCCGCGGCACCCCGGCGCTCGGTCCTCCTCCGGGTGGCGGCCCTCGACGAAGAGGTGGCCTCCGGGCGCCTCGACCCCGCGGAGGGCGCGCGGCGGCGGGCGGAACTCCTCCGGTCGCTCGGGGAGCGGTGAGCGTCCGGACCACCCCGGCGGTCCTCCTCCGGGCCCATCCCTGGTCCGAGAGCTCCCACGTGCTCCGCTTCCTCACCCCGGGGCTGGGGGTGGTGGGGGTGGTGGCCCGGGGGGTGCGGAGCCGGAGCTCGAAGGGGGGCGCACCCCTCGAGACCTTCGCCCGGGGGGAGCTCACCCTGGATTTCCGTCCGGAACGGGAGCTCCACGGCTACCGCGACTTCGTGCCGGGGCCGGGGAACCCCCGGGGGCTCGGGCGGGCGCTCCTGGCGCTCTCCGGGGCGTCGTACCTGGCCGAGCTCGTGCTGGCCCACGCCCTGGAGGAGGGGCACCCGGCGCTTCACGAGCGCTTCGTCGAGGCGATCTCGGCACTGGAGGAGGCGGAGGCCCGGGCCCTTCCCGGGATCTTCCTCGCCGCCGGCTGGGGGATCCTGGACGACTTCGGTTTCCCCCCGCGCCTGGACGCCTGCGTCCGGTGCGGCGGGGATCCGGGTGGGGGCGGAGGCGCAGGTGCGGGCCCGGGAGAGAATCCGGGCGGGGACCCGGATGGGGCCGGGGAGGCCGACCCCGGAACCGCCCTCGCCCGCTTCGACTTCGAGGCCGGGGGGCTTCTCTGCCCGGTTTGTGCCGGCCCCCGGAGTGGGGCCCGGCTGGGCCCCGGGGCCCGGGCCGACCTCGGTCGCCTCGCCGCGGGCGAGCCTGTCGGCGCGCTCCGGGGTGCCCTCCAGCACTTCGGGTTCCTGGACCATTACGCCCGGCTGCACCTCGGGCTGGATCGCCCGCTCAAGTCGGAGCCGCTCGTGCGCCAGGCCCTCCTCGCTGCATGACATGCTTGACCGGGGGGTGCGCGCACCCGATCTTGGGAGAACAATCGCGAAGTCCGTTCAAACCCAGGAGTGCAATCGAATCTCCGTTACTGCACAGGAACCCTGTGCGGAGGCCTTGGATGAGGCGCCTCTGGTGCGTCGCGCTCGTCCTCCTCTCCGCCGCTTTCCTCCCCGCCGCCCTCGAGGCGCAGCAGGGACTCGCCGCGAACCGCGGTGAAACGCAGCAGACGTTCCGGGTCCTTCAGAACTATCCGAACCCCTTCGCTTCGGATACGAGGATCCCCTTCGAGCTCCACGACGGTGCCTTCATCGACGGGCGCCCGGCCGTGGTGTCGATGCGCATCTACAACGTGCTGCGGGAGCTGGTGGCTTCGCCCACGACGCTGGGCCACCCGGCAGGAGACGGGACACCCGTCATCGACCTGGAATACGGCATTCCCGGTCGCCACGAAGTCTACTGGGACGGTCGGAACCGTTCCGGTGTGCCCGTGGCGTCCGGTGTCTACCTGCTCGAGGTCACGGTGAACGGGCGTCCGCAGGTGATCCGGATGTACGCGCTGAGGTGATGCACGGACTGCGGTAGGGCGCGGCTCCCCGGGTACGGGGCGCCGGGCGGGAAACGAAACGAGGGGGTCCGGGCGCGTGGCCCGGACCCCCTTCGTGCGCGCGTTCCTGTCGTGCGATCCCTCCTCCGTACAGCGTCGCACCCCGAGGACCGGGGTGGGCGCGGCGAGGAACGGGTCGGCCTCAGAACCCCCGGGACTCGAGGAGGGCCAGGAACTCCTCGGGCGAGGAGAGGGCAGCGAGAGTCTCCGGTATGTCAGGGTCCTTCGCAAACTGGGCCACCTTGCCGAGGACCGGGAGGTACTGGTTCGACACCTCGAGGGGCGGGGCCACGATGAGGAAGAAGTTCTGGACCGGCTGGTCGTCGATGGCGGCGAAGTCCATGCCCCCCGGCTTCCGGCCGTAGGCGAGGCGGAGCTTCGAGGCCACGAGGGAGCGGCAGTGGGGGATCGCGATCCCCTTTCCGATCCCGGTGGAACCCAGGTTCTCGCGGCGCTTCAGCGTCTTGAAGAGAATCGCCTCGGACTTCTCGTCGAGCCCCAGGAGCTGAATCAGCTCCTTCAGGACCTCGTCCTTGGTCTCCGAGGTGAGATCGAGCTTCACGCGTTCGGGCGTAAAGAGCTCGCGGAGCTTCATTTGCATGGCCTCCGAGTCGGGCGGCCCCCCCCGGGCGAAATCGCCGGGCCTGCACCGATTCGTGACGGGAGTTTCGTCGAAAGCGGGTCGGGGTGTCCAACTCTACCGGAAGGGGGGCGGACTGTCAAAGGAACCGCGGTGTTTCTACCTTATGGGGATGGCGCCCGACCTCTTCGAACTGCTCCGCGGGGGGACCACCCCGCTTTATCTCGCTCCCCAGGCCGGGGTGAGCGAGTCGCCCTTCCGCAGGCTCTGCCGACGGTTCGGGGCCGATGTGGTGGTCTCGGAGTTCGTGAGTGCCGAGGGGATCCTGCAGGGGAACCAGCGGACGCTGGACTACCTTCGCTTCGACGAGGCGGAGCGCCCCATCGGGGTGCAGATCTTCGGGGCGGAGCCGGAGCGGATGGCCGAGGCGGCGCGGTTCGTCCACGAGACCTTCGGACCGGATTTCCTCGACATCAACTTCGGGTGCCCGGTGAAGAAGGTGGTCAAGCGCAATGGCGGCTCCGGGTGCCTGCGGGACCTGGAGCTGGTGGGGCGGATCACCCGGGCGGTGGTGGATGCCCTCCCGATTCCCACCACGGTGAAGATCCGGAGCGGCTTCGACGAGAGGACCCGGGACCCGGTGCGGATCGGGCAGGTGTGCGAGGATGCGGGGGCGCGGGCCATTACCCTGCATCCCCGGACCCGGGCGGACATGTACTCGGGGAAGGCGCGGTGGGAGGAGATCCGGGCGCTCAAGGCGGCGGTATCGGTTCCGGTCATCGGAAATGGCGACATCCGGACGGGGGAGGATGCCCGGCGGATGCGCGACGAGACCGGGTGCGACGGGATCATGATCGCCCGGGGGAGCCACGGGGACCCCTGGCTCTTCGCCCAGGCGCGGGCGGCGCTCGAGGGGCGGCCGATTCCGCCGGAGCCCGATGTGGAGGAGCGCTTCGCCATCTGCGTCGAGCACGCCGAGAACGCGGTGCGCTTCGAGCGCGATGCCCGGCGGGCCATGCTGGACTTCCGGAAGCACCTGGGGTGGTACACGAAGGGGCTTCCGGCGGGGAAGGAGCTCCGGGTGGAGCTTTTCACCGTGGAGCGGATCGAGGAGGTGCGCCCCATCCTGGACCGCTACATCGCGCGGTACCACGCCGGGGAGCTCCCGGGGATGGACCCCGCCCGCCTGGTCGGGGTATCTTGAAGTACACGAGCATCACGGGGGCGTCACGGTTTCGACGTGTTTGGTGAAGCTCGGGTTGCGTGCCCAGGCTCCGGGACCTGGTAAAACCTCCGGAAAAACCAATAGACGCCAACGATAACCTGGCTCTGGC
>JBJHCE010000175.1:0-6088 GCA_050485865.1 Gemmatimonadales bacterium | reverse complement strand
GTCTCTCTCGAAACGTCCGGGTCATGCTGGGCCGCCACCACCACCGTCTCGACCCGCACCGGGGTGTCGCCGTCGTAGGCCACCGTGACCTGCGCCTTCCCGTCGGGGCGAAGCCAGGGAAGCCTTCCCTCGTGCCGCGCCGAGGCCAGCGCCCGGGTGAGCCGGTGCGCCAGCACGATGGGAAGGGGCATGAGCTCCTCCGTCTCGTCGGTGGCGTAGCCGAACATCATCCCCTGGTCCCCTGCCCCGCCCGTGTCCACCCCGACCCGGATCTCGTCGGCCTGCCGGTCGATGCTGCTCAGCACCGCGCAGGTGGACCCGTCGATTCCATACTCGGAACGGGTGTAGCCGATCCCGCGGATCGTGTCCCGGACAATGTCCGGGATCTCCACGTAGGTTTCGGTGGTGATCTCGCCGGAGACGAGGGCGAGCCCCGTGGTCACGAGGGTTTCGCAGGCCACCCGGGCCGCCGGGTCCTCGGCCAGGATGTGGTCGAGGATCGCATCGGAGATCTGGTCGGCCACCTTGTCAGGATGCCCCTCGGTGACGGACTCGGAGGTGAAGAGACGGAGCTTCACGGGCAGGGGCTCCTGCCCCCCGGTGGTCCGGGAAGCGCGGGAGGAAACGGATCGATGTGGGAGCGCCCCCCCCGGCCCCGCCCAGGGCGACCGGAGGGAGACAGGCAACGCTACCCGAATCTCAGGGGACGGACAAGTTCCAGCGCCCCTGGAAGGCCGCAAGATCCACCGCCCCGCCGATCCCTTCCGCCAGGCACTCGGTCACGTCCCGCGCCGTGTCGGCGGCGAGCGCACGCCTGGCCGCCGCCCGGGCATCGTCGCTCCGGATGCTGCGGATCACCTTCTTCACCTCGGGAAGGGCGGGCCACGCCACCGAGATCGCATGAATGTCGAGCCCCACGAGGAGGAAGGTCCCAAGGGGGTTCGCCGCCATCTCCCCGCACACGCTCACCTCGATCCCCGCCGCCCGCGCCACCCGCGCCACCTGGTGAAGCTGCCGTACCACCGCCGGGTGGAAGGGGTTGTAGAGGGGCGACAGGCGGGCGTTCGTCCGGTCCACCGCCAGCGTGTACTGGACGAGGTCGTTCGTGCCGATGGAGAAGAAGTCGCAGTGCCGGGCGAGCTCCGCCGCATCCAGCGCCGCCGCCGGCGTCTCCACGAGGATCCCGAGCTTGTACCCCGACGAGAAGGGGATCCCGTCCTTCCGGAGCGAATCCTCTTCCTCGGCCAGGAGCTCCCGGACCCGCACCACCTCCTCCACGTCGTTCACCAGCGGCAGGAGGATCCGGAGGTCCCCGTGGGCGGTGGCCCGCAGGATGGCCCTCAGCTGTGGACGGAAGAGCTCCAGCCGGTCCAGGCACACCCGGATCGCCCGCCACCCCAGGAAGGGGTTCTCCTCGGCCGGCATGTGCAGGAAGGCGGGAAACTTGTCGCCCCCGAGGTCATACGTGCGGATGAACACCGCCCGGTTCGGGAAGGCCTTCACCACGTGCCGGTAGGCCTCGTACTGCTCCTCCTCCTCGGGCATGGAGCTCCGCCCCACCACGAGGAACTCGGTGCGGAAGAGCCCCACCCCCTCGGCCCCGTGGGCCACCGCCCGGTCCGCCTCCGAGGGAAGGTCCAGGTTCGCCCGGAGCGCAACCGGGTTTCCGTCGAGGGTCACCGACTCGAGGCTCGCGATCTGCTGGAGTTCCTCCTCCCACGCCCGGATCCGCACCTGCCGCTCCACGTAGACCTCCCGGTCCCGATCCGAGGGCTCGAGCACGATCCGCCCGATCCGCCCGTCGAGGATCGCGTCCACCCCGTCATCCGCTCGCTCCGAGAGGTCCACGAGCCCCACCACCGCCGGAATGCCCAGCGACCGGGCGAGGATCGCCCAGTGCGAGGTCCGGGTCCCGTGATCCGCCGCGAGCCCCACCACGTGCCGGGGGTCGAGCTGCACCGTGAGCGAGGGGGTGAAGTTCCGGGCGAGGACCACCGTGGGACCGTCGGCGGCAGCCCCCACCCCGGGCTCGGGGAGCCCCAGGAGTTCGTGGAGCACCCGCACCTGTATGTCCTCCAGGTCGTTCACCCGGTCCGCCACGAGGGGGTTCCCGGTGGCGGCCCAGAGCGCCTGGTACTCCATCATCTGGAGGCGGAAGGCCCGCGAGGCGTTCAGCCGGTGGTCGCGCACGTATGCCACCGTGCCCTCCACCACCGCCGTGTCGTCGAGCATCAGGAGCTGGGGGTCGAAGATCCGGGCCTCCATGGGGCCCAGGCGCCCCTCCACGTCGTCGCGGATCTCAAGGAGGCGGGCCCGCACCCGCGCCCGTGCGGCGTGGAAGCGCTCCACCTCGGCCTCGGCGTCGGAAGCCTCGATGGGATCGCGGGGGATCGGCGGAATCCCCCACCGGATCCGCTTCACCTTCCCCTGTGCGAGCCCTTCCGAGGCGGGGAGCCCGTCGAAGGTTCCTCGAGCCGACATGTTCATTTCTCCCCAAACCCCCGGTCCACGAGGGATGCAAGTGCGTCGAGGGCCTCGGGGGCATCCTCTCCCCGGGCCGTGATCGTGAGCTCCGCCCCCTGCTCCGCCGCGAGCATCAGCACGCCCATGATGCTCTTCCCGTCTACCTCGAGCCCGTCGCGGGCGAGGCGCACCTCGGCACGGAACCGCGCGGCCAGCTTCACGAACTCGGCGGCGGGGCGCGCGTGCATCCCGGCCCGGTTCCGGATCCGGATGGTCTTCTGCACTTCGGGGTTCCCGGTCATCGTGGATCGAGGCTCGGCCCTTCAGGGGCTCGTTTCGGGGGATGCGGAGGGGCGGGCGGCACGTCGCGTCAGAACGCGGCGACCGCGGCAAGCCACCCGGCTCCGAGGAGCCAGAAGGCCACCCGGAGGGGTGTGGTGATCGCGAGGCGCCCGACGGCGGTCCTTCCCGCGACGAGGATCCCGGCGGCGGCGGCGAGTGCGAGGAAAAGGTGGAGGGAGGGGGCCCCCGCCGCGGCAGCCGGGGAAACGGCGACGAAGCCCCCCAGCGCCCCGGCGAGCACCACCGCCCCCAGGCGGAGCCGGTCCCCCAGGCGCGGGAGGGCGCTCCTGGCGAGCGCCGACCCCACCGCCACCCCGTGGTCCAGCCCCGTGCGGACCGCCCAGCGGCGCATCCACAGGTGGAGAAGGTTGTATGCGACGAGCAGTCCCGCCACCACCGCCAGGGGATTCGCACCTCCGGCAAGGAGGAGGAGCGCCAGGAGCACGGTCACGGGGAGCCATCCGGCCCACACGACCCCGTCGCCCACCGCCCCGAGGGGCCCACGGAGGGCGGCGCGGAAGCGGACGAGCTCGCCTTCGTCGAGCTCCCCCCGCTCCCGGATCGAGACGGTGGCCCCGAGGGCCGCCCCCGCCAGGTACGGGTGGGCGTTGAAGGGCTCCGCCCCCTCCCCCGGACGGAGGGCCTCGTCCAGGAGCCACGCCACCCCGGATCCCTGGAGGTCCCGGGGGTTCCAGAGGGCCTGGACCATCAGGGACCGGAGGACCAGGGTCCGGAAGGCAGGGGGCGGGGGGAGGGGCGGGCGGGTCACGGTCCCCCCCATCCCGCGGAAATGCCGCTCCCGGTGAGCCCCCCGGTGGCCAACCCTGCCCCGGCTCCGGCCAGGAGCCCCAGGAGGAGGAGGGCAAGCCCGCGGCGACGCCCGGGAACCGGCACCGACGCCACCGCGCCGAGCCCGAGCCCCGCCGGCAAACCGAAGAGGAGGAGGGTTCCGGGCAGATCCAGGGGCCAGGCCGCGACCGCCGGGGCCGGCACGAGGAACGCCACCCCGAGCCCCGCTGCGGTGACCCCCGCGCCCCGGATCCCGCCCCGGAAGAGGGCCCCGGGCACCAGGGCCCCCAGGTCCCGCCCCCGGAGCGATCCCTCCGGGTTCCGGGCCAGGAGCGCCTCGATCCGTCGGGCCGTTCCCTCGCGGTGCCGGGCCACGAGGCGCCCGGCTGCCCCCGAGAGGACGACGCCGAGGGTCAGGGCAAAGGCGAGGGCCGCCCCGGGGGGAACGCCACCGCCCCCGTCCCGGACCCCGTCGCCCACCAGGAGCACGGCTACTGCCCCCGCCACCACCGCCCCCGGTCCTGGCTCCGGGAGGCGGGCCCCTCCGGCGGGGATGTGGGCCAGGTGGAGGAGCTCGAGGATCGCGCCGACGAGGGCGCCCATCCACGGGTCCCCGGCGAGGGCCCCGGCCAGGGTGGCCGCGACGAGGGGCCGGGAGACCATGAACTGTCCCACCGCCGCCGCATCGAGGGCCACCCAGGCCCCGAGGAGGAGAAGGGCGATGGCGAGGAGGAGGGTCATTCGACGAGGCCCCGGGCGTCGACGGCCGGCGTCCCCGGAAGGTCCCGGGCCTCCACCCGGACGCCCGCATCCAGGAGCGCCCGGATGGCCGTCCGCTCCGCATCCCCGAGGGAAACGAAGGGCAGGACCCGGTCGCGCCCCGGGGCGTGGTGGATCCCCCCCAGGTTCACCGAGGAAACCGGGGTCACCGCAGCCTCCACGAGGCGCACCATGGACGGAAGGTCCCGGGTGAGGAGGACCGTGGTCGCGCCCGTGCCGGTCCACTCCTCGAGACGGGCCGCAGCCTCGGACACCGGGACGAAGGTGACCGCCACACCGGTGGGGGCGCCGAGGCGGTAGAGCTCCTGTTCCCAGTCGCTCCCCGCGAGCGCGTCATCCACCACGAGGTAGTGGTCGGTGCCGAGACGCGCCCCCCACCCGACGGTGACCTGGCCATGGATCAGGCGCTCGTCGACCCGGAAGAGGGCGATGGGCACCGATCACCCCTCCCGGGCGTCGTCGCCGAGGGCCCGGATCCCGGCCCGTCCCCGTTCGAGGAGGCGGTCCTGGAGGACGTCGATGGGGAGGTCCCGGTGGAAGACGAAGTCCAGGAGCATGGGGAGGTTCGTCCCGAAGAGCACGGTCCGGTTCGTCGGATCGCGGCAGACGAAGCGGGCGGCCAGGGCGCAGCTCCCGACCTGGAGGTCGGTGAAGATCACGACGGGGCCATCGGCTCGGGCGGCGGCCTCGGCCACCTCCTGGACCAGCGCGTCGGGCCCCTTCCCGTCGTTCGAGACCGCAACGAGGGCCTCGTCCTCGACGCCGGTGATCTTCCGGACCGCGTCCACGAGCCCCTGGCTCATGGCGCCGTGGGTCACCACGACCCCCAGGGCGCGGGGGGCCGGATCCGGGTCCGTGAAGGGAGAGGATGCGCTCATTCGTAGTCCTCCTCCAGGTAGTCCCGGGCCGGGAGAAGGGTCCCCCGGAGACGCCGGTCGAACTCGGCGGCGGAGTCCACCCCGGCGTAGCGGAGGAGGTGGTTCGTGGCCACCACCTCGGCGATCACCGTGATGTTCTTTCCCGGGTTCAGGGGGATCGTGACCCGGGGGAGGCGCACCCCCAGGATCTCGGTCTCGTCGCGCTCGAGGCCGGTGCGGTCGTAGCTCCGGGTGTCGTCCCACTCCTCGAGCTGGAGGACCACCTCGATCCGCTTCTGCTGACGGATGGCCCGGATCCCGAAGAGCGCCTGGATGTCGATGATCCCGATCCCCCGGATCTCCATGTGGTGCCCCTGGAGCGCATGGCCCTTCCCGATCAGGACGTCGTTGCCCCGCCGCGAGGCGAGGACCAGGTCGTCGGCCACGAGGCGGTGCCCCCGTTCCACCAGGTCCAGGACGCATTCGCTCTTCCCGATCCCGCTCTTCCCCACGAAGAGGAGGCCCACCCCGTAGACGTCGGCGAGGGATCCGTGCACCGACGTGGTGGGGGCGAGGGCCACCTCCAGGTAGGGCTTGAGCCGCCGGAAGAACTCCTTCGTGGTGAGCGCCGAGCGGAAGAGGGGGACCCCCCGCGCGGTGGCCTCCTCCACGAGTTCCGGCACGACCCTCTGTCCCTTCGTGACGAAAGCGGCGGGAACCTCCTGCCCGAAGAAGGTGCGAAGTCGCTCCCGGCGCTCGTCCTCCCCCAGGGTGGTCAGGAAGGTGATCTCGGTCTCTCCGAACACCTGCATCCGCCCCCCGGGGAAGCGGCCCAGGAATCCGGCCAGGGCGAGCCC
>JBJHCE010000174.1:202-6095 GCA_050485865.1 Gemmatimonadales bacterium | reverse complement strand
AGGAGGGGCCTCGCGTCCAGGAACCAGGTGGCGATCGTGTCCGAGCCGATCTCCACGGCAATGAGGAACCGCCGCGGATCCTCCTCGTCTCCGCACTCCTCCGGGGCCATGACCGCGGGGTCGCACCAGACCTCGAGCACGGTCCGGCCACCCAGCCGACCCAGTCGCGCCACGATCGTGGCCGTCGTGCGGTCAGGGGCCTCGTAGCGAACGAGGTAATCCGGGCCGGGACCGACGAGGATCTCCACGGGGTCACGATCGCCGGCCGCACTCCAGGTTCCCGGGAGCCGGTCGTCGCTGAACCGGGACTCCGGTGGGAGCACGGTCTCGACGTGCATGGGGAACTCGCAGGCGGCGGCCAGGACGAGGGCGGCGCAGCCGGAAAGGATCGTGGTCCGGGTCATGGGGCCTCCTGGACAGGAAGGTGGATCAGGCTCCTGAACGATGGACCCGAAAGGTCGGATGTGCCCCCGTTGCGGTGACGTAGCGGGGGCGTCGCGATGACGTAGCGTGCGGGCCCGGAGGGTGACCTGGACGGCTTCGTGCTCTACCACCCGGTGGCCGAGTTCGACCTGGAAGCCGGGACCCTCGTGCTCACCGGCCGCCAGTACTTCTCGGGGACCGTGGCGGGGTCCGAGCCCGTGCTCCTCCACGACGACCGCTTCCGCTTCGACGTGGAGCTGGAAACCGGAGCGAGCACCGGGTCCGTGCACTTCTCGCGGAGCCGCGACGCGCCGGCCGGCTCCACGGGGTGACCGGCGGGAACGAGGGTGTGCGAGCCAGGGACGCTCGACAGGATCACGGGCCCAGCGCGCCAATTGGGACAACCCGGACCCCATCCGGGCGGACATACCCGAGTCCGAATCCCGTGATCACGGCGAGAAACATGGGGGGACCACACCGCTTCGTATCGACCTTCTCGACGAACCTGAGCAGTGTTTCGGCGCCCTCATCAACCAGGCCCGGTCCCAGTTTGACCTCGATCGCGCCCCAACGCCCGTCGGTAGCCTCGACGATGGCGTCGACCTCGAGTTCGGTATTGTCCTTGTAGTGCAGGACCTGTGCATCCATCGCCTGGGCGTGGATCCGGAGATCTCGGGTCACCAGGGACTCGAACAGGAATCCCAGGAGCTTGATGTCATCCAGCAGGCGATCGGGGGTGGCCCTCATGACGGCGACCGCGAGGGCCGGGTCCACGAAGTGGCGCTTGGGCGTCACCCGGACCCTGGCTCTCGACCGAAGATGGGGGCCCCACGCCGGTTGATCCTCGATGACCATCAGCCGCTCGAGGGCCTGGTAGTAGGCGAATGCCGTCTTGTGGTCCAGCGCCTCCTCCGGTCCGGCAACGTCTCGAGCGAGCGTCTTGACCCCCGTCATGGTACCCACATTGCGCGCCACGGACCTCATCAACTGAAGGACCCGGTCAGGATCGTGATCCACGCCGGCCACTCGCTGGACGTCCGTCCTGCGCACCTCGTCCACGTAGGCGCGCATGGCGGTCAGAGCATGGTCAACCGGAGCATCGACGAAGCGGGGCCACCCGCCGACGGCCACCCGCTCCGCGATTTCCCGTACGTCCAGCCCCGGGTCCGTGGACCGAGCGGGTTGGCCGGCCATCAGGTCCGCCAGGGAGACCGTTCCGGTGGAATGGCCACTTTCGTAGAGGGACATGGGCCGCATGCGCAGGCGAGCGATCCGGCCGGCACCGGTATGGCGCGTCTTGTCGTCGACGGGGACCGATGAGCCCGCAAGGACGAACTGGCCGGGGTCCTGGCGGTCGTCTACCCTTCGCCGGACGTGGTTCCAGATCGATGGCTCGATCTGCCACTCATCGATGAGCCTTGGGGTGTCGCCCTCAAGTACCAGCGACGGGTCAATGGCCGCCGCCGCCCGGGCGTTGGCATCGACGTCGAGGCGCACTTCGCTTCGGGCGAACTGCATTGCGGTCATGGTCTTTCCGCACGCCTTCGGCCCCTCGATGACCACGGCACCCATCGCCGACATGAGTGCGGAAATCTGCGCGTCAACCACACGCGGCCTGTACTCCATTGCTCCCCCGGTTAGCGCTTGACCGTCACCGGTCCCAGGCGACGTAACGTACCGATTGCATATCGACAACTCCCCCGACTGCAAGCAATTTAGCGTACCGTTTGCAGGGCTGGAAGGCCCCCGCGAACAGCACAACCTGATGGGGGATCGAGGTCCACCGGCCGCCCCCCATCGGCTCCTCCGGCCCGGGATCCTCACTCGACGCCCGACCCTTTCCCACGAACCCATCCCCACCCGCGGGGGTAGGGATCGGACCATGTCTCCAACCGACACCGCCCTCCCCCCGCATCCGGCCCCGGCCACGCCTGCCCCCCGCCTCGACTTCGAGGTGTCCGGGCTCCACTGCGCCGCCTGCGCCGGATCGGTGGAACGCGCCGTCGCGACCCTGGACGGGGTGGAGGCGTGCTCCGTGGACTTCACCTCGGCCCGGCTCCGGGTGGAGGGTGCGGCCCGCGAGGAGGGACTCGCAGCCCTCGAAGAGGAAATCTCGGCCCGGGTCCGGAAGCTCGGGTACGGGGTCCGCCCGCTGAACGGCGGCGCCGAGGCGGGAGCGGCCGGGGAGGCGGGTCCCGAGAGCGGTCCCTCCGAGCCCACCACCCTGACCTCGTACTTCCTCCGCCGACGCGAGACCTGGCCCGCCGTCGCCGGCGCCCTTCTCCTGGTGCCGGGACTCGTCTTCCACGAGATCCTCCACTGGGAGTCGCTCTGGATCGAGCTTCCGGCGCTCCTGGCCCTCGCGGTGGCCGGGGGCCCGGTGGTGCGCTCCGCGTGGCGGGGGCTCCGGGTGAACCGCGAGGTGAACATCCAGGCCCTCATCACCATCGCGGTGGCGGGCGCCCTCGTGATCGGGGCCTGGGTCGAGGCCGGGATGGTGGTGGTCCTCTTCGCCATGGGCGAGCACCTGGAGGGGTACGCCTCGGCCCGGGCCCGGGGGGCGATCCGCGCCCTCGTGAACACCGCCCCGGAGGAGGCCACGCGGATCCGCCGGGCCGGAACGGTGGGGGCAGGCGACACCGCGGGCGACTCCCGGGATGCAGAGGAGCGGGTCCCGGTGGGGGCCCTCGTCCCCGGCGACGTGATCCTGGTCCGTCCGGGAGAGCGCATCCCCGGAGACGGGAAGGTCCTGGTCGGGCGGTCCACGGTGGACCCGTCGGCCCTCACCGGGGAATCGGTGCCCCTGGAGAAACAGGTGGGCTCCGAGGTCCTGGCCGGATCCATCAACGGAGAGGGGGCCCTGGAGGTCGAGATCACCCGACCGGCGGCGGAGACCACCCTTCACCGCATGATCCGCCTGGTCCAGGAGGCCCAGTCCGAGCGGGCGCCGGTGGAGCGCTTCATCAACCGCTTCGCCCGGGTCTACACCCCGGCGGTGGTGGTCCTGGCCGCCCTCGTCGCCCTGGTCCCCCCCCTCCTGTTCGGCGCCCCGTTCTGGAACCCCGACCCGAGCACCTTCGGCTGGTTCTACCGGGGGCTCGCCCTTCTCGTCATTGCCTGCCCCTGCGCCCTCGTGATCAGCGTGCCGGCAAGCCTCGTGAGCGCGATCACGAACGCCGCCCGCACCGGGGTCCTCGTGAAGGGGGGCGCCCACATGGAGACGCTCGCCCGGGTCCGCACCGTGGCCTTCGACAAGACCGGCACCCTCACCGAGGGCGCCCTCACCGTGGTCGGCGTCCGCTCGGTGGACTGCGCCGAAGCGAGCGGGAACGGCGAGGAGGCCTGCGCCCCCTGCGACGAGCTCCTGGCCCTCGCCGCGGCGGTGGAGGAGCGAAGCGAGCACCCGGTGGGGCGGGCGGTCACCGCCGCAGCCCGCGACCGCATCCACCAGGACCGGATTCCCGAGGTGAGCGGCCACCGGGCGCTGACCGGCCGGGGGATCACCGCCGACCTCGACGGCCGGCCCATCACCATCGGGAGCCGCCGGCACCTGGACCTCTACCTCCCCGCCGGGGGCCCTCACCGGGCGCAGGCCGACGAGGCGGCCCTCGAGGGGCGGACCCCCGTGGTCGTGGAAATGGACGGCCGCTTCCTGGGCACGATCACCCTGGCCGACGTCCCCCGGGGCTCGGCCCCGGACGCGGTCCGGCAGCTCGCCGACCTGGGGATCCGCACGATCCTCCTGTCGGGAGACTCGGAGGCGGCCGCCCGCCACCTGGGAGCCCAGGTCGGGATCCCCGACGTGCGGGCCGAGCTCCTCCCCGAGGAGAAGGTGGCCATCGTCCAGGAGCTTCGGGCCGGTGGGGCCGCCCTCGCCATGGTGGGCGACGGGATCAACGACGCCCCCGCCCTCGCCACCGCCGACGTGGGGATCGCCCTGGGCGGTGCCTTCGGCGGTACGGACCAGGCCCGGGACGCGGCGGCGGTGACCCTCATGGGCGACGATCTCCGCGTCCTTCCCCGGACGATCCGGCTGGCTCGCACCGCCATGCGAACGGTCCGTGCGAACGTGGCCTTCGCCATCGGGGTGAAGGCGGTATTCATGGTGCTGGTCCTGTTCGGGCTCGGCACCATGTGGATGGCGGTCCTCGCCGACGTGGGTGCGACCCTGGTCGTGACCCTTTACGGCATGCGGCTCCTGCGGTGGGAGTGGCCTCAGCCCCCTCCATTCCCGTCCACCGGGATCCCCAGCGCCGAACGCGCCTCGTTCAGCCGCTCGAGGGCGGCCACCACCCGGGCATCGTCCTCGGCGTAGTGGACCCGCCGGACCCGGAGCGCCTCCGCCAGCAGGGGCTCCGCCTCGGCAGCCCGCCCCTGCTCCACCAGGAACCCCCCGTAGTCCAGGAGGGCAGCCCCGAGCGTGGGCGAGTCGTCTCCGCCCGACTCCCGGAGGATGGCGACGGCGAGCACCATCTCGCCTTCGGAAGCCGCAAGCGCACCCATCCGCCTGAGGAGGTGCCCGAGCCCCCACCGGGTGAGCCCCACGGATGCGTGCCGGGGGCCGTAGGCATCCTCCCGGATCTCGAGGGCCCGGCGGAAGTACGCCTCCGACTCGGGGTAGCGGTCCAGGACCTGGTAGACGGAGGCCAGGTTGTGGAGGGTATGGGCCAGGAGGGGATGGTCGGGACCCAGGCTTGCCCGCCGGGCCGCGAGCACCTCCTCGAAGACCGCCGCCGCCTCGGCGTGGAGCCCCCGGGCATGGAGCACCGTCCCCTGGTTGTTCCGGATGTCGGCGGCCCGGGGGTGCTCCCCCCCCAGGACCCCGGAGGCGATCCCGTACGCCTCCCCGTAGAGCGCCTCCGCCTCGTCCAGCCGCCCCTGGTTGTGCCGCACCTGCCCCAGGTGGTTGATCGCGGTGGAAAGCAGAAGGTCCGGCGCCCCTCCGAGCTCCCGCTGCACCGCGATCGACGCCTCGAGCGCCTCCTCCGCCGGGTCCAGGTCCAGGCGGAAGAGGTGGTTTCGCCCCACGTGCATCCGGGCTTCGGCCACATCCCGGTGCGTCTCGCCAAGAAGGAGGAGCCGCTGGGCCAGCACCTCCCGGGCAAGGGCCCCCGCTTCGTCCAGCTCCCCCGCCAGGTGGTGCACCACCGAGCGGTCCAGGAGGGTACGGGCCACCTCGGCGTGGGGCTCGGCGTGGATCCGCCGGAGAACCCCCAGGGCCTCGTCGTGGAGTGCCGCCGCCTCGTCCAGGCGCCGCTGGTCCACCCGGAGCCGTCCGAGCTCCGCGAGCCCCCGGGCGAGCGCCGCCTCCCCCGCCCGGTCGTGAGCCTCCTCCCGCCGGAGCGCCACCGACCCGACCAGGAGGGGGGGGGGGGGGGCCCCCCCCCCCCGGGGGCGGGGCGCCCCCCCCCCCCCCCCCCCGCCGGGGGGTAATAACAAAAAAAGAAACACACCCAAAGAGACCGAGAGA
>JBJHCE010000174.1:0-192 GCA_050485865.1 Gemmatimonadales bacterium | reverse complement strand
GCCTCCTCCCGCCGGAGCGCCACCGACCCGACCAGGAGGGGCTCGGCCTCGCCCCAGAGCCCCAGGTTCCGGTACGCCCGCCCCATGACCTCCATGAGCGCCGCCGTCGTCCGCGGGTCCCCCGTCCCGGCGTCGATCCGCCCGGCCCCCCGGGCCAGGAGCTCCCGGGCGGTGACCTCCTCTCCGCCCCCG
>JBJHCE010000173.1:0-6113 GCA_050485865.1 Gemmatimonadales bacterium | reverse complement strand
CGCTCGAATCCCACCCGGGTCACGAGAAGCTCCACCGCCTCCTCCGGCGTCATCTGCTCGAGGTGGAAGGCCAGCGAGAAGAGAATCCTGGCCGCCCTGTGGTTCCGCCACACGAGCATCCCGATCCGGTCCTCCGGGCTCCGGGCGAAGTCCAGGTCCCAGAGGAGGAGCTCCCAGTAGAGCGCCCATCCCTCGCCCCAGAAGGGGGTGGAGAAGAGGCTCCGGTGGGTGCTGTAGCGCGACGTCATGAAGCCCTGCAGGTGATGCCCGGGAATGAGCTCGTGGTGCACCACCGCCCGCGAGAAGTGCTCGTTGTTCGAGCGCAGGCTCATGAGCTTCTCCTCGTGGGTCATGGCGTCGGTGGGGAAGGCCACCTGCACCGTCTCACCGCCGAGGAAGAAGGGGGCGATCCGCTGCCGTGCAGGCGAGAGCATCTCCATCCGCCAGATCTCCCGCGCCAGGGGCGGAATCGTGACCAGGTCCCGCTCGTCCAGGAACGCCTCGGCCTCGAGGGCGAACTCGGTCACGAGGTGGATCTGCTCCCCGGGCTCCACGTGGAGCGACTTCACGTGCTCGAGGGCCGCGTGCCAGTCATCCCCGAAACCGAGCTCCCGGGAGGCGGCCCGGAGCTGCTCCTCCCCCCAGGCCAGCTCCCGCTCCGCGAGTTCCAGCAGCTCCTCGGGGGTGTAGGCGACCATCTCGTTCCAGAGGTCGAGGAGGAGGGCGTCCCGCCCGAGCGGATCCCCGACGGTGGGCTCCGGCTGCCCGGGCCGGATCCCGGCCCCTTCCTGCCGGAGCAGCGAGGTGAGCTCCCCGGTGAGCTGACCGAAGCGCTCATGGGGGGCGCGCATCCACCAGGAGAAGAGGGGATCGTACCCGTCGAAGTGGTTGAACCACTGGTTCGTGGCCCCTTGAAGCTCACTCAGTCTCGAGACGGCGCGAAGGGCCACCACCGGCGTCACCTCCACCCCCCCCACGAGCCGGTCCCCCCGGAGCGCCGCCCGGATCCGGTCCCGGGCGGCCTCCATCTCGCGGACCACCTGGTCCAGCGTCTCCGCCGCCTCACGGGGGTGCACCGGGAGAAGGTCCCGCCGGTCCTCGTGGATCGCCACCAGCGTCGACTGGAAGGGGAGGATCGGCTCGAGCTCGGCCTCCTGCGCCGCCTCCACCTCCAGGCGCCCCTCCTCGTACCGGATCCGGTTCCGGAGGAGCACCCAGTCGATCTTCCCCTCCACGTTCAGGGCATCGTAATCCAGTCCGTCGAGGAGCTCGGCCCACTCGGCGTAGAACCCGGCCATCCGTGCGCGTCTCGTGGGAGATGCGACCGAGTAGCGCCTTCCCAGGGCGTTCCGGTCCTGGCCGAACCGCTCCACCACGGTGCGGAGGTCGCTGGGCTCCGGGTCCTCGAAGGCGGGTACCGCCTGCGCTTCGAGGTGGAAGGGCGTTTCGGCGCCGAAGGGCGCGAGGAAGAGGACCAACACCGCCGTCGCGGCAGGAAGGAGGATGCGGGCCACTGGGCTGTCTCCGGAAAGGGGGTACGGGGGGACGCGGAACAGAGTGCCCCGGCGAGGGCCGTCCGGCAAGGGTTGCGGTCCCCGGGCCCCGGGGGTCCGTGCGCCGCGGGTCAGCGCCCGAGGTGCCCGGCGGCCACCCGCAGGACCCGGGGCACGAAGCGGTAGGGGAGGGGGCCGGCGGAGACGTCGTTCACCGCACCCACGAGGAGGAGCTCCAGGTCGGGGGCATGGAAGAGCCATGTGCCGGTGGATCCGGTGTGTCCCACCACCGGGGGGATCGGCCTGAGCGGGGTCAGGATCCTGGGGAGCTCGAAGCGCATCACTCCGAGCCCGTAGGCGATGGGCCAGCTGGGCTGCCGGAGGGCGGCGCGGTCCGTCGGGTGACCGAACCGGTTCGACCGGGCCTGCATCCGGGTCCAGGTGGAGGGGTCCCGGAAGAGGCGCCCCTCGACCAGGGCGGCCATGAAGTCCAGGAGGTCGTCGGCGGTGGCGTAGAGGTCCAGGAGCGAGGCGAAGAAGCGGGGGAGGTCCAGGACCTTCCCCCCGGCGAGGAGGGCCGCCGGCGCCGGGTGGTCGGACGGCTCCGTCGGGAGCCGGGCCGGGAGCCAGGTATGCCGGAGCCCCAGCGGTTCCAGGACCAGCTCCGTGAGCGCCTCCCCCGCGCCCAGGCCGGTCTTCGCCTCCAGGATCGCCAGGAGGAGCTGGTAGTTCGTGTCCGAGTAGCGGACCCGGACCCTCGGGGCATCGAGCCGGGAGGGTGCGAAGTGGGGGCGCAGCCGGCTCCGCACCCGCTCCACCGTGTCGTGGATCGACCAGTCCCGGTCCCCCTCCTCCACGAGGACCTCCACCAGGCTCCGCCGGTCCCCCTTGTTCACGGGGTAGTCCTCGATGTAGTCCGGAAGCCCGGAGGCGTGTCCCAGGAGATGCTCCAGCGTGATTCCGGCGGTCCGGTCCACCCCGTCCCTCACGTGGAGTCCCCGGGTGAGCTCGTCCGGGAGGAGCGCCGGCAGCGGGTCGCCCAGGGCCAGTTCCCCTTCCTCCACGAGGCGCATCACCGCCGAGGCGATGTAGAGCTTCGTGATGGAGGCGATGAAGACCGGGGTCTCCCGGGTCATCGGGGGGCCGCCGGGAGCCGCATTCCCCCGCGCCTCCACCCGGTGCAAGGCGCCGTCCAGGGTCCGGACCCCGAAGACCCCGCTCGAGACCCGCCTCCGGGCCACCAGGGCGTCGACGAGTCCGGCGAAACGGTCTCCGACATCAGCCCCTCCGGGCCCCCGGCTCAACGCGGCGCCTCCGACCCTCCATCCCCGTGTCCCCAGGGGGCCGGAGGCACGGGCACCTCCCGGTTCAGGTCGAAGTCCACGCGCCAGGACCACTCCCCCCGCCGGGTCGTTCCGTAGGTGTAGCGCTCCCCGGGAACGATCTCGATCCGCCACCCCCGGGGGAAGCCCGAATCCACGGTGCGCTCGACGGCAGGGAACTCCTGCCGGTTCGCCGTTCCCGGCGGGTCCGAGACGCCTCCGTACATCGTCGTGGCCGACGGGGTGCCGTCGGGCTCCCGGTGGTCGTGGCGCAGTTCGAGGCCGCCGTCCCCGGTGCGCATGATCATCCAGGTCCGGGACCGGTCCCAGGTCCCCGTCTCCTCGATCTCGATGTGGAAGGGGATGAGGAGCGTATCGGCGCCGCAGTTCCGGAAGTGGACGATGAGCTCCTCGGTCCCGGTGAGCATGTCGTCGCCCGGGGGCTCGAGGGTGAGCCCCCCGGAGAAGGCCCGCCCGCACAGGTCGGCGAGGTGGCGGTAGAAGTGGTCCGCCGGAGTCGCTTCCGCTCCCTCCCCCACCCCGGGAACCCCGGCGGCGGCCTCCCCGTTTCCTGGCGCTTCTCCCCCGCATCCCCCGAGGCCCGGGAGGAGGAGCGCCGCTGCCAGGAGGGCGCAGGGTCCGGCCCCGGAGGAACGCGAGGGCACTGGATATGACATGGTATTACAGGTCATGACAACTCGGAGTCGTCGGAGGGAGAATTCGGCTCCGCGTCCGGCGCCGGCGTCTGGAGCCGGGAGTCGTCGGCCGGGGCCACGAAGGGGAGAAACACGGTGAAGGTCGAGCCTGAGCCCACCCGGCTCTCGAGGGTGATGGTACCACCCCCCTGGCGAACGGTCCCGTAGGCGGTGGCGAGCCCCAGCCCGGTCCCCCCGCTCGGCCCCTTCGTCGTGAAGAAGGGCTCGAAGACGCGGGCCCGGATGTGCTCGGGAATCCCGGATCCCGAATCCTGCACCTGGATGCGGAGAATGGGTTCGGCCCCCCGGGGACCGGTCCAGTCCACCGGAAGGGGGGCGCAGTCCCGCGCCGGGAGGGCCTCCACCGAGAGCCGGACCCTTCCCGCGCCCGCAATGGCATCCCGGGCGTTCAGCCCCAGGTTCAGGACCACCTGCTGGAGGCGTGCCGCGTTGGTCCGGACCGGGGGGAGGGCGTCGGGGAGGTGGGCCTCGAGCAGGATCTGCGACGGGAGTGCCTTTTCGAGGAGGTGGACGGTTTCCCGGAGGAGCTCCAGTGGGTCAATGTCGTCCCGCGGGGTCACGTCTCCGCTGGAGAAGAGGAGGAGGTGGCGGGTGAGCTCGCTTCCGCGCCGGGCCGCCGCCACGATGTCCTCGAGCTCCTCCCGCCTCGGGTCGGACGCCTCGAAGGTGTCGAGGACGAGGGCTGCGTTGCTCGCGATCACGGTGAGGAGGTTGTTGAAGTCGTGGGCGATACCACCGGCCAGGCGACCCACCGCCTCGAGCCGCTCCACCTGGAGGAGGCGCTCCCGGGCCCGGTCCCGCTCCCGCCGGGCCTTCCAGGCGTCGAGGGTGGAACGGATCGTGGCCGGGAGGCGCCGGATGTGCTGGGGCTGCTTGATCACGTAGTCGCTCGCCCCCGCCTTCATGGCCTGGACGGCGATCTCCTCCGACCCGGTTCCGGTGACGAGAACCACCGGAACCTCGGGACGCTCCCGGTGGATCCGCTCCAGCACGTCGAGCCCGGTCATCCCCAGGATGTTGAAGTCGCTCAGAACGAGGTCGAAGGGGGCTCCCGACTCGAGGAAGCGCTCCAGCTCCTCCCGGGTCCCCGCCTCCTGCAGCTCGAACCCCTCGGCCTCGCGCTCGAGGGCGTCGCGGACGAGGGCCCGGTCGAAGGGGGAGTCGTCCACGTAGAAGACCCTGATCACCGGCGCAGCGTCCGTCATCCCTGGGCTCCCCTGCGGGCGGCCGGGAGGTGGAGCACGAAGGCAGCCCCGATCCCATCCCCGGGGGTCTCGATCCGGATCCGACCGCCGAGGCGTTCCACGGCGCGGCGCACGGTGGCGAGCCCGATCCCGGACCCCTCCACCCCCCGCGCCGTCTCGAGCCGCTGGAAGAGATCGAAGACCTTCTCCCGGTGCGCTTCCGGGATCCCGGGTCCGTTGTCCTCGACGCGCACGTCCACCATTCCGTCGTCTTCTCCGTGGCCTGGGTCCGGGTGACTCGAGCGTTCCCCACTCGTCGGGCCCGCAACGACGCGAATGCGGGGCCCGCGGGTGGGGTGGCGGTACTTGATCGCGTTCTCCAGCAGGTTCAGGAACACCCGCTCGAGGGTCCGGGGATCCCCGGTGACCCGCGGGAGATCCGGGGCAATGTGGAGTTCCCCACCGCGTCTCGAAAGATCCGCCCCCAGGCCTTCCGCGATCCCTTCCAGCAGGGGGCCGAGCGCGACCGGGCGGGCATCGAGAACGCTCTCGTCCACGGTTCCGTATTCCAGGAGGCCGTCGATGAGCCGGTTCATCTGCTCGCCGGCCCGGAGCATGTGCCCGAGGTACTCCCGGGCCTCGTCGTCGGCGCGTTCCATGTGGCGGCGGTTCAGGATCTCCCCGAACCCGAGGACTGCCCGGACCGGGGCCCGCAGGTCGTGGGAGATGGAATAGGTGAGGGCCTTCAGGTCGGCGTTCGCCTGGGCCAGTTCCTCGGTCCGCCGGTGCACCCGCGCCTCGAGCTCACGATTGAGGCGCCTGACCTCCTCCACGGCCTCCCTCTGCCAGGTGACGTCCTGGGCCATGGAGAGCATGGCCTGGACCGTTCCACCACTGTCACGCACCCACGAGTTCTGCCACTCGCACTCGAGCACCGCTCCGTCCCGGTCGAGGTTGCGGTTCCGGTGGATCGACCCGGTGCCGCCACCGGCGAGGGACTCCCGGAGCATCGCGTCCACGGCGTCCCGATCGTCGGGGTGCACGAGGGGGAAGTCCTGGATCGTGAGTCCGAGGACCTCGTCCCTTCGCCACCCGAAGAGCTCCTCGGCCCGGGGGGACCACCCGGTGATCCGGAATTCCCGGTCGAACTCCACGACCGCGAGGGGGCTCTCCTGGACCAGGGCCCGGAGGCGGTCTCCGGCGGCCGCGATCCTCCGGGTTTCGCGGTTCCTCCGGGCGAACTGGGCCTTCAGGAGAAGGAAGAGAAGGGCCGCGGTGGCGGCCACGAAGAACGATCCCTTCCAGGTCTGGAGGGTGGCGAAGGCCCCCGGGGTGGGGGCCAGGGCGAGGAGCAGACGATCCGAAAGGACGATCCAGAGGAGCGCCAGGACGAGGAAG
>JBJHCE010000172.1:0-6129 GCA_050485865.1 Gemmatimonadales bacterium | reverse complement strand
CCCCAGGGCTCGCCCGGTGGAAGGGTCCTTCCCGGAAGGGTGCCCCCGGTCCGGTCCTCCGCCAGGAGCCCGGTGGTGACGAGGAAGGTCCGCCCCCCCTCGCCCTCGTGGAAGGCCCGGAGCCGGAGTGTCCCCCGGTCGTGGGCCGGGAGGTCGGCCCACCCCGAGGCGTCCAGGTCCCGGGCTCCCTGCCGGTGCCCGCCGAGGAGAGCGGACCCGCTCCATCCCCCGGACAGGGGCGTTTCGAGGTACGCCACGACGTCGCCCCCGCCCCGGGAGGTCCCGTTCAGGATGAGCTCCACGGCCGCGTCGTCTCCCGGGCGCCGGGACACGAGGTTCACGACGCCCCCGAGGGCCTCCCCCCCGTAGAGGGCCGAGGCCGAGCCCTTGATCACCTCCACCTGCTCGAGATCGGCGGGGGGGATCTGGAGGACCCCGAGGCCGCCGGGGGTGCCCCCGTGAAGGGGGAGGCCGTCCTGGAGGAGGAGGACGTAGCGTGCGGGCATCCCCTGGATCCGGACCACCGAGCTTCCGAGCCCGGCGCTCGTGGTCTGGAGGCGAATGCCGCCCATTTCCGCGAGAAGCATGGCGATGCTCCCGGGGCGCATCAGGAGTTTCTCCTCGATCTCCTCCCGGTCCACGATCTCGACCCGGATCGGGTCGTCCTGCACCCGCTGGCCGGTCCGCGTGGAGCGGACGATGACCCCCCGGACCTCGATGACGGTGTCGGGAGGGATCGTGTCGGAGGCAAGGGTGAGGGGGGCCGCGGGACCGGGGCCGGCGGACGGGGCGGCACCGGGAAGTGCGAGGATCGCGAGGGAAACGATGACGATGGGGTTCATTCCGCCATGATAGGGCCATACGGTACGGCCAACCATCCCCCGTCACGGACCCGGCCATCCCGGCGCGGTGTATCCTGCCCCGACACATCCCGACCTCCAGCTCCACGTCCTGCCGTGCACCCCGTTCTCGTCGGACCCGCGACCTTCGGCCTCGCCCTCGGAGCGGTCCTGGTTCTCTCCCCTCCCCTCCCGGGCTCCGCCGTCCCCGGGGACCCCCCGCTCCGGGCCGTCTTCTCGGTGGAGGTCCAGGACCGGTTCGTGGCCCTCAGCATCGACGACGGCCCTTCGGAGTCCACCCCGGAGCTCCTCCGGATCCTCGAGGCCCACGGCGCCCGGGCCACCTTCTTCGTGCTGGGCGAGGAAGTGGAGCGGAGCCCGGGACTCGCCGAGGCCATCGTCGCCGAGGGGCATGAGCTCGGGCACCACATGATGGAGGACGTGCCTTCGCGGAGCCTCGCCCCGGAGGTCTTCGAGGAGCGCTTCGACCGAACGCACGGAATCCTCGAGGCCCATGGGGGCGCCACCCTCTTCCGGCCCGGCTCCGGGTGGTATGACCAGCGGATGCTCCGGGTCGCCGCCGCTCGCGGGTACCGGACCGTGCTCGGTTCCGTCTACCCCTTCGACGCCCAACTCCCCTTCCCCGGCCTCCTGTCCAGGCTCGTGCTGACCGTGACGGGTCCCGGGTCCATCGTGATCCTCCACGAAGGACAGGGCCGGGGCGGGCGCACGGCAGAGGTGCTCCGGGCGGTGCTCCCCGAGCTGCACCGGCGCGGTTACCAGGTGGTCACCGTTTCGGAGCTTCTCGCGAAGGGGGAGGCACCGTAGCTCCCACGGCCGCCACCGGCGGGGGGACGCGCCTGAGCCCGAGAAGGGCACGGAGGGGAGCCACCCGGGCCGTGGCCTCGAGCACCGCCAGGGTGAGGACGAAGCAGATGGACACGACGGCGGCGAAGGCGGGCCAGACGCCGAGTGGCCAGGTCACCACGTGGAAGGCCACGACGACGATCACCGTCTGGTGGAAGACGTAAAACGGGTAGACCCGGTCACCCCAGTACCGGATGAACGAGTTGGGCCGGGTCAGCACCGCCCGGGCAGCCCCACTCAGCACCACGAGCCAGCTCCAGGTGGCGAGCATGAACCCGGTCCAGAAGACCAGGTACCCAGCGCTGAACTCGGAGGGGAGCCGGGCGTAGACGTCACCGGGTGCGGCCCAGAGGGCGATCCCCGCCGAAGCCGCCACCCCGGGAACGAGGGCCCACCTCCAGTCCCGGGCCACGGCGCCCTCGATGCGTGGCTCGAGCATCATGGCGAACCCCATGAGGTAGACCGGGAAGAGCCAGGCGTGGGTCGCCCAATCCCCGACCACCGCCCCGGTGGTCTGGGTGAAGGGAACCCGAAGGAGGATCTGCCCGAGGGCCAGCGGAAGCGCGAAGAGGAGGACCCCACCCTTGAGCTCCGCAACCCGGGCCAGGGCGGAAAGAACGCGGCGCCCCCCGTCGGCCTGCAGGAGGCGCAGGAAGGGGAGCCCGGCAAGGGCGTAGACCAGGAGGTAGGCCAGGAACCAGAGGTGGCCGTACGAGAAATTTCCCTCGGGGAAGAACCCGTCGAAGAAGCGCGGATAGAACGAGAGGTAGCCACCTTCGAACTCGCCTCGGGACACGCGTCGGAGCCACACCTGTGGGGGGACCACGAGAAGGGTCCCCGCCACGAGAGGAACGAGGAGCCTCGCCCCCCGCTCCTTCAGGAACCGGCTCGTGTCCCCCTTCCTGAGGAGGAACCAGGCGCTCTGCCCCGCCAGGAGCATGAAGAGGGGGATGAGCCAGGGCGCGAAGAACACCGTGAACTGGCCCAGCACCCAGCTGGACTCGGCGCTCCGGATGTGCCAGTCGTCGATGGGGCTGAACACCTGGGCGGCGTGCACCACGAAGACGAGGAGTACGGCCCCGATCCGGAGCCCGTCGATGTCCACCCGCCTCTGCATGCCCGGCCTCCGGGGAGGGGCGTTCGCTCGAGCGCCCACCCCGCGGGTCCGGGCAGCGGGGGCGGCTCAGCTCTGGTTCGTGTTCCTCGTGGGCCCGTAGGGCTCCCGGATCTCCACCGGGATCCGGTTCCACTGGGCAGGGGGAAGCACGCCCCGGACCCGCTGGAGCGCCCGGAGCACCTCGCCGCGCGCCTCCTCGATGTCCGGGAGGATGCGCTGAAGCTGGGCCGCCTGCCCCGCCGGGTCCAGTCCGTCGAAGCGGGAACCCAGGTCGGCACGGGCCTTGTCCAGGTGCTCCTGGAGCTCCTTCGAGATCTCTTCCACCCGCTCGCGGCTCTCCTCGTCCATCCCGACCTCGCCCGCGATCCGGAGCAGGACCGCAATGGGGTTCGCGAGCATCCGGTCGACGGCGGCAATGGCGTCGAAGGTGGTGAGAACGGGCTCCGAGGGAGGAGGGCCCGCCTGGCCCACTTCGGCGACCAGTCGCTCGCGCTGGCTCTCGGTGAGGAGCGCTTCCGCCGCCCGGCGCACCCGGGCGCCGTCGCGCCGGGCCGCCGTGACCGTGGGTTGGATCTCGGCGCGGAAGAGCCCGAGGACCCCGGGAGTCCGGGCGGGCCCCGGGCCCTCGTCATCGAAGAAGGCGGGCGCAACCGAATCGAGGACCGGGAGGAGTCGCGCCCGCGCCTCCTCGATGCGCACACCCAGGGTGTCGTGGAGGGCCTGGAGCTCGGTGGTCTGCTCCGACGTCAGGGCGAGGACGTCGGCAAGGGCCAGCATCCGGGCCGTCACGGACTGGGGGACCAGGACCTCGAGGACCGCCCGTGCCGCCTCGGACGGTGCCCCCCCGGCACCCTCCCGGATCTCCTCGAACTCGCTGGTCAACTCCTGGAAGGTGAAGCCCCCTCCGCCGCCCTGGCCACCCTGCTGACCGCCACCTCCACCCCCACCTCCCCCGCCGCCCCCACCACCCCCACCCCCACCGCCGGACTGACCCATCGAGAACGCCCGACCCTGGTTCCCTTCGCCCAGGGTGATGCGGGCGGAGATGGTCATCGAGAAGGCATTCCGGAAGGCGTTCGGGCCCCGGTTGTCCTGTCCGAAGCCCTCGTTCACCTCGAAGCGGAAGGACTGGGTCTGGGGGTTCCAGCTCCGGACCTCGAGGAGGTTCGCGTCGGCGCGCTGCCCCTCGCCCCACCCCCGCATGCCGTCGCGGCCGTTCAGGAGGAGATCCAGGCCGGTGAGCACGTTCCGGACGTCGGCGGTCACGGTCATCCGGCGCTGCATCGCCGGAAGCTCGGGACGCCAGTTCACCCGGAAGTTCAGGCTCTGGGTCCAGCCGTTCCGGCAGCTGTTCCGCGCCGCCACCTGGCCGAGCTGGCTTTCGAGACAGCTCCGCACACGCCCCGGAGCCTCGGCAAGGAGCCGGGTCATTCCGGCGGCCAGCGCACTGTCGGCCACCACCGCGGGATCGAAGACGAAGGCCCGGTCATTCCGGAGGCCGTCGCCGTTGATGTCCCGGTTCACGAGGGGGGTGTAGGGGTTCCCGGAGTTGATGCGGGAATCCGCCGTGACCTCAAGCGACGGGGTGAAGACGCGGGTCAGTGACAGGTTCAGCGCATGCCGCCGGTCGTTCGACGCGGTGGCCCACTCCGCATCGTTCGGGTTCCCCGCGGTGGTCATGGCCTGGAGGGAACCCGAGCCCTGGTCCCGGGCAAAGGCCAGCGTGTAGTTCACGTTCCCCCGCAGCCGCCACGGGAGGTTGTTCCCGCTGATCCGAGCCGAGACCTGGTTCGACACGGACCGGAGCGTGGAGGTCACGTCGTAGACATGAGCGAACTCGGGGTGGAGCCGGGAGCCCACCATCGAGACCGTCCCCGTCCGGGGAACGATCGCGGCCGGGTCTCCGAAGAAGAGGCGTCCATCCTCTCCGATGGTGGCCACCTGGGCCTCGTCCAGGTTCAGGTCCCGGTATCCCCAGAGGCCACGCCCGATGGAGTGCTGGAAACGGAAGTCCCCCTCGAGCCCCAGGATCGGCAGGGGCGTCCGGTAGCTCAGGTCCAGGCGGATCGACCCGGGAAGCGACTGGTTCGGGTCGATGAGGGTGATCGTGGGAGCCCGGGACGACTGGACCGGAAGCCCCAGGTCCCCTTCGGCGCAGAACTCGGGGACCGCCATGGGATCGCTCACGTACAGATCCCAGTTCGGAAACGGCACGGCATCGCCGATGCAGAGGAGGCGCTGCTCGGCATTCGGCATCCCCGTCTGCCGGAAGGCGGCGGAGAAGATGTTCGTGGGCGTCCGCCCCGCGAAGTAGCCGATCCCCCCGCTGATCGACCGCCGCTGGCGTCCCTCGGCGGGGAGCCGGTAGCTGAACCCGACCCGGGGGCTCACCGCGATCGAGCGGGGCACGATGTCGGTGCGCCGGCCGAAGGCCTCCTCCACCTCGGGGTTGTACTCCGGCCGCTGGGCAAGTACGGAACGGTCCCAACGCAGGCCGAAGGTGACCTCGAAGGGGTCGGAGATCCGCCAGGTGTCGCCCAGGTGGAACCCCAGGTTGAACCGACCGCTCTCGGCCTCCCGCTCGGTGAGGGAACGCTCGTAGCGGTCCGCCCGGTTCTCCTCGAAATCGGTGAGTGATGCGAAGCGGAAGGACCCGAAGAGGTTGTCGGTGGAACGCTGGACGTTCGCGTTGTGCTCCACCGAGAACCCGGTCCGGATCCGGTGGACCTGGTCGCCCACGGGGAGGACCAGGGAGACATCGTTTGAGAAGCGGAAGTCCCGGTTCCATGCCTCGGTCGGCATGGCCCGATTGCCTCCGAACGTCAGCGTCCGGGAACTCCGGGACCCATCGGCGAAGGTGGAAGTCACCCGCACCTGCCCCTGCGGCAACTCGATGTACGGGAGCGCATCGCTCTCGTTCTCGGTGAACGAGAGGTCGAGGGTGTTCGTCCAGTTCCGACCGAACCGGGACGTGACGTTCAGGGCCACCTGGAGCTGGTCCTGGCCGCTCTCTCCCCCGTGCTGCATCAGGTCGAGGGTGTTGATCCGCGTGCTGTCCTGTCCGTTCAGGTTCGCGTTCACGCGAAGGCTCAACGTGTGCGAGCGGTCGTCGCGTTGCACCGCGTTCCAGTCGAACCGCGTCTGGAGCCGGAGGTCGGTGGAGAGCTGGCGGTACGCCCCGGTCTGGCCGTCCACGGGGAACGCTCCCTTCTGCCCGAGAATGTCGAGGAACCGCGCCACCGAGTCGGCCGCCACCCCGGTGCGCTCCTCGGCGAGGGGGTCGGTGGCCGACAGGGCGAAGCGGTA
>JBJHCE010000171.1:0-6269 GCA_050485865.1 Gemmatimonadales bacterium | reverse complement strand
GGGCAAAGGGGGCCCCCCTTGTCGCTCCCTCCAGGAGATCCGCGAGCGCCCTGTCCCCCACGGAAAGCTCGGAGGCGCTCACCCGGAGGAGGGCGTCGACGACGGGGTTCCCGGTGACGAGGATTCGCTCGGGGGGCACCCCCTCGCGGAGGAGGTGGTCCCGGGCCCCGGGGGTGGGGGCGAAATGGAGGTCGGAGAGGACCCCGGTGAGGCGGCGGAACCCCTCTTCCGGGAAGGGGCGGCGGAGGTCGCCGCTCCGGAGTCCCGCCTCCACGTGCCCCACGGCGATCCCCTCGAAGTAGCCGGCAAGCGCCCCGAAGAAGACCGAGGCGGTGTCGCCCTGGACGAGGATCATCCGGGGGCGGCGGGCGCGGAGGAGGGTGCCGAGGCCGGTGAGGCAGGCGGTGGCCACGTCGTAAAGCGTCTGCCCCTCCTCCATGATCGCGAGGTCGTGGTCGGGGCGGAGGCGGAAGACCTGGAGGACGTCGTCCACGAGCTCGGCGTGCTGCCCCGTGAGGACGAGCTCGGTCTCGATGACCCCGTCGCGCTTCCGGAGGGCGTGGACCACCGGGGCCATCTTGATCGCCTCGGGCCGGGTCCCCACCACCACGAGGACCCGGGGGAGTGCGGATGGGGTCATCGCCGGAGCCTGCGTCGGAGCTCCGACACCTCTTCCCGGAGCTGGGCCACCATTTCGGCCAGGAGCCCCGACGCAACGAGGAGGAAGCCCACCACCTCCAGGAGGAGGACCAGGGTCAGGAGGGGGCGGAACCCGAAGCCGTGGACGAAGCGCATCCAGAGGGCGGCGACACCCAGGAGGAGGCCTGCCACGATGAGGGCGAGCCCGGCGGTGCCGAAGAGGAGGAGGGGTTTGCGCGAGAAGATGAGGAGGAACCAGACCGAGAGGAGGTCCATCATTCCCACCACGATGCGCCAGCTCCCGGTGTACTTGGAGGTGCCGGCCCGGCGAGGGAGGAGCTCGATGTCGATTTCCGTGGCCCGGTATCCCCGGGCGTGCGCCAGGACCACGAAGAAGCGGTGCCAGTCGTGGCGAAGATGCAGCTCCTCCAGGATCTCGCGGCGGAACGCCTTCATGGAGTTCAGGTCCGATACGGGGACCTTGAAGATCCGCCGGGAAAGCCGGTTGTAGACCGACGAGACCGCCTGCTTGTCGTAGGCCCCCACCTTCCGGCCGCAGACGATGTCCCATCCCTCGGCCATCCGGTCCAGGAAGCGGGGGATCTCGTCGGGGGCGTGCTGGAGGTCCGCGTCGAACAGAACGAGGACGCTCCGGGCGGTGGCCCGGGCGGCGGTGGTCATCGCCTCGGTCTTCCCCAGGTTCGTGCGGTGGGAGAGGACCCTGAGGAGGGGCCAGTCTCCGGCGGCGGCGCGGATCCGGTCGGCGGTGCCGTCGGTGGAGCCGTCGTCCACGACGAGGATCTCGCCCCCGAGCCCGTGCCGGTCCCATGCCTCCCGGAGCTCGGACACGAGGGGCTCCGCCATTTCGGCCTCGTTGAAGGCCGGCACGACGAGGGCGAAGTCCGTGCGATGCGTGGCTTCAGACACGCTTCCGCATCCGGGCCGGAAGGATCCCAAGCTGGTCCCGGTACTTCGCCACGGTGCGCCGGGCGATCTGGATCCCCTCGTCCTCGAGGATCTCCACGATCTTCTGGTCGGTGAGGGGCTTCCTCACGTCTTCCTGCTGCACCAGGAGGCGGATCTTGTCGCGTACCCCCCGGGCGGAGATGTCCTCACCGGAGGTGGTGGCGAGCCCGCTCGAAAAGAAGAACTTGAGGGGGAAGACGCCGCGGGGGGTCTGCACGAACTTTTCGTTCGTGACCCTGGACACGGTGGACTCGTGCATCTCGATATGGTCCGCCACCTCGCGCAGCGTGAGAGGGCGGAGGAACTGCACCCCGCGCTCGAGGAACTCCCGCTGCCGGTCCACGATGAAGCTCATGACCCGGAGCATGGTCTGCCGGCGCTGCTCGATGGCCTGGATCATCCAGTTGGCCGAGTTCAGCTTCGACGCGATGAAGTCGCGGTTCTCGCCCTTGTACTGGTTCCGGTTCCGGGCCACCTCCCGGTAGGCCCTGGAGATCCTGAGGCGCGGGAGACTCGTGTCGTTCAGGAAGACGTGGTACTCGCCGTCCACCTTCTCGACGATGAGGTCCGGGAGGATGTAGGGGTCGTTGTCCGGGGTGTGGCGGAGCCCGGGTTTCGGGTCGAGGCGCGCGATCTCGTCGGCGGCGTCCTGGACCTTCCGCGGCGGGATGCCAAGCCCCCGGGCGATCTCGGTCCAGCGATGGTTCAGAAGGTCGTCGAAATGATCGTGTACAAGTTGATATGCCAAAGTGTCTTCGCAGTCCAGTCGCCGCAGCTGGATCAGGATCGATTCCCGGACGTCACGAGCGCCCACCCCCGGGGGATCCATCTGCTGGATCACCTGGAGCATCCGCTCTGCCTCGAAGAGCTCGTAGGGGCGGAAGAGTTCCGCGATCTCGGCGAGCTCCTCCTCCCGCTCCTCCGGGTCGGAGATGGCCGTGGCGCGCTCGAGTGCGACCCCCCGGATGTCGGCAAGCCAGTCGTTCACGCACCCGAGCACGGTTTCAAGGTCACACGAAAGGAAGCCCGAATCCTCGATGTTTCCGATGATCTCCTCGCCGAGGCGGACCTCCCGGTCCCCCAGGGGGAGGTGGTTCAACTGCTCCATGAGGAGGTCCCGGAGATCGGCCTCTTCCACCGGCGTGGCTTCGTGAAACTCCTTTTCCTCGAACTGCCCCCGGGGCTGCCCTCCGGGTTCGAATCCGTTCAGGAGGATCTCCTCCCAGTCGATCTCGTCTTCGGTCTTGTCGTTCGCGGATTCCTGGACCTCGTCGAGGCTCACTTCCTGGGAGGCGTCGGCTTCGGTGAGTTCGAGAAAGGGGTTCTCCGCGAGCTCGGTCTTCAGGTGGGCCTGGAGGTCCAGGAGGGGCATGTACAGGAGCTCCATCGCCTGGTACAGGCGAGGGTTGATCTTGAGCTCCTGGCGGAGTTCCGCGCTCTGGAAGAGCCGATTCGAGAGGGCCGACATGGGGGCGGGGTCCTCAGGCCGTCGGGTCCGAGGGGTCGGAAGCAGGGGCGTCGGGACCCGGCTCCTCCGCGGAGGCACCGAGTTCCGGATCCGGCTCCGGGAGGGGGGCCATCTCGGCCACCACCTCGGGACGGGGGTAGCGACTCCGCATCCGGTGCGTGAGCGTCGGGCCCAGGTAGATCTCCGCCACCTCGTCGTTCCAGACGAGCTCGGAAACGGTGCCGCTCACCCGGATCCGCCCTTCGTACATGATGTACGCCCGGTCCACGATGTCGAGGGTCTGCTCCACGTTGTGGTCCGAGATGATGACCCCGATTCCCCGGTGCTTGAGGCCGGCCACGATCTGCTGGATGTCGTTCACCGCAATGGGGTCGATCCCCGCGAAGGGTTCGTCGAGGAGCATGAAGCGGGGCTGCTGGACCAGGGCCCGGGTGATCTCGAGGCGCCGACGCTCGCCTCCCGAAAGCGCGTAGGCCTTGCTCTTCCTCAGGTGGCCGATGGAGAGCTCGTTCAGGAGCGCCTCGAGCCGCTCCTTCCGCTCCTTCCTGGAAAGGGGAAGCGTCTCCAGGATCGCGAGGACGTTGTCCTCCACCGAGAGCTTCCGGAAGACCGAGGGCTCCTGGGCCAGGTAGCCGACCCCGAGGCGGGCCCGCTTGTACATGGGGACCCGGGTCAGGTTTCGGTCGTCGAGGAAGACCTTTCCACGGTCGGGGGCGATGAGCCCCACCACCATGTAGAAGCTCGTCGTCTTCCCTGCCCCGTTCGGCCCCAGGAGCCCCACGATCTCGCCCTGGCGGACCTGGATGTCCACCTCGTTCACCACCTTCCGGCGGGCGTAGACCTTGGTGAGCCCCTCCGCCCGGAGGACGGAGTTCCCCGTCCGGATCGGAAGCACCGATTCGGGGGCCTCCACGGCGTCGGGTTCGGCCTCGGTGGCCGTGCTGCCGTAGCGGTCTTCCTCGGTCATCCGCGATCTCCTCGATGGGGTTCGAGCTGGAGGCCCACGACAGTTCCTTCCGCCTCGAGGAAGGTCACTTCGCCGTCGGCCAGGTGAATGACGATCATGTCGGCCTGGATGTAGGAAATCGGCCACTCCCGGGGCTCGGCGGCAGGCGCGCCCTCCGGGTCCCCGGCCTCGTCCGGGTCCGCGGGCTCCGCCTCGGGGGCCTCCTCGTCCGGGGGACTCCGGTAGAGGGCCCGGGCCCCGGTCCGGGACTCCAGGCGAAGGAGGCGGTACTGGTCCTCCCCGCCCTCCGGGTCCCGCTCTTCTTCCGGGAGGGGCTCGAAGACGGCCACGATCTCCTCGCCCTCGATCCAGTCCCGGTCGAGCATGATCCCTGCGCTCGCGGCCTCGTCCTCGGTCGCGGGGTCCAGCGCGGCCTCGAGGGGTGGCGAGCCACCCTCTGCGTCACCGCCCCCGAACTGGCGCCGGAGAGCCTCGCCCCGGGCATTTCCGGTGGCCACGAGTCGGCGGAGTCCGTCGTCACCGTCGAGGAGCTCGACCCGATGTCCCCGGAGGAGGAGATTCTCCGCCTCCATGAAGGCGTGGATCCAGGCACCGCTGGCAGGGTCCTCGCCGCCCTCGGCAAGGACCGTCTCGATGGACTCGTCGGGGGCGAGGGCCACCCGGACCTCGAGCCCCCTGAGCGCCACGTCGTCGGTGACGATTTCCCCTTCCCGCCGGGCCACGAGCTGCCTCAGGGTTCCGTCCACGAAGGTGAGATTCAGGTTCCCGCCCCGGGCCGACACCTCCCCCCGGACCACCTCGGCGTCGCGGTTCAGGATGAGCGACCCGGACTGGCGGTCGTAGACCAGGGAGTCGGCCCGGGCCGTGAGCTCGCCCCGGTCCACCTCCACGGCGCCGTCACCCCAGAAATACCGCTCCCCCATGAACCGGAGCCGGTTGGCCACGACACGGTACGGATCGCCGGTCTCCCCGTCTGCGGCCTCGGTGGGGAGGACGGCGCTCGGGCGCCCTCCCCAGACCGTGACGAGCTCGTCGCGGGTTCCGCGCTGGTCGTCCAGGTAGGTCAGGGTGTCGCCCCGGACCTCCGTCCCTGCCGAGAGATCCCGGAAGACCACGTTCCCCCGGGCGAAGAGTCGCCCCTCGCGGTTGTACCAGTCGGCGTTCGTGGCGGTCAGGTCCCGCCCCTCGGAGGTGAAGCGCACGTTCCCGACGAGGACGTTCCGCCCCTGCTCCTCGTGGACCACCGCCGAGTCGGACCGGATCCGGAGCCCGTTCGGGCAGCGGAGGTCGGGCCTCGAGATCCAGACGATGGAAACCCCGGGGCTCACCTCCCGGCTCCGGATGGTCCGGAAGGTGTCCATGAGCTGGCAGTCGCCCACCTGCTGCGCGTGGAGGGCCTCGGGACCGAGCCCCGGAACCGCGGCACCTCCGAACGCGAAGAGCCCGACCCCGGCGGCCAGGGGGGCCACCTGACGGTGAAGGCGGGGACGGGGGCGCGGCCGGGTCATCCCCCACCCCGCCCGATGATCTCGAAGTTCCGGAAGTCCAGGTCCGACCGGAAGGCCCGACCCCGGGTCACCCTCGTGCCCTCCGTGAACACGAAGGCCGAGTCGCTCCGGATCCGGTCCCCCTGGGGGTCGTAGTGGAGTTCCTCGCTCTCGAGTCGCCGGTTCTGCCCGGGAACGATCATCACCACGTTCCCGTAGGCCGTCATCCGGTTGGACCGGGTGTCCAGGACCCCGCGCTGTGCCGTCACGATGGCGCGGACCTCACCGGTCTCCTCGAGGACGGTGAGTTCCAGGACCCGGAGGTGAATGGCCGAGGAGTCCTGCCACTGGATCGCCGTGTCGGCCTCGACGAAGCCCTGGAGCCGGCCGTCCTGGGTGATCCGGTGGGTCATCTGGAAGACGATGCCGTCGGCCTCGAAGGCCAGGTACGAGTCGGGGACGGTGGCCACCTGGCTCTCCGACGAGCAGGCGGCGGCCCCCGCGACCGTGCCCAGGGCGAGGACCAGGACGAGCGCCGCGCGCGCAATTTGTTCCTGCTTGTGCGACATGGTCATACGACTCCCGACTTGAGAAGGTCATGGAGGTGCACGATCCCCTTCAGGACCCCGCTTTCGTCCACCACCGGGAGGGCCATGATCCCATGCTCCTCGAGCTCCCGGACCACGGCCCCGGCGAGCTGGCCCAGGCGGGCGACCCGGGGGGTCCGGGTCATGACCTCGTG
>JBJHCE010000170.1:0-6271 GCA_050485865.1 Gemmatimonadales bacterium | reverse complement strand
CGGGCTCCTCCACGACCTGGACTGGGAGCGGCACCCGGAAGAGCACCCCCTGAAGGGTGTCGACGAGCTCCGGACCCGCGGCTACCCGGAAGAGGTGATCCACGCGATCCTGGCGCACCGCCCCGACCTCACCGGGGTCGAGCCCGAGACCGAGCTCGACCGCTTCCTCTACGGGTGCGACGAACTCTCGGGGCTCGTCGTGGCCTGCTGCCTCGTCCGGCCGAACGGGATCGACGACCTCACGCCGAAATCGGTGGTGAAGAAGCTCAAGGACCGGGCCTTCGCCGCCGGCGTGAGCCGCGAAGACGTGGCCCGGGGGATCGAGCTCGTGGGCCTCGACCGCACCGCGCACATCCAGAACGTCATCGACGGCCTCCGGGCCGAGGCCGAGGCGCTCGGAATCAGGGGGGTCGATGTCTCGGGGTGAGCGAAGGACCATCATCGAGCCCTTCCGGATCCGGACCGTCGAGCCGATCCGGATGACGACCCGGGCCGAGCGGGCCCGCCTCATCCAGGACGCCGGGTACAACGTCTTCCTCCTCCACTCCGACGACGTCCTCCTGGACTTCCTCACCGACTCCGGGACCTCGGCCATGAGCGCCGCCCAGTGGGCGGGAATGCAGCGGGGCGACGAGTCCTACGCCGGGAGCCCGTCGTACTACCGCTTCGAGGAGGCGGTCCGCTCGATCTTCGGCTTCGAGCACGTGATCCCGACGCACCAGGGGCGGGCGGCGGAGCGGATCCTCTTCTCCACCACCTGCCGGGCCGGCGACATCGTCCCCTCGAACACCCACTTCGACACGACCCGGGCGAACGTCGAGGCGGTGGGCGCCGAGGCCCGGGACCTGCCCAGCCCCCAGGGCCTCGACCCGGCGGTGCCCCATCCCTTCAAGGGAAACATGGACGTGGACCGCCTGGCCACCCTCTTCGACGAGGTCGGCCCCGATCGCATCCCCCTTGTCATGCTCACCGTCACGAACAACTCCGGTGGCGGGCAGCCCGTGTCGATGGAGAACGTGCGGGCGGTGGCGGAGCTCTGCCGGCGTCACGGGAAGCCGCTCTTCATCGACGCCTGCCGGTTCGCCGAGAACGCGTACTTCGTGAAGCTCCGGGAGCCCGGTTACGCGGACCGGAGCGTGCGCGAGATCGCCCGGGAGATGTTCGCCCTGGCCGACGGGTGCACGATGTCGGCCAAGAAGGACGGGCTCGCCAACATCGGCGGGTTCCTGGCCCTCCGGAATCCGGAACTCGCGCAGCGCCAGCGGAACCTCCTGATCCTGACCGAGGGGTTCCCCACCTATGGCGGGCTCGCCGGGCGCGACCTGGAAGCGATCGCCATCGGGCTCGAGGAGGTGCTGGACGAGGATTACCTGGACTACCGCCTCGCCTCGGTGCGCTACCTGGGCGAGAGGATCGCCGCCGGTGGGGTGCCCATCATGGAACCCCCGGGAGGGCATGCCGTCTACATCGACGCCGCGGCCCTCCTTCCCCACGTTCCTCCCTCCCGGTTCCCGGGGCAGACGGTGGTGGCCGAGCTCTACCTCGAGGGGGGGATCCGGGGGGTGGAGGTCGGGAGCGTCATGTTCGGGCGCCGCGACCCGGAGACCGGCGAGGAGCACCCGGCCCGTCTCGAGCTCGTGCGCCTGGCCCTCCCTCGTCGGGTCTATACCCAGAGCCACGTGGACTACGCGGTGGAGGTGATCCTCGCACTTGCCGAGCGGAAGAAGTCGGTGGGGGGCTTCCGCTTCGTCGAACAGCAGCCGGTGCTCCGCCACTTCACCGCCCGCTTCGAGCCCCTCTACGAATTCGGGGGCGGGTCCACACGATGACCCGCGCACGGCGGACCCGGATGCCGGCCCTCGGGCTTCTCGCCGGACTGACGATCCCCGGCATTCCCGCCGGAGCTGCTGCCCAGGACGTGGCGTGGGTCGGGCTTCCGTGGGGGACCACACCCCCGGCAGCGTACCATGCGGAGCTGGCCCGGGATCCCTCCGCCTTCCAGTTCCGTGTCGAGGGGGCGCCCCGCCTGGAGGCGCTCCAGGAGGCGCGGGCCGGGAACTTCGCCGCCATTGCCCTCGGCCGGATGTACGCCGCCGAGTCGCTGGGGCCCCGCTCCGAGCCGGTGATCGGGACCTTCCGGGTCCCGGTGGTCCTGGGACTCTTCGCGGACGACCCTCCGGCGCCTCCCTTCGACCGCGCCGCCGTGCACCAGGAGTTCTTCACGGGCCCGAAGGCGGAGGGGCAGACCCTCCCCGAGTTCTACTCGGAAATGAGCCGGGGGCTCTTCACCCTGGTCGGCACCACCACCGAGTGGGGACGCTCGGGGCTCGCCCGCAACCAGGTCACCCGGGGGGTGAGCGGGCTCCAGTCCACCGCCTCCGGTGGGGTGGGCCGCTACATCGAGGAGCTCGTGCTGGCCCTCGACTCCGCCGGAATGAACTGGGCCCCCTTCGACCAGACCGGCGACGGATACGTCGACGTCCTGGCGGTGATCCATTCGACCCGGGGGGCGGAGTGCGACGGAAACCCCGACCGGATCTGGTCCCACCGGTGGACCGTGGCCTCCGCCACTGCCGGCCGCCTCCCGTCGGGGGTCCGGACCTCGACCCCGGGCCCCGGCCCGGGGGGGTTCATCCACGTGAACGATTACACGATCCAGCCGGTGCAGTCGTGCCTTCACGACGGGGTGAACGAGATCGGCGTCTTCGCCCACGAGCTGGGGCACGGGCTCGGCCTTCCGGACCTCTATTCCACCGGGCCGAACCGGCACGCCGGGGCCGGGAACTGGGACCTGATGGCCACCGGGGCGTGGGGGTGCGGCCTCGCCGTGGACCCGGCCTTTCCCTGCCCCATGGGGGCGTGGAGCAAGGCGATGCTCGGGTGGGTCCAGGTGGAGGAGCTCGCGGGCGGGACGGCGCACGGCGAGGTCGTCCTCCCGCCCATCCAGAGCTCGGGCCGGGTGCTCCGCATCCCCTCGGGGCTGGGTGCGGGGCACCACCTGCTCCTCGAGAACCGCGAGCGCCTGGGGGCCTCGGCGGGGATCTTCGAGCCGGGGCTCCTGGTCTGGCAGATCGACCAGGCGGCGGTGCAGGCCCTCTGGCCCCTGAACGCCATCAACAACAACCCCGGGCGGATGGGCGTACGCATCCGGACGGCGAGCGGGCGTTCGAACCTGGAGCAGGACCTGGGATTCGGGTTCTACGGATCTCCGGGCGATCCCTTTCCCGGGTGCATCAAGGACTCGGCAGCGGCGTACGCCGACCCTTCGATTCCCTGCGCCACGGAACACGATTTCCATGCGGGCTCGGCGTCGCCGGCCTTCACGTGGGATGCGCGCCCTCTCGGCATCACGATCCAGGGTGTCGAACGCATGGGCGCACCCGCCGCGAGCGTGCACTTCCACCTCTCGACCCGGTGGACGGCGGTGGCCCTGGAGGCGTTCGAGGGGGAGGCGCCCTTTGCCCCCGGGCCCTTCGTCGTGAACGGGGTGCCCCATGACCCCGGTTCCGGGGCGTACCTGGCGGCGCCCTTCCAGACCCTGGTCCTGGAGGCCCCCGGGGACCTTTCCGTTTCCGACGGCGTGCGGGTCGGGTTCCTCGGATGGGACGGAGGCGCTCCCCGGATCCGGCAGGTCACCGTGGGGGAGGCGGACACCACCTTCGTGGCCCGCTACTCAGGGCGCGAAGTCCGGGTCCGGTGGCGTGCCGAGGCGGTGCACGCCGAGGGTGGAGGGGCATCCTTCCCCCCCGACGTGGTCGCCGGCGATCTCGTGGCCGGGTCGGAAGGGGTCCCCGGCGCCGGGGGCGAGTGGTGGTACCCCCAGGGGGCTCCCGTTTCCTTCGAGGCCCGCCCCCGAACCGGGTTCCGCTTCGCCGAATGGATCGGAAGCGCCTCCGGGAGCCCGAACCCCGTCGTCCTCCCCCTGGAGGACCCCCAGGACCTCACCGCCCGCTTCGAGCTCGTCTACGGCTTCGAGACCCCGGCTCCGGAGTTCGGGTTCGTGGCGGCGGACTCGGTGGCGTTCCTCTTCGTCGTGAGCGATGCGAACGAACCGGTCCACTGGACCGTTGCCGACGGGACACTTCCCGAGGGGCTCGCCCTCGATGCGGAGGCGGGGCGCCTCACCGGAGCGGCCCTCGAGGTCGGGTCCTTCCAGTTCCGGATCCGCGCCACCGACGCGGTGGGACTCGGGGCCGAGGCGGAGGTCCGCCTCGAGATCGAGCCCCCCGCCTTCACCGTGCAGGAGCTCGTGGCACCGTGGATGGGGACCGGCCTGGGCCCCCGGGGTGCCCGGCGGGCCTTCCTCGACTGGAACGGGAACCGGAACGCCTTCTACGACCTGGGTGACCTCCGGCGTTACCTCTCCCGCTTCGGCGTCCCCCCGGGTCGCCCCGGAGACCCGATTCCCACGGTTGCCGAGCTCCGCTGGATCGAGCAGGTCGTGCCGCTGGGTGCCGTGAGGGCCGGAGGTGGACCATGAGGACGCCCACGGGTCGGGGATTGCGGCTGCCGGGCGGGGTGCGCCGGGTACCCCTCGCCGTCCTTCTCGCCCTCGTCACCGCGTCGTGCGACACCGGACCCTCGGGGCCGGGAAGCTGGGAGGTGGTCGTCGAAGGCCCGGCCCCGGTGGGCTCCGCGGCCCTGGTCCTCACCGGAGCCGGGATCCTCGAGGTGGAGGGGGTCGACGGATCCGTGGCCTTCGCCCACACCCCCTCCGGTGAAGGGAGTGTGCGCGTGGTGGCCCTGGCCCCGGAAGGCGCCGTCACCCTCCGCTTCCGGGTCCGGGTCCGGAACGTGGGCGCCCCGCCCCCGTCCGGGGCCCTGTCGGAACTCTTTGACCTGGACGACCGCCGGATCCCCTCCACCGAGGGGTACCGCCTCGACTTCCGCCGCTGAACCGGCGACTTGATTTCGCCCCCCGCCCCCCCGAGTTTAACCGCACCCCGGAACCCCCTCCGCCCCGGCGCGCCCGGGACCGGACGACCCCACTTCGAACCGGAGCCCCGCGATGACGACGGCTGCCTGGATCACGATGGTCTTCATCATCGCCTTCGTCTGGGGCGGCTTCGCCCTGGCGATCCGCACCGCCGTGAAGAGCGAGGCCGTGAAGCGGACCCGGGAGGAGTGATCCCCCCGGGCGCCGGACTCCCCAGCGCCTTCGGTGGGTTCCGGACTCCTTCGCCTCGCCCGCCCGCCGGCCCCTGGTCGGCAGCGGGCGTTTTCTGCGCCCGGCCGCCCCGCGAGGGGAGGCCACGACGCCGGTAGAACCACGTGCCCCGACGCGACGACCTCGAATCGATCCTGATCCTCGGCTCCGGCCCCATCATCATCGGGCAGGCCTGTGAGTTCGACTATTCCGGGACCCAGGCGGTCCGTGCGCTGAAGGAGGAGGGGTACCGGGTCATCCTGGTGAACTCCAATCCGGCCACGATCATGACGGACCCGGAGCTCGCCGACCGGACGTACATCGAGCCCCTCACGCCCGAGTGGGTCACGCACGTCATCGAGAAGGAGCGCCCCGACGCGATCCTCCCCACCATGGGTGGCCAGACGGCCCTCACGATCGCGATGGCGCTCCACGAAGACGGCACCCTGGAGAAGTACGGAGTCGAGCTCATCGGCGCGAACGCCCGCTCCATCGAGATGGCCGAGGACCGGGAGGCCTTTGCCGAGGCCATGGCCCGGATCGGTCTCGCCGTCCCCACCGGCGGGTTCGCCCACTCCCTCGAGGAGGCCCTCGCCATTGTCGAGGAGACCGGCTTTCCCGCCATCATCCGTCCCTCCTTCACGATGGGGGGGACCGGGGGCGGGATCGCGTACAACCGGCAGGAGTTCGAGGCGGCGGTGAAGAAGGGGCTCGACGCCTCCCCCACCACCGAGGTCCTCATCGACCGCTCGGTGATCGGGTGGAAGGAGTACGAGCTCGAGGTCGTCCGCGACGGCGACGACAACGTGATCATCGTCTGCTCCATCGAGAACTTCGACGCCATGGGGGTCCACACCGGCGACTCGATCACGGTGGCGCCGGCCCAGACCCTCACCGACGTCGAGTACCAGCGGATGCGCGATGCCGCCATCGCGATCATCCGCGAGATCGGGGTCGAAGCCGGCGGGTGCAACATCCAGTTCGCCGTGAGCCCCGACACCGGCGAGCTTCTCGTCATCGAAATGAACCCCCGGGTGTCACGCTCCTCGGCCCTGGCCTCCAAGGCCACCGGGTTCCCCATTGCCCGGGTCGGGGCGAAGCTCGCCGTGGGGTACCGCCTCCACG
>JBJHCE010000169.1:0-6380 GCA_050485865.1 Gemmatimonadales bacterium | reverse complement strand
TCGAACCCGGCCCCGAGGCGCCGCGCCCTCGTTACCGGGGCCTCCTCCGGGATCGGGGAGGCCATTGCCCGGGAGCTCGCCGGGCGGGGGTGGGACCTCGTCCTCACCGCCCGGTCGGAGGACCGCCTGGAGCGCCTGGCCGGTGAGTTCCGCACCGAAGCCGGGGTGCAGGTCCAGGTCGTTCCCGCCGACCTGACCCACCCGGACGCCCCCGCCCAACTCGAAGCGGAGACGGAAGATCGGGGCCTCCAGGTGGACCTCCTCGTGAACAACGCCGGCTTCGGGTTCGTGGGGTCCTTCGAGGCCCTGGACCCGGAAGAGCTCCGGGCCCTCGCGGCCCTGAACGTGACCGCGGTCACGGCGCTCCTCCGGCGGTTTCTTCCCCGCATGGCGGAGCGGGGGGAGGGGTGGGTGCTGAACGTGGCCTCCACCGGCGCCTTTCTACCCGGCCCCGGAATGGCGGCGTACTACGCGTCGAAGGCCTACGTCCTCTCCCTCTCCGAGTCGCTGGCGGTGGAGTTCGGGCCCCGGGGGGTCCGGGTCACGGCCCTCTGCCCCGGGACCACCCCTACCGGCTTCCAGGCGCGGGCGGGGATCCGGGCCGAGGCCGCCCGGGAGGGGCGCCCCGGGGTCACCGGCGCGGCGCAGGTGGCCCGGGCCGGGGTGGAGGGGGTGCTCCGGGGGCGGCGGGTGGTCGTGCCCGGGTGGCGGACCCGCCTGGGGCTCGCGGCGGCACGCCTCGTCCCCCGGGGGCCCCTCGGTGTCCTCGCCTTGCGCTTCCAGAAGAAACGGGCCGGGTGACCCGGGTCAGATCGACCCGGGACGCCCGGCCCGTGTCAGGGGTCAGCCCTTTGGTTAAGGTCTCGTGGTGCGGTGCGCTCAGCCCCCTCCGTTCTGGCGGTCGTCCACCGCCGAGGCGCCCGGGACCGGCTCGTAGCCCAGCGTCTCGCCCCGGCGCACCGCGGGGATCCCCTCCACCATCCAGGCGGGCGCGGGTGCATCCATCAGGAAGTGATCGAAGAACTGCTTCATGCGGACGTTCCAGTCCACCCGGTTCGCGAAGGTGGTGGGCCAGTGGGGTTCTCCCCGGTAGTTGACCATCCAGGCGGGCTTTCCGAGGCGGCGCATGGCCACGAAGAGCTCGATCCCCTGCTCCCAGGGCACGTGGCCGTCCTGGTCGTTGTGCATGATCAGGAGCGGGGTCTCGATCTTGTCGACCCAGAAGACGGGTGAGTTCTCGATGTAGCGCATGGGCATGTCCCAGAGGTTCCCGCCGAGGCGGCTCTGGGTGCGCTCGTACTGGAACTGGCGGACGAGCCCGGTCTCGCGGCGGATCCCGCCGTACGCCGAGATCATGTTCGCCACCGGGGCCCCGGCGGCGGCGGCCCTGTAGAGGTTCTGCGACCGGGTCACCATGAAGGCGATCTGGTACCCACCCCAGGAGTGCCCCTGGAGCGCGATCCGCTCCCGGTCCACGAACCCGGCCTCGATGAGCTTGAAGATGCCGGGGTTCACGGCATTCAGCGCGCTCTCGCCCGGGTACCCCTCCCGGTAGACGATGTCGGGAATGAAGACGATGTAGTCGTTCGAGGTGTACATCGGGAACGCGATCCGCGAGCGGTGCGGAACGAGCGCGTAGTGGTCATGGAGCCCGTCGGACCAGCGCTCGTAGAAGTAGACCACCATGGGATACTGCCGGGTGGGATCGAAGTCCTCGGGCTTCATGAGCACGCCCTGGAGGGGGATCCCGTCTGCGGAGATCCACTCGACGAGCTCCGCCGTGCCCCACCGGTAGTCGGCCTGCTGGGGGTTCGCGTCGCTCACCCGGCGGCGGTCGGTGAAGTCGAGCCCCGAAACCCAGAGGTCGGGGAACTCCACGAAGGTCTCCTGCGAGAAGAGGATCCGGTCGGCGTCGGCCGCCTTCACCGGGTTCGAGAAGCTCCGGTCCTCCATGATCACGGTGCGGGGTGCCTCGCTCCGGTCGAGGCGGACCCGGGCGAAACCCGCGGCCTTGGTCGAGAAGTCGAAGGCCGAGACCCAGACGTCGTCGGAAGGTCCGAAGGTGTCGCCGTCGCGGCCGAGCCCGATGACCCGGTAACGCACGTTCGCCTCGCGTCCGGCGCCCGCGGTGATGTTCCGGGGAGCACGGGCCCCGGTGGGGTCCACCTCCCAGAGGTCGAACTGGTCGTAGAGGAGGATGGCCCGGTCGCCCTCGAGCCACCCGGCGGAGCCGTAGCTTCCCGGGGGGGAGGGGGAGTCGTTCCGCTCGTTCCAGATGGGGTGGGGGAGGTCTGCCGAGAGCTCCCGGATCTCGCCGGAGGCCAGGGTCTGGACGTACCAGCGGCGGTCCCCGGGCTCGTACCAGGTCAGGTAGCGCCCGCCGGGCGAGAGGGAAGGGTTCGCCTGGGTCCGCTCCAGGAGGAGGGTGCGGGCGCCGGTGGCCACGTCAACCCTGTGGACGTCGGCGAAGTTCGGCGACTCCCACGACGACTCGATCCCGTAGCGCTCGTTGTCGCGGGCGAACCCGAAGGGCGCGGTGCCGCCCTGGGGCACGGAGACGGCGGGGAGGGAGGGGTCGGCGAGCTGGACGATCCGCCCGGAATCCAGGTGGGCCACCGCCTGGAAGCTCCGGCGTCGTTCCTGGTTCACGCGGACGTTCTGGACCGTCATGAGCTGGGTATCGAGCCAGTGCCAGATCTCCACGTCCACCTCCTTCTGGAGGTCGGTGAGCTCGGCCGGCGGCTCCGTCGGGGGCACCGTGCCGAAGAAGAGCCGGGCCCCGTCGTCCGAGAAGGAGGGGGAGGCGAGCTCGCTCACGCGCCAGTCGGCGGCGATTCCGGGCATGCCGGCGGCCGCCACGACCCGGGGGGCGGCGGTGCCCACGTCCCAGAGGTGGACGGACCAGGGGCGGTCGTCGCCCTCGGCGCCGTCCGCTCCGGCAGCAGGGGCATGAAGAAAGGCCACCCGCTCTCCGCCCTGGGCCAGGGTCACGCTCCGAAGCGCGCCCGAGGTCTCCATGACCGTGGTCACGGACCTCGTGGGCTCGAGGGCGCGGAGCGCGATCCCGCCCTCCCCCTCGACAATGGAGTCCACGACGAGGAGGCGGGCCCCCGAGGGGTCCCACTGGTAGGAGGTGGTGTTCGGATGGCGGTGCTCGTCGCCGCTTCCAAGGGCCCGCACCACCAGGGTACCGTGCCTCGGGGGATCCTCCTCACCCACCCGGGAGGCCTGCGGGGTCAGGTGAAAGGCCACCCATGCGCCGGACTCCGAGGGGAGGCGCCAGTTCTGCACGTCGGTGACCCGTTCGATCTCGCCGGTGGCGAGGGTGAGGATCCCGAGGGTGTCCCGGGGCTGGGCCCCGGCGCCGCCCCCGGCGCCGCCCCCTGGACCACCTCGGGCGTTCCGGGCGGCTTCCACCGCATCGCGGGCAGGGCGGATCGTGAAGAGGGCATGGGCCCCGTCGCGGGTGAAGGTGGGCTGGGCACCCCGGGGGACGCGGATCTCGCCGGTTCCGTCGGCGCCCACGAAGACGAGCTCGCCGTCGGCGTTCTCGAGGTTCAGCGTGTAGTGCACCCAGCGGCCGTCGGCGGAGATCCCCCGGTTCCCGATGGTGCGCCAGATCTCGTACACCTCGTGGTCGACGACCCGGCGCTCCCGGGCCTGGCTCTCGGCCTCGGCAGGGTGCAGGAACGGGGCGGAAGCGCCCAGGAGGAGGAGGAAGGCCAGGGCGCGGCGGGTACCGCTCCGGCGGGATCGCGGGGCAGGGGCGTTCGGATTCATCGCGTCGGGTCGCGTTCGGGAGCCGGGGCTCCGGGGGTGTGGTGGAGAGTCACGCAAGGTACGGCGCCCGGGGCCGGGAGGCCACGGGGGGAAACGAGTCGAGGCGGCGGGACCGGAGTCCCGCCGCCTCGTGAGGTCAGCGCCGCAAGGCAGGCTCGCGCGAGCGAACCTGCCGGGTCGATCAGAACCCGCCGGGCACGCCGGGCATCCGGGGGGTGGTGCGCTCGCGGAGCTGCGTGAGCTGCGCCTCGTTCAGGACGCCGGCCAGCTCTTCGAACTGCTTCTCGCGGGCCTCGCGGAGCGCCGCGAGGGCGGGCTGCATCTCGGCCATCTGGCCGCCCATGGCACCCATGCCACCGCCACCCTGGCCGCGCATGCCCTGGCCGCCCTGACCGCCCTGGCCGCGCATCCCCTGGCCGCCCTGTTGTCCCATCTGGGCCATCATCGCCTCGAGGGCGGCGAACCGCTCCCGGACGAGGGCGAGGTGCTCCTTGTGCTGCTCCTCGTAGACCATGTCGAGGGCCCGGAGGCGCGTGGCCTGCTGGTCGGTCACCTGGAAGTCCTCGCGGTGCTCCAGGGCGAAGCCGGCAGGGGAGTTCACGAGGAACTGGATCATCTGGAGCTGGCCGCCGCCCCCGCCCATCATCGCGCCACGGGCACCCTGGCCCCCCTGGGCGAAGGCGGCGGCGGGAACGAGAAGGAGGGCGGCGAGCAAGGCGAAACCGCTGGTGAGTCGAACGGACATCGAAACCTCCAAACTGGTTGGTGCGAGACATTCCAAGTCCATTCTGGACATGGATCTGGGGTGTCGAATCTCGCGTTGCTTCGATCCCCCGGGCACGGGGCGGGGAGCGTCCGGGGCATCCGGTTCGTCCCTCCCGCCGATGAACGTTGGAGGCGGATGGGGGGGAGGTTGTTAAACGGGGATCCCGGTTGCGGTCGCCCGGTCCCGGGCGCACCTTGCCTTCGGGAAGCCGCTCCGCCCCCGCCCGGCCGCGCCTTCCACACCCCACACGGATCGAGACCCATGACCACCGACCATGCTCCGACCCCGCAGGCCCTGGCCTTCCGAAACGCCGCCTGGATGGCCGTGCTCGTCCTGCCTCCGCTCTTCATCGTCGCGGCCGCGCTGGCGGGACTGACCGACCTCGGACTCCAGGCGGCGGCGGAGTACGTCCTCGCGGGCGCCCTGCTCCTCGGCCTGGTGCCCGGCGCCCTGGTGCTTGCATCCCAGTACCGGGCCCGGGGCAGGCTCATCCAGGACTGCGGGCCCCATCCCATGCGCTGGTTCTTCCTGGGCTGCGGGGGGGTCTTCTTCGTGGGTGGCCACGTCCTCATTGCCGGGTCCCAGGTCTTCGGTTCGGGTGCATCGGTGAACCACGTCGGGGTTCTCGTCATGGGCGTGTTCGCCCTCGCGCTCTCGTTCGGTCGCCTGCAGGTGGTGACGAACGGGATCTGGGGCTACTGGGGGCTCATGCGCTGGGAGAAGATGGCCGGGTACCGCTGGGGCCCGAAGGGGATGCTTCTCATCGAGGCGAGGAAGGGGTTCCCCTTCCCGTGGGTCCGTACCGGCGGGATCCCGGTCCCGGCGGAGCACAGGGAGGCGGTGGAAGATGCGCTCCGGCGAAGCGGTGTGACGGAGCTCGGGCGACCGGCCCCGTAGGCCCCACCTCCCCCCCCCCGCGCCCGAGCCTCCTCCCATCCCATGCTCCGCACCTCGCTCCTCCTCGCGACCCCGGTCCTCCTCCTCCTTCTCCTCCTCGCCTCGGGGTGCCGCCTCGAGGACCGCTCGGAGGACACCGACGCGGGCACCCTTCCCTCGGTGCAGGTGGGGGCTCCCGACCCGGCGGCGGAGGGGCGCCCCCCCGGGGAGGACCACGCACCCCCGGCGGAGCTTCCGGTAGGGCCCGAATTCTGGCACGGGGAGGGGACCCGGGCCCTCGAGCTCACCGCCCGCTTCGTGTCGGCGGAGGCGCGCCGGGTGCTCCTGGACCCGGAGGGTCCGGTGGGGCGCTTCAACGACCGGGAGTGGCGGCTCTCCGACATTCTCGTGTCGGTGGACTACCGGGGCGGGGCGACCCAGGCCCGGTGGCAGGTGGCCGGCCCCCCGGAGGTGATTGCCGCCTACCTGGCGGGGCTCCAGGACCACCCGCCGGACCGCACCCCCCTGGGGGAACTCGGCGTGCTCGAGATGACACCCCTCCCCGGGGGTCCCTGACCCTCCGTTCCGACCCCGGGCCGCAGCTCCAGGGTCGGCGGATCCGTCAGCCGCTGAACGCCGCGAGGCTCTCGAGGAGCCGGTCGATGTCGCCCTCGGTGTGGTCGGCGTTGATCTGGGTCCGGATCTCCTCGTCGCCCCGGGGAACCACCGGGTAGGTGAGCCCGGTCACGAGGATCCCGTCTTCGAAGAGGTGGCGCACGAGGGCCCGGGTCCGGTCGGTGTCGCGGATCATGAGCGGGACCACCGGGTGCGCCCCGGGAATGGTTTCCACCCCGATCCGGCCGAGCCCCTCCTCGAAGCGCGCCGTGAGGGCCCGGAGACGCCCGAGGAGGCTCCGCCCACGGGGGGAGTCCACGAGATCCACCGCCGCGAGGGCCGC
>JBJHCE010000168.1:0-6501 GCA_050485865.1 Gemmatimonadales bacterium | reverse complement strand
ATGTCGAAGAGGAGGAGAGTCCTCACGCGTGCCCCTCCGACCGGACGGCGCGGAGAATCGCCCGCTCGAGGGCCTCCCGGGCCCCGGCGCCCAGGGCGAGCACCTCGGTGGGCGCTGCGGGAGGCGCTGCGGGAGGCGCCGCGCCGCCCTGGGCACCCTCCGGGATCACGCCGAAGATCACGTCACCATCGAAGGGAGTGAAGACAGGGGTGATCCGCCGGGGAAGTGCCGTCACGGCCACCGAGAGGAGCTGCTCGAGCTCCGCATCGTCCAGCCGGGCATCGGTGGCGACCAGGGCCAGCGTCGTGTTCTCTCCCAGGAAGGGATCCCGCCCGGCCACCGAGGCGCCGAAGCGCCGGGCCAGGGCATCCACCGGGGGGCCGCCCGGGTCGGGCCTCGCACCGGCCACCACCGCGCCGTCGGGACCCGTCACGTCACCCACGGCGTTCACCACGACGAGGGCCGCCACCGTCGCCCCCCCCACGCGGACCGAGGCGCTCCCGACCCCGGAGGGTGACCGGTGCTCGGGGCCGAGGAGCTTGCCGAGGGTGGCACCCGCCCCGGCGCCCACGGGGCCGCGCATGGGGGGCGCGCTTCCCGAACGCGCCGCCGCACAGGCCGCTCGCCCCTCCGCCGGTCCCGGGCGCCCCCGTCCGGGGGCCAGGTCGAAGAGCACCGCCGCCGGAACGATGGGGACGACCCCCGCCGAGGTGGGAAACCCCTGGCCCGCCTCCTCGAGGTCCGCCATGACCCCGTCGGCGGCGGCGAGCCCGTAGGCCGACCCCCCGGTCAGGAGGATCGCGTCGGCGCGGCGGCTCACGTGGCCGGGGGCCAGGGTCACGAACTCCCGGCTCCCCCCGGCGGACCCATGGACCCGGACCCGGGCGCGGAAGGGTCCGGTCACCACCGTGCACCCGCTCCCCCCGCCCGGGACCTCGGCGTGGCCCACCCCGAGGCCGGCCACGTCCAGGAGGTCGTCGCGGGGGCCGGCGGGAAGGGGAAGGCTCACCACGTCGGGAGGGAGACTCACGGGAGCTCCCGGAGGAGGGCGGGGTCCATGTTCCCGCCCGAGAGGGTGACCCCTACGCGGCGCCCCCGGACCGGGACCTTCCCGGCAAGGACGGCGGCGAGGGCCGCCCCCCCGGAGAACTCCACCAGGAGCCGGTGCTCGACCAGGAGCTCCCGGGTCGCGTCGCGGATCTCCCGGTCCGTGACGGTGACCACGTCGTCGAAGAGCGCCTCCACGTGGCGGAAGGTGAGTTCCCCCGGGCGGACGGGCGCGAGGCCGTCGGCGATCGTGTGGGTCCCCTCGAGGGTCACCGGCATCCCGGCATCGAGGGAGCTTCGCATGGCCGAGGCCCCCTCGGGCTCGACCCCGACGATCCGGAAACGCTCCCCGCCCGCGCCCGACCCTGCCCGCCCGGCCTCGAGCCCCCGGAGCGCCGCCCCGGCCCCCGCCGCGAACCCGCCCCCCCCGATGCACACCACCCAGGTGTCCATTCCGGGCCATTCCTCCGCCGCCTCCAGGGCCGCGGTTCCCTGGCCGGCAATGATCCAGGGGTGGTCGAAGGGAGGTACCACGTGGAGTCCCTCGGCCTCGGACACCGCCTCGGCCCTGGCCTTCCGCTCGAGGGAGGTGGTCCCCTCGAGGATCACCTCGGCCCCGAAGGCGGCGGCGCGCTCCCGCTTCACCGCAGGCGCGGTCACGGGCATGACGACCACGCTCCGCATCCCCGAAAGAGAGGCCGCGAGGGCCACGGCCTGGGCGTGGTTTCCGGAGGAGTAGGTCACGACCCCGTGCACCGCCGGCTCCGTCGCCCGGAGCCGCGCCAGGTAGTGGTACGCCCCCCGGAACTTGAACGACCCTGCGCGCTGGAGGGACTCGGCCTTGAGCCGCACCTCGCCCCCGAGGCGCTCCGAGAGCCCGGGCACCTCCACCAGGGGAGTGCGGACCGCAGCACCCCGGATCACCCCGGCGGCGGCGCGGACCTCGTCGAGGGTCACGAGGGAGGCCGTACCTCCCACCGGGTCAGCGGTCTTCGCCGTCATCCGGTTCGGCACCGTCTCCGGCTTCGGGCCCGGCGTCGGGGTCGGAGTCGGTGGCGCGTCCGGGCTCCTCTTCGAGCCCCGCCGACTCGAGTTCATAGTCGAGCTCCGCGTCCTCCGCGTCGTCGGCAATGACCCGGGCCACGTCCATGATGGCGTCGCCCTTGTCCAGGTTCACGAGCCGCACCCCCTGGGTGGCCCGCCCGATGACCCGCATGTCGGCCACCCGCTGGCGGTTCACGACCCCGTTCCGGGTGATGAGCATGAGCTCGTCGGTCTCGAGCACCGACTTGATGGCCACCACCTTTCCGGTCCGGTCGGTGAGCTTCATGTTGATGACGCCGTACCCACCCCGCCCCTGGAGCCGGTAATCGTCGATGACGGAGCGCTTCCCCATTCCGGTCTCGGTGACCACGAGAAGCGTCGAGTCGTCGCGGACGATCACCATTCCCACCACCACGTCGTCGCCCCGGAGGCGGACGCCGCGGACCCCGGTGGAGACGCGGCCCATCACGCGGACGTCCTCCTCGTTGAAGCGGATCGCCATCCCCCCCCGGGTCGCGAGGATCACCTCGCTCGTCCCCGAGGTGATCTGCACGTGGATGAGCTCGTCGTCGTCGCGGATGATGATGGCATTGAGCCCCACCGAGCGGACGTTCCCGTACGCCGAGAGGGGCGACTTCTTCACCGTCCCCTTGCGGGTGGCGAACATGAGGTACCGGTCATCGGAGAACTCCCGCACCGGGACCACCGCGGCGATCTTCGACTCGGAATCGATGTTCAGAAGGTTCACGATGGGCTTCCCCCGCGACTGCCGGGACCCCTGGGGGACCTCCCACACCTTGATCCAGTAGCACTGGCCGTCGCGGGTGAAGACCATGAGGTAGTCGTGGGTCGAAGCCACGAAGAGGTGCTCGACCCAGTCTTCCTCCTTCGTGGCCATTCCCTGGAGCCCCCGCCCGCCCCTGCGCTGCGCCCGGTAGGTGTCCAGGGGGATCCGCTTCACGTACCCCTGGTGGCTCACGGTGAGGACCATCTCCTCGTCGGCGATCAGGTCCTCCATGGAGAGGTCCGAGTGCTCGCCCACGATCCGGCTCCGGCGCTCGTCGCCGTACTTCCGGGCCACCTCGGCGAGCTCGTCCTTGATCACCTGCATCCGCATCTCGCGGCTCCCGAGGAGCTCCTCGAGCTCGGCGATCCGGGCGCGCACCTCGGCGAGCTCCGCCTCGAGCTTCTCCATCTCGAGGCCGGTGAGGCGGGCGAGCCGCATGTTCAGGATCGCCTCGGCCTGCCGGTCGGTGAGGCCGAAGCTCTCCTGCAGGCGTCCGGAGGCGGTGGGGGAGTCGGGAGAGCCCCGTATGATCCGGATGACCTCGTCGATGTTGTCGACGGCGATCTTGAGCCCTTCGAGGATGTGCTCCCGTTCCTGCGCCTTCCGGAGGTCGAATTCGCTCCGCTTCACCACCACCACGTGCCGGTGATCGATGAAGTGCCCGAGCATCTCCCGGAGCGTCATCACCTTCGGGACCCCGTCCACGAGGGCCAGGAGGATCGTCCCGAAGGTGGACTGCATCTGGGTGTGCTTGTAGAGCTGGTTCAGCACGATGTGCGAGACCGCATCGCGCTTGAGCTCCACCACGATCCGCATCCCCTCGCGGTCGGACTCGTCACGGAGCCCGGAGATCTCGGTGACCTTCTTGTCGCGGACGAGCCCGGCGATCTGCTCGATGAGCCGGGTCTTGTTCACCATGAAGGGGATCTCGCGGATCACGATCCGCTCGCGCCCGGTCCCCCCTTCCATCTCCTCGATCTCGGCATGGGCCCGCATGACGATGCGGCCGCGCCCGGTCCGGTAGGCGTCCCGGATCCCGTCCCTCCCGCAGATGAGTCCGCCGGTGGGGAAGTCGGGACCCGTGATGATGGCCTCGAGCGCCTCCTGCGGAAGCTCCGGATCGTCGATCAGGGCCGTGAGCCCGTTCACCACCTCCCGGAGGTTGTGGGGCGGGATGTTCGTGGCCATTCCCACCGCGATCCCCGACGACCCGTTCACGAGAAGGTTCGGCACCTTCGACGGGAGCACGGTGGGTTCATCGATCCGCCCGTCGAAGTTGGGCGTGTACCGCACCGTTTCCTTGTCGATGTCCTCGAGCATCTCGACGGCCACGGCCTTCAGCCGGGCCTCGGTGTAGCGGTAGGCCGCCGCCGAGTCGCCGTCGATGGAGCCGAAGTTCCCCTGCCCGTCCACCAGCGGATAGCGCAGGGAGAAATCCTGCACCATGCGAACCATGGAGTCGTAGACCGCCGAATCCCCGTGGGGGTGGTACTTTCCGAGCACCTCTCCCACCACGGTCGCGCTCTTCTTGTACGCCCGGCCGGGGGAGAGCCCCAGGTCGTTCATGGCGTAGAGGATGCGGCGGTGCACCGGCTTCAGGCCGTCGCGGACGTCGGGAAGGGCCCTCTGGACAATGACGCTCATCGAGTAGTCGATGAACGACTCCTTCATCTCGTCTTCGAGAAGACGGGCGAGGACCACCTGGCCTCCGCCCCCGTCCCCACCCTCGTCGTCCCGGAGTGCGGGATCCACCGGAAGGGCGGCACCGGACGCCTGGGACTCCTCGGGAAGGTCGGGGCGGTTGTCGTTCTGCTCGTCCATTCAGCTGCCGGGGTTGGGGCGCGGAATCCGGGCGTTGGAAGGGGGCCTCGAGAGGGCCGAAACAACCTTGAAAAATAACGGCTTTACGCCCTCCGGAGCAACCTTTCCCACCCCCCCTTCCCCGGCCCCGTTCACCGCCCTGCCACCCCACTCGCCCGGTGTTAGATTCGGCGATGCCCGCCCCGCCCCGCACCGCCTCCGCCGCCGCCATCGAGCGGACCCCCCGCGCCATCTTCCTCTTCTGGCTCCCGCTGGCGCTCCAGTGGATCATGATGGCCCTCGAGGGTCCCTTCCTCGCCGCCGTCATCGCCCGCCTCGCGGACCCCACCTTCAACCTGGCGGCCTACGGGGTGGCCTTCGCCTTCGCGATCCTCGTGGAATCGCCGGTCATCATGCTGATGAGCGCCTCCACGGCCCTCGTGGAGGACTGGAAGAGCTACCTGAAGCTCCGGGCGTTCGCCCTCGCCCTGAACATCCTCTCCACGGCCCTCCTGGTCCTCCTCCTCGTCCCCCCGGTCTTCGACCTCGTGCTCCGGAGCGGTCTCGGGCTCCCCCCGGAGGTGGCGGACCGGGTGTACGGGGCGCTCTGGATCCTCCTTCCCTGGCCCGCGGCCATCGGGTACCGCCGCTTCCTCCACGGCATCCTCATTCGCGCCGGGTTCACCCGCCGGGTCATGCTCGGGACCCTCGTGCGCCTCGGGGTCATGGCCCTCACCGGGGTGGGGCTCGCCCTGGCCGGACTCCCCGGAGCATGGGTGGGCGCCGGCGCCCTTTCGGTGGGGGTCTCGGTGGAGGCGATCGTGGCCCACCTCATGTCCCGGGACGTGATCCGCCGCCTGCACGAGGAGGAGCCCGTGGGGGATGCGACGGGGCAGGCGGCAGACGCGCCGGTCGCCGCGCCCGGGAAGGTCCACGCCGTGGAGCTGGGCGCGGGGAGCGCCGGCGCGCGGGCCGCAAGCGCGACCCCGACCCGCCCCCTGGAAACAGAACCCGAACTTGATTTCGGTTCCATTCTCCGCTTCTACTACCCCCTGGCCCTCACTTCCTTCATCGGCCTCACGACCCAGCCGATCCTGACCTTCTTCATGGGGCGGGCCCCGGCGCCGGTGGAGTCGCTCGCGCTCTTCCCCGTGGTCATGGCGCTCTACTTCGTGTTCGGAACGCTGGGGCTCTCCTACCAGGAGGCGGCCATCGCCCTGGTGGGGCGGAAGGGCGAGTACCGCCGGGAGCTCGGGCGCTTCGCGGTGGGGCTCGCGGTGGCCGGATCCGGGGGGCTCGCCCTCATCGCCTTCACCCCCCTGGCCCGGGTCTGGTTCGAGGGTGTGTCGGGGCTTGACCCCGCCATGGCGGCGCTCGCCTTCGTTCCGGCGCAGGTGATCGCCGTGGCGCCTGCGCTCTCGGTCCTCCTGGGATTCCAGCGGGCGCTGCTCGTCCAGGCCCGTCGGACCCGACCCATCACCATGGCCACCGCCATCGAGGTCACCACCATCGCCCTCCTCTTCCCCCTCTTCGGCTGGGGGCTCGGGCTCATGGGGGTCACGGCGGCGATGGCAGCCCTGGTGTGCGGTCGCACGCTCGGGGTGGCGTTCCTGTGGTGGAAACTCCGGGCGAGTTGAAGGGCCCGCACACGTCCGAGAGGATCCGGGTCACCGGGTAGCGCTCCCACCAGTTTCCGGGCGAGCCCGCCTCGGTGGCCGCCACCTCCAGCGCTCGCACCCACCCGTCCGCGAACTCCGCCGCGTACCCCGGGCCGCCCCCGGGAATACGCGCGGGAAGACGGGACACGAGGTCGAGGAACTCGG
>JBJHCE010000167.1:0-6566 GCA_050485865.1 Gemmatimonadales bacterium | reverse complement strand
CGTCCCGCCGGCTTCGCGCCGCCGGCACCCTCCGCCGGCCGGTCCTCGGGGAGCACCCAGATCTCGACCCCCTTCCGGAGCGCGGCCCGGGAGAGCACGTGGATCCCGGAAGGGTTCGTGGCGGTGATGAAGATCACGATGAGAAAGAGCTTCGCGGTTTCCAGGGCGAACCCGTTGTGGATCGCAAGGCCGGTAAGCATGAGGAGCGAGCCCAGCGTCTCCGACTTCCCCACCGCGTGCGACCGGGTGAAGAAGTCCGGAAGGCGAAGGAGCCCCACCGTGCTCACCACGAGGAAGAAGGCGCCCCCGGCGAGGAACACCGCCGCCACCCAGTCGAGGGGGGTCATGCTGCTCACGGGGCCTCCTTCGCGGCCACTTCCGCCGGGGTCGGCGGGGTGGGCTCGGGGCTCGCCGCCCTCTTCGCGTCGAGGAACTTCGCGATCGCCACCACGCCCACGAAGTTCAGGATCGCGTAGGTAATGGCCAGGTCCAGGAAGCCGTCGGGGCGGCCGTAGAGGAAACCGATCACCGCCAGGAGGAGCACGGCGTTCGTTCCGATGGCTCCAACCCCCAGGAGCCGGTCGAAGAGGGTGGGCCCCGCCACCACGCGAATGAAGTTCGCGCCCACGAGGAGGGCCAGGAAGATCGCGAGGGCCAGGAGGACCGTGGTCATTCGGCCTCCTCCACGTCGTCCGCGTAGCCCGCCACCGCGTCTTCCCCGGCGAGCGCTCCCCAGGTCGCCGCCCACCGGACCTCGGGGGCCCCGCTCCGGGGCTCCCCGAAGATCGGGGCCACCATGTTCTGGAGCTCCCCTGAAACGACGGCGTCCGCCGTGTCCGGGTGGAGGGCGTGGACCAGGTAGGTGCCGTCCTGGAGGTCCACGGTGACGGTTCCCGGCGTCAGGGTGATGCTGTTCGCCACGAGCACCTGCCCCACGTGGCTCCGGATGTCGGTCCGGAAGACCATCAGCTTCGGACGGATCGGCATGGAGGGCGCGAGGATCCTCCGCGCCACGTCGATGTTCGCCACCACGACGCTCCGGACGAGCCAGACCAGGTAGCGCACGAAGGCCCCGAAGCTCCGGATCGGCTCGGATCCGCCCCGGGCCACGCCCGGGGCCCGGCTCCCGAAGGGGCGCTCCGGGTTCATCCAGACCACGAGCCCCACCGAGCAGGCCATGAAGATGAAGTACTGGAGCCCGATCCGCCCCGAGAGGAGGAGCCAGAACACGGACAGGATCACCACGAGGGCGATGGTGCGCACCGGCGAGCTCCCGCTCCCCGGGGGGGGCGCGTCGCGGGTGGGGGGAGGGCCCCCGGCGCTGCGGTTCTGAATCGGGTCCATCGGCACTCCTTGGGGGGAGGGGGACCGAGGCGGCGAACATGGCGTACCCACCGGGCCCGGATCGGAGTCCGGAACCGGCGGGGCGGTGTCGAACGGCAAAGCTCTGAACCTGTATCCCCCCGATCGGGGGGTCAAGACGCGGACCGGCCCCTCAATCCCCCGAAAGACCGCGGAGTTCCCGCACCCGCTCCACCACGGCCTCGGCGGTGATCCCGAGGCGCTCGAAAAGGACCTCCGCCGGGGCCGACGCCCCGAAGCGCTCGAGCCCCACCGCGCCCCCGTCGAGCCCGGTGAAGCGCTCCCACCCGAGGGGCGTGCCCGCCTCCACCGAGACCCGGAGCCGCACCGAACGCGGGAGCACCGCCTCCCTCCACTCCGCATCCTGCGCGGCGAACCGGTTCCAGCTGGGAAGGCTCACGACCCGGGTGGGGAGCCCGTCCTCCTCCTCCAGGCGCACTGCGGCCTCCATGGCGAGCTGCACCTCGGAGCCGGTGGCGAGGAGGATCGCCTCCGGCTCCACCGGCGCGCCATCACGCATCGCCTCGCGAAGCACGTAGCCTCCCCGGGCCACCCCGCTCCCCGGCCGCTCGCCTCCTTCTCCCCCGGCGGCACGGATGGGGCTCCCGCCCCGCTCGAGGAGCGGCACGTTCTGCCGGGTGAGCGACAGGAAGCTCGGCCCATCGGTCCGGGCCACCGCGAGCCGCCACGCCTCGGCGGTCTCCACCGCGTCGGCGGGGCGGAGGTCCTGGAGCCCCGGAATGGCCCGGAGCGCCATGAGCTGCTCGATGGGCTGGTGCGTGGGGCCGTCCTCGCCGAGGCCGATCGAGTCGTGGGTGAAGACGAAGACCACCGGGAGCCGCATGATCGAGGCGAGCCGGATCGCCGGTCGCATGTAGTCCGAGAAGATGAGGAAGGTCCCGCCGAAGGGGCGCACCCCCCCGTGGAGCGCCATCCCGTTCAGGATCGCCCCCATGGCGTGCTCCCGCACCCCGAAGTGGATCGTCCGCCCCCCCGGGCTCGACGGAAGGAGCGACTCCGCCCCGACCAGGTCCGTCTTGTTCGAGGGGCCGAGATCCGCCGACCCCCCCACCAGTTCCGGAATCCGCCCGGCAAGGGCGTTGAGCACCGTTCCCGACACGTTCCGGGTCGCGGCCGGCTTCGCCGCGGCCGCCCCACCCCCCTCCGCGTTCGAGAGCTCCGGCACCGCCCCCTCCCACCCCTCCGGAAGGTCATGCCCCATGGTCCGCTCGAACTCGGCGGCGAGCTCGGGAAAGGCCGCCCGGTACGCCTCGAAGCGGGCGTTCCATTCCTCCTCCGCCTCGGCCCCCTCGGGCCCCGTCCGCCCCCACTCCTCCCGGGCCTCGTCGGCCACGAAGAAGGGGTCCAGGCTCGGGTAGCCGTAGTGCGCCTTCGCTCCCTCGATCTCGGAGGCCCCCAGCGGGGCGCCGTGGGCGTCTGCCGTCCCCTCCTTCGTGGGGGCACCCCAGGCGATCCGCGTACGAAGGGCGATGAGCGAGGGGCGGTCCGCCTCCGCATGCGCCGCCCGGATGGCCGCATCCAGCGCCTCCAGATCGTTGCCGTCGTCCACCACCTGCACGTGCCACCCGTAGCTCTCGAAGCGCCGGAGCTGGTCCGTGGAGGAGGCGAGTTCCGTGGACCCCTCGATCGTGATCTCGTTGTCGTCGAAGACCCAGAGGAGCTTCCCGAGCCGCTGGTGCCCGGCGAGTTCCGCGGCCTCGTGGGAGATCCCCTCCATCAGGTCGCCGTCGGAGCAGAACGCCACCGTCCGGTGGTCCACGACCGTGTGCCCCGGGCGGTTGAAGCGCGCCGCCATCCACCGCTCGGCGAGCGCCATCCCCACCGAGTTCGCCACCCCCTGCCCGAGGGGCCCCGTCGTCGTCTCCACCCCCGGCGTGTCGTGGAATTCCGGGTGCCCCGGCGTGAGGCTCCCCCACTGGCGGAAGTTCTTCAGCTCCTCCACGGGAAGGTCGTAGCCGCTCAGGTGCAGGAGCGAGTAGAGGAGCATCGACGCGTGCCCCACCGAGAGGACGAAGCGGTCCCGGTCCGCCCAGTGGGGGTTCGCCGGGTTGTGCTTCAGGTGGTGGCGCCAGACCAGGTACCCGGCGGGTGCGAGCGCCATGGGGGTCCCGGGATGCCCGGAATTCGCCCGCTCCACCGCATCCATCGAGAGCACGCGGACGGCGTCCACCGCCAGGCGCAGCGTGTCGGGGTCGGGGAGGCGCGCGGCGAGATCGGCAGGGGTCCGGTCGGTCAGGGTCCGGTCAGGCATGGGCCGGTGGGTTGAATGAGGGAGGTGTTTTCTGGGATGCGACGGGGCGGGCCGGAAGGGCCCCCTCCGCCGTCACCCCACCACCAGGTTCAGCAGGCGGTCCTGGACGTGAATGACCCGGCGGAGCGTGGCTCCGTCCAGGAAGCGGGCGACCTTCTCGTCGGCGCGGGCTGCCACGAGGGCCTCCTCCTCCGACGTGCCCCGGGGGAGCTCAAGGGTGGAGCGGACCTTTCCGTTCACCTGCACTGCCACGGTGACCGCGTCCTCCACGAGGAGGGCGGGGTCGTAGGCGGGCCAGTTCTCGCCGTCGAAGATCGAGCCCTCGTGGCCGAGGCGCGACCAGAGCTCCTCGGCCAGGTGCGGGCAGAAGGGGGCGATGAGGGGCACGAGGGGCTCCACCTCGCCGCGGCGGGGGGTGCGCCCCCCGGTGCGCACGGCGTTCAGGTACTCCATCATGGCGGCGATCGAGGTGTTGTAGCCGAGCTCGGGGAGCTGCCGCGTCACCTGCTCGATGGTCCGGTGGAGTTTCCGTTCCACCGCGGGCTCCGGCGCCTCGTCCGAGAGCGCCTCCACCGGGACCACCGTGTCCCAGAGGCGCTTCAGGAACCCCCAGGGGCCTGCGATCCCCGCGTCGCGGTAGTCGCCTCCCTCCTCGAAGGGCCCCAGGAACATGAGGTAGAGGCGGAAGGTGTCGGCGCCGTACTCCTCGATGATGGGGTCCGGGACCACCACGTTCCCCTTGGACTTGGACATCTTCGCCCCGTCCTTCACGATGAGGCCGTGGGCCCGGAAGCGGGTGAAGGGCTCCTCGAAGTCCAGGTGCCCCAGGTCGTGGAGCGCCATGGTGATGAAACGCGAATAGAGGAGGTGGAGCACCGCGTGCTCGTTCCCCCCGATGTAGCAGTCCACCGGGAGCCACGCCTTCGTGACGCCCTGGTCGAAGGCGCGGTCGTGGAAGTCCGTGGACGGGTAGCGGAGGAAGTACCAGGCCGAGTCCAGGAAGGTGTCGGAGACGTCGGTCTCGCGGCGGGCCGGGGCCTCGCAGCGGGGGCAGGTGGTCTCGTACCACTCGGCCACCCGGGCGAGCGGGCTCACGCCCGAGTCGTCGGGCTTGAAGTCCTCGACCCGGGGGAGGATCACCGGGAGCTCGGATTCGGGCACCGGCACCGCGCCGCAGGCGTCGCAGTGCACGATGGGGATCGGGGGCCCCCAGTACCGCTGCCGGGAGATGCACCAGTCGTGGAGGCGGTAGTTCACGGTACGTTCGCCGAGCCCCCGCTCGGCGAGCCACTCGGTGATGCGCCCCTTCCCCTCGTCCACCTCGAGGCCGTCGAAGTCGCCGGAGTTCACGAGGCGCCCGGGGCCGGTGTAGGCCTCCTCGAGGGGGGTTCCCGCGTCCTGCCCCTCGCCGGCCACCACCCGTACGATGGGGAGGCCGAAGGCGGTGGCGAACTCGAAGTCCCGCTCGTCGTGCCCCGGGACCGCCATGATGGCCCCGGTGCCGTACTCCATGAGCACGTAGTCCGAGACCCAGACCGGGACGGGCTTCCCGGTGGCGGGGTTCAGGCAGTAGCCGCCGGTGAAGACGCCGGTCTTGGTCTTGTCGGTCTTCTTCCGGGCCACGAGGTCCATCTTCGCCGCCCGGTCGACGTACGCCTCCACGTCGGCGCGCTGCGCCCCGGAGGTGAAGTGGTCCACCAGGGGATGCTCGGGAGCGAGCACCATCCAGGTGGCGCCGAAGACGGTGTCGGGGCGCGTCGTGAAGACCTCGACGCGGGTGTCGGAGGCGCGGATGGCGGCCCCAGGGGCGGGAGCGTCAGCTTCGGGTGCATCTCCCGAGAAAGGTTCCTCCGCAGCCGGAAACCGGAGGATCGCTCCCTCGCTCCGTCCGAGCCAGTTCTCCTGTGCCTTCCGGGTCGTGTCGGACCAGTCCAGCGTGGCCAGGTTCTCGAGGAGGCGCGGCGCGAACTTCGAGATCCGGAAGAACCACTGGGCGATCCGGCGCTGCTCCACCGGGGTCCCGCACCGCTCGCACGCGCCCCCCACGACCTGCTCGTTCGCGAGCACCGTCTTGCACGAGGGACACCAGTTGACCGGCGCCTCCTTCCGCTCGGCCAGGCCCCCCTCGAAGAGCTTCAGGAAGAGCCACTGGGTCCAGCGGTAGTACTCGGGCGCGGTGGTGTCGACGGTATGGTCCCAGTCGAACATTCCCCCGATCCGGCGGAGCTGGCGGGTGAAATTCGCCACGTTCCGGGGAATCAGGTCCATGGGGTGGATGCCCACCTTGAGCGCGAAGTTCTCCGAGTGGATCCCGAAGGCGTCGAAGCCGATGGGCTCGAAGACCTGCTTCCCCCGGAGGCGCCAGTACCGGCCGTGCACGTCGGCACCCGTGAAGGCGTAGATGTTCCCCACGTGGAGCCCCTCGGCGGAGGGGTAGGGGAACATCATGAGGTTGTAGAAGGGGCGCTCGGGGGCCTCGAGCTCCGCCAGGGTGAAGGCGTTCGTCCCCTCGGCGTCCCAGCGGGCCTGCCACTTCGCCTCGAGCTCGGCGGGGTGGTAGAGGTCGGCCTGCGCGGGGCCGGGGCCGGGGGTGGGGACGGGGGCGCCGGGCGCCGGGGCGGGGACGGGCTCGGGTGCGGAGCGGGGGGCGGACTCGGGCTGGCTCATGCCGCGGAAGCCGGGGTCGGGCGGGGCCCGGGCGGGAGGGTTCCGGGGCCCGCGGTTCCAGGGGGGGTCGAGGCGAATCCGGAAGGTAAACCCCGGGGCGGGGGGAACCAAGGGATTCGGGGGTGGGCGGGGGGTGGGGCTGCCCCCGCACCGGCCGACGATCCGCTGGCGGGCCCGGTTTCGCCCTGCGACCGCACCGCGCCGGCGCGCCCGGCCACCCAGGGGAGGCGGCGTGCCCGCATGGCCCCGCAGGACGCGGCGCTCC
>JBJHCE010000166.1:0-6576 GCA_050485865.1 Gemmatimonadales bacterium | reverse complement strand
AGGGCCCGTCCGTCGCCGGCCCCTTCGAGAGGGTCCACGAGTTCGGGGTGAATGGCCAGCATCAGGCTCGTCTCCATCTCTCCCGCGTGGTCCCCCGGCTCATCGAAGTACGCCGAGGGGTCGACGAGCCGGTACCAGTCCACGAGCAGGATAAGGAGGTCCAGCTCGCCCTGGAGTTCGCGCACGAGCCCCCGAAGCTCGTTTCCTCCGTGCCCGTTCAGGAGGAGGAGCCTGCGGACCCCCTGGCCGTGAAGCGACCGGGCCAGGTCGCGGAGAACCCGGAACTGGGTGCTCGGGTTGAGGTTCAGCGCGAAGGGGAGATCGAGTTGCCCCGTCTGGGTGCCGAAGGGGATCGCCGGGAGGACGGCTACCCGAGCCCCCGCCTCCCAGGCGCGGCGGGCCGCCCGCTCCGCAATTCGCACCGTCTGGTAGGTGTCGGTCCCGTACGGAAGGTGGGTGTTGTGCGGCTCGGTGGCCCCCCAGGGGAGGAGGGCGACCTCCCAGCGGGTCGAAGCAACCTCCTTCCATGTCGATTCGGCGAGGACCCAGGGGTGGGGACGGTCGGGCATCAGGGCTCCTTTGCGAAGGGGGGGAGGAGGGGGTGAATCTGACCGCCTCGGAACCTCCGCAACAGCGAGCCGGAGCTTCCTGCCTCAAGAGGAGCGCTTCCCACCCCGCGCCGCACCCTCTGGTTTGGCAGTCGCTACTCGATCCGGTACCCCTCGAGCCCCGGGAAGCGGGCGGGGTCCAGGGTGGCCGACCGGAGGTCGCTCCACCGGATCCCATCGCGCATTCAGGGTGCCCGTGCCGCCCCCGTGCCGACGATCCAGGCCACGAGCCCGAGAAGAAACGGGTACACGACCAGGAGAAACGCCATCCCCGCGAGCCCCGCATCACGAGCTGCCTCCGCGAGCCCCCGTTCCCGGACTGCGGCGAGGAAGTCGTACCAAGTGGGGATCCCCGCGGCCACAGCCGCAATGTTCAGGACGATGGCAGAGACGAGGATCGCGAGGCCGGTAAGCAGAATGTGGAGCGCCCATGCCATGGGTCACCTGCCGGGGAACGGAGGAGGGCGGAACGGAGGAGGGCCTGAGTCGGGCCCGGGCCTCGCGTCCGGATCCACAGGGACAAGGCAGGCCCCCCGATCTCGCCGGGCCGATCGCCGAAGGCTAACCTTCCCGCGACCCGTAGCGCCACCCGACCCCTCGCCCTCCAGACCTGGAACACCCGTGCCCGAACCAGCCCAGAACTACGAAAACCACCGCCGCTTCATGCCCCTTCATCACTTTGTCGCCTTCCCCCTCCTGCTCCTCTACCTGGTCTTCACGGTGGTGGAGCTGGTGCGCGGTCCCGGGGTTTCGGAACTCTTCCACCTGGCCTTCGCCGTCGGCGTCATGGCCCTCTTCTTCACGAGCCGGATGATGGTGCTCACCGTCCAGAACCGGATCATTCGCCTCGAGATGCGGCTCCGGCTGGAACGGATCCTCCCAGAACCCCTGCGGGGGCGGATCGAAGCGCTTTCGGTGGGACAGCTCGTGGCACTCCGCTTCGCCTCCGACGCCGAGCTCCCTGACCTGGTGGAGCAAACGCTGGGCGGCGCCCTTGATTCCAGGGACGCGATCAAACGCGCGATCCGGGAGTGGCAACCGGACCGGCTGAGGGCGTGAACGGAGGGGCCCTCCCTCCCCGTCGACCTGTTCGCCGCACCACGCCGACGCCTCCGGACATCACCTTGACAAGCTCCGGGATTCCCGGTCGCGGTCGCGTCCGGATCCAGACGTGACACGGGTGCTCGTTTCCGGATTCGCCCGAGGTGTCCGCTGCCGCGGGTTGCTGCCCTGAAACCCGCCTTCTACCTTGGCCCCGTCGTGCGACCGGGGCAGTGGCTCCCGCCCGGTGCCGCTCCCGCTACCTCCACCTGCACCCACGGTCCTCCATGCGCATCGGCATCCCCAGGGAGATCACCCCCGAAGAACGCCGGGTCGCCGGCACACCTCGCACCGTGAAACGCCTGGTGGAGGCGGGCTTCACGGTCCTGGTCGAGAAGGGGGCCGGCGAGGCGGCCAGGCACTCCGACCAGGCCTTCGCGGAGGTGGGGGCCCAGGTGGTGGACGATGTGGCGGTACTCTGGGCCGAGTCCGACATCATTCTCAAGGTGCGGCCTCCCGTGACCCATCCGGGGCTCGGCAGGCACGAGGCGGAGATGATTCGGGAGGGGGCGACGCTCATCGGGTTCATCTGGCCTGCGGAAAACCCGGAGCTGCTCGAGCGCCTGGCCCGGCGCCAGGTCACCACGATCGCCATGGACCGGGTCCCGCGCATCACACGTGCCCAGAAGGTGGACGCCCTGAGTGCAATGGCGAATGCCGCGGGCTACCGGGCGGTGATCGAGGCCGCCCACCGTTACCCCCGCTTCCTGGCGGGGCAGACCACGGCGGCGGGCTCCATCCGGCCGGCCACCGTGCTCATCATCGGGGCCGGGGTTGCGGGGCTCGCCGCGATTCCCGCCGCTCGCGGGCTCGGTGCCATCGTCCGGGCCTTCGACACGCGCCCCGAGGTGGCCGAACAGGTCCGGAGCCTGGGGGCGGAGTTCCTCGAACTCCACGTGAAGGAGGACGGCGCGGGCGAGGGCGGCTATGCCAAGGTCATGTCCGAAGCCTACATCGAGGCGGAAATGAAGATGTTCGCCCGCCAGGCCATGGAGGTGGACATCATCATCACCACCGCACTCATTCCCGGGAAGGAGGCGCCGAAGCTCATCACCGCAGGGATGGTGGAGAGCATGCGGGAGGGGTCGGTGATCGTGGACCTGGCGGCCCAGCAGGGCGGAAACTGTGCCCTCACGGTTCCGGACCAGGTGGTGGAACACCACGGGGTTACAATCGTCGGCCTCACCGATCTTCCGAGCCGCATGGCCATCCAGACCAGCTGGCTTTACGGGACGGTCCTGGTCAACATGATCGAGGAAATGGGGAGTGCCGAGGGCTTCGGGGTCGACCTCGAAAACGAGATCGTTTCCGGCTCGCTGGTGACCCACGAGGGTCGAATCCTCTGGCCCCCTCCCCCGAAGCCCAAGGTGGAGGAGGTGGAGGCGCCCCAACCCTGGGATGAGGGGAAGGATGCCCCGCCCACCGTTTCCGCAGCCAGGGGGCGGAAGGGGAGGAAGGAGGAGGCGAAGGGGAAGGGCGGGCTCGTCTGGCTGGGGGCTGCGGCGCTGGCCATCCTGGCGGTGGGGTGGGGGGCTCCCGAGAGCTTTCTCAGCCACCTCACCGTCTTCGTCCTGGCCTGCTTCGTGGGGTGGCAGGTCGTCTGGAACGTCACCCCCGCCCTCCACACTCCCCTCATCAGCGTCACGAACGCGGTGAGCGGAATCATCATCCTGGGGGGAATGATCCACCTCTCCGGGGCCCTCGATTCACCGGCCACCATCCTGGGTGCCGTCGCGGTCTTCATCGCCGCCATCAACATCTTCGGCGGATTCCTCGTGACGCGGCGCATGCTCGCCATGTTCCGGAAGTGACCCCATGACCCAGAACCTCGTCACCATCGCGTACCTCTGGGCCGCCGGGCTCTTCATCCTGAGCCTCTCGGGGCTCTCCCACCCCGAGTCGGCGCGTCGCGGCGTTCTCTTCGGGATCACCGGAATGGCGCTGGCCCTCCTGGCCACGGCCTTCGGGCCCGGGTTCACGGGGCACCTCCTCCTGGTGCTGATCCTACTGCCGGCGGCGCTCCTCGGCCTCTTCGTGGCCGCCAGGGTCAAGATGACCGAGCTCCCGCAGCTCGTGGCCATGCTCCACTCCTTCGTGGGGGCCGCGGCGGTGCTGGTGGGGTTCGCGACGCTCCTGGAGCACGGCACCGACCGGATCGGAGCGGCGGCCCTCGTGCTTTCCACGGAGATCTACCTCGGGGTGGTCATCGGGGCCATTACCTTCACCGGCTCCGTCCTGGCGGCGGCGAAGCTCCACGGGGTGATCTCCGGGCGCCCCCTCCTCCTTCCGGCCCGACACCTGCTGAACCTGGTGGTCCTCGCGGTGGTCCTCGTGCTCGGGGTCCTCTTCGTCCAGGGGAGCGGGGACCCCGCATCCCAGCTCCTTCCCCTGTACCTGGCCACCGTCCTCGCCGCCCTCCTGGGGCTCCACCTGGTGGCCGCGATCGGCGGAGCGGACATGCCGGTGGTGGTCTCCATGCTGAACAGCTACTCGGGGTGGGCTGCCGCCGCGGCGGGTTTCATGCTTTCGAATGACCTCCTCATCGTGACCGGGGCGCTCGTGGGAAGCAGTGGCGCGATCCTCAGCTACATCATGTGTCGGGGGATGAACCGCTCCTTCATCAGTGTCATACTGGGCGGGTTCGGGACCGGCGAGGGAACGGTGGTGGAGGGGGGCGCCGGGGGCGAGCACGTGGCCATCGAGGTGGACGAGGCCACGGAGCTCCTTCGCCGGGCCCGGAAGGTGATCATCGTGCCCGGGTACGGAATGGCCACCGCGCAGGCCCAGCACACCCTGGCCCGCATCGTCCGCTTCCTCCGCGACGACGGGGCGGACGTGTCCTTCGCCATCCACCCGGTGGCCGGCCGCCTCCCGGGACACATGAACGTGCTCCTCGCCGACGCCGGGGTCCCCTACGACATCGTGCACGAGATGGAGGACGTGAACGACGAGTTCCCCGAGACCGACGTGGCGCTCGTGGTGGGCGCAAACGACATCGTGAACCCCGCTGCCCTGGAGGATCCCCAGAGCCCCATTGCCGGGATGCCCGTGCTCGAGGTCTGGAACGCGAAGGTGGTCATCGTGCTCAAGCGAAGCATGGCGAGCGGGTACGCCGGCATCGAGAACCCCCTCTTCTTCCGCCCGAACACCCGCATGCTCTTCGGGGACGCCGGCACGAACGTGGACGCCGTCCTGGCCGGACTCCAGGCCGGCGGGGTGCCGGCGGGAACTCCCTGAGGGGCCCCATGACGGACGCCCCTCGCGCCCCGTTCCTGCCTGCGGTCCTCGCGTTTCTGGCCGCCGTGGCCGGGTGGGGGAGCGTGTCGGCCCAGGAGATCGAGGGGTGGCCCCTCGTGGGGCCCGAGATGGTGCGGCAGATCGAGGCCTCAAGGACGGTTCCCCATGGCATGCAGGCGGCCCCGGTGGTCGACGTGGGTTCCTTCGCCGAGGCCGGGGCAGCCCGCGGGTGGCCTGCCACCGAGCGCGGGTCGTGGTGGGAACACCTCGGCGAGCACGTTGGACTGGACCTTCCGCCCAGGGTCGCCACCGGGACATGCGAGGCCAACTGCCCGTACGAGGGGGAGCCTCGCATCTATCGCCTCATGGAGCTCACGAGGACCCTCCCACAGGGGTTAGAGCGGCACCTCGGGACGCTCCCGGAAGGTCACCTCCTCGCGGTGGTGCGGGTCGAGTTCAACATCGGCTCCTCGGGAGACCGGTTCTGGCGGAGCGGCTACCACGAACACTTCTTCGTCCTGGGCCCGGAGGCCGCCGGCGGGCCGCGCATCGTCTCCAGGGTCGAGCTCGTCAGGATCGCGACCGGAGGGCGCCCCTGAACCTCGGCTGACCGCCCCCGGCCGGGGCGGGTCGGACCGGGGTACCGGAATCTTCATCGGGGTCCGGAGCAGGGGCAGCGGCAACCTCACCCCCGCCGCACCTCCCACTCCCGCCACACCGAGTACAGGGCCGGGATCACGAAGAGGGCCAGGAGCATGGCGGTAATGAGGCCTCCCACGAGGGGGGTGGCGATCCGGTGCATGGTGGCCGCGCCCACCCCGGCAAGCCAGAGGAGGGGGAGGAGGGCCAGGATGTCCGAGACCACGGTCATGAGAACCGGACGAAGGCGCTGGCTCGCTCCCTCGGCCACGGCGGCCCGGATCTCGCCTGGCGCCGGCTTTCCTCCCGTCCGCTCCATGAGGGATGCGTGGGCCTGGTCCAGGTAGATGAGCATGACCACCCCCATCTCCACCGCGAGCCCGGCCAGGGCGATGAACCCCACCCAGACCGCCACGCTCGTCTCGAACCCCTGCATCCAGAGGAGCCAGATCCCGCCCACCAGGGCGAAGGGGAGGGTGAGCATGACGATGAGCGTCTTGAGGATGCTCCCGAAGTGGAGGAAGAGGAGAATGAGGACGAGGGCCAGGGTCACGGGCACGATGAGGGTCATGCGGCCCCGCACCCGCTCCATGGCCTCGAACTGGCCGGCCCAGGACAGGGTGTACCCGGCGGGGAGCGCGAGCTCCGCCCCGAGCCGCTCCGCGGCCTCGGCCACGTAACCCCCCAGGTCCCGCCCCTCCACATCCAGGAAGACCGAGGTCACGGGGAAGGCATTCTCGGTCCGGATCACCATGGGCCCCTCGGAGAACCCGATCCGGGCCACCGAGGCCAGGGTGGTCTCTCCTCCACCGGGAAGGGGGATGCGCACCGCCCCCACCGCCTCCGGGGAGTCGCGGAAGTCCCGGGCGTAGCGGACCGTCACCCGGTAGCGCTCCCTCCCCTCCACCGTCTCGGTGACCACCGTCCCCCCGATGGCCGTCATGAGGATCTCCTGGACGTCGGCCACGTTCAGTCCGTAGCGGGAGGCGGC
>JBJHCE010000165.1:0-6619 GCA_050485865.1 Gemmatimonadales bacterium | reverse complement strand
GGCCGGTGCCGCCCCGCCCCCCACCGTTCTGGGTGATCGTGGGGAGCGACGGAGTCCTGATCGACACGATCCATCCGCAGGTACTGCCTGTGCTGAACGACGAGCGGTTGGCGTGGGTGAGCGACGACGGCTCGAACACCAGGGGGTTTAGCTTGCCCTACCGGCCGAGGGCGCACCAGGCGCTGTCCAGGTCGGGTGATCTCCTGCTCGCGCCGGAGGACCGGTACGCGATCTACCGGGTGGACCGGGAGACGGGAGACCGGACGCTCGCCATCTCACGGACGGTGCCCCGGGTTCAAGTCAGCGCGAGGGAGCAAGCGGCTCTCATGGAGGCGACACACACCAGTATTGCGGAGTTCGCGCGAGCCCAGCGCGTCGCGATCTCGCTCGATGTACCGGAGGTCCCGTCGGTCAAGCCGTTTCTGCGAGGCATCTCGCAAACGCCCGACGGGGGGACCCTTGTCTGGGTGTCGATGCCGTTCGGGGATGGGCGCTGAAGGCCCGAGCGGTGGAGGTTGCCGCGGGACGGGGCCAGGTCCAGTTTTCGTTCACCCGGCATGCCGTGGACATGACCGGCAGCGGTAGTGCGACCCCGTCGAAGGCAGCACGACCATGCACAAACACCCTCCCCGGGCCCTTCCCCGCAGCGCCGCCCTCGCCATGGGGTTCATCGTGACCATGGCAGGCCCCCTGGGAGCGCAGGACCCGGTGGGGCCCGACGAGGACGACCCGGTTCCCGCCCTCGTCTCGGCCATCGAGTTCCTCCTGGGCGAAGGCCACATCAGGGAGCCGTTCCGGCTCGGAGTCGTGGGTGACCGGAGGGATGGGGTCGATGACGAGTCGACCGAGCGGTCCCTCGCGTGGGTCGCCGCCGCCTCACGCCTCCTGGGCGTGCCCGTGGACGACCCCGGGACCTTCCGGCGCCCGACCTGCGACCCGGACGATGCGGCCGAGCCGGCGGTCGGTCCCTGCCGGTGGTTGAACCCGGGGACCCCGGTCGGGGCCCACGTCCTCCCCGGGGTGGAGGGGCAGGGAGAGGGGGTCCGCCTCCTGGGCGTTTCGATCTGGGGCATCCATCCCGAACCCACGACCCTCCGTGGAGAGCTGCGCCCGAGCGGATGGAGTCACCACTACACGCTGCTCGTGATTCCATCCGAAGAGGGCGGACCCACCATAGAGGTCGTCAACGTCCTGTACGGCTCCTGGGGGTAGCGCTTCCTCCCCCGCTCACTCCCACTCGGTCGTGGCCGGCCGCGAAGAGGAGCCAGCACAGCACGATGACGCCCAGCGCCCTGGCGTTCACCCGCGGACCGCGGAGCAGGCTGTCAGGTGCAACGCCTGGTTCTGTGGCGGATCCTATGGGAGAGGGCGCTGGCGGACTTGGTGGCGAGTGACGACGGTCAGCCGTGCCTCAAGCTGAATCTCCGGTCTCTCCAGAAGTGCCCCCAAGACCCGAGCAGACTCCTCTGGGTCGGCCGGCAGGAAGCGGAAATAGACCACCCCTGGAGGTGCCGCCTCGCCACGCCGGTAGATCAACTCCCCGAAGTCTCGGTCAAAAGTGAGGAGGTACCGATTCTCGGACCGTGCCAAGGCGAGCACGGACCGATCGGACGCCCCGGCCATGTCACCCGCCACATGTCGAATGTCATGCCCCGCTGCCCGGAGGCGAAGGACCGAGGCTTTCGGGAAGTTTTCATCCGCCAGGAGACGGATCACGCTACGCCCAGGTCCACCGAGTAGAACGTTTCGTCGTGCAGTGTCTCGGAGGCGAACGCGAAGGCGGCCCGCAGAGCTTCAGGAGTGAGCTGGGGGTAGTTCTCAAGCAGTTGCTCTTGCGACCATCCTTCTGCGAGGAGACCCAGCAGGAAATCGACGGCAAGACGCGTCCCGCGCACCACGGGCTTCCCGCCGAGGATCTCGGGGTCGGAATGGATGTGGTCTTGCCAGGTCATGCTTCTCCTCCGGCCGTTGCGGTACCTTGGAATCTAGCGCCTTGCCGACGGTCCGGGGAGCCTTGCCACGCCACCGCCACATAACGCCCAGCGCACAAGCCGCGCGGCCCGATCCGTGGGGGTGTGCGCCCGCGCCTCCTTCCGCGCCAGTTTCATGCGCTCGTTGGAACCGAGCGTCCGACGACTCGGGCGGCCGGCTCGATCGACCGCCGGGCCGGGAGAGCCCTCGGCGACCGCGAACTTGAGTACGAACGAGGACCGGACCATCGTACTCCGAAGAACCCGCCGCACCCAATTCCCCGGAACGCGAGCCGCTTCTTCCGATCACTACCGGGCCGCCCCGCGCGGCCGGGCCACCCCTTCCCTCACTCCCACTCGATCGTGGCCGGCGGCTTCGACGATATGTCGTAGGTGACCCGGTTCACGCCCCGCACCTCGTTGATGATGCGGGTGGAGATGCGGCCCAGGACATCGTGGGGGAAGGGGTACCAGTCGGCGGTCATCCCGTCGCGGGAGGTCACGGCCCGGAGGGCGACCACGTCCTCATACGTCCGCCCGTCGCCCATCACCCCCACCGAGCGCACCGGGAGGAGCACCGCAAAGGCCTGCCAGATCTCGTCGTAGAGGCCGGCGGTGCGGATCTCCTCAAGGTAGATCGCGTCGGCCTCGCGAAGCACGGCGAGGCGCTCCTCGGTGACCTCGCCCAGGACCCGGATCCCGAGCCCCGGCCCCGGAAAGGGGTGCCGCCCGACGAACTCCTCCGGAAGGCCGAGCTCCCGCCCCACGTTCCGGACCTCGTCCTTGAAGAGCTCCCGGAGGGGCTCGATGAGCTGGAAGGGCATGTCTTCGGGGAGTCCCCCCACGTTGTGGTGCGTCTTGATTGTGACCGAGGGGCCTCCGGTCGAGACGGACTCGATCACGTCGGGGTAGAGGGTGCCCTGGACCAGGAACTTCGCGTCGGTCCCCTCTTCCCGGGCCGTGCGCTCGAAGACCCGGATGAAGGTGTTTCCGATGGCCTTCCGCTTGGCCTCGGGCTCGGTGATGCCCCGGAGCGCGGAGAGGAACTCCTCGCGGGCGTCCACCACCACGAGGCGGATCCCCATGTGCCGCCGGAAGGTGCGCTCGACGCTCTCGCGCTCGTTCTTCCGGAGGAGCCCGTTGTCCACGAAGATGCAGGTGAGCCGGTCTCCGATGGCGCGGTGCACGAGGACCGCGGCCACCGACGAGTCCACCCCCCCCGAGAGCCCGCAGATCACCTGGGTCTCTCCCGCCCGCTCCCGGATCGCCTCCACCGACTCGCCCACGAAGGCGCCCGGGGTCCAGGTGGGCTCGCACCCCGAGATCCGGAAGAGGAAGTTCGACAGGATCTCCTCGCCCCGGACCGTGTGGGCCACCTCGGGGTGGAACTGCACCCCGTAGAGGGGAAGCGTCTCGTGGCGGAAGGCCGCCACCGGGAGCGTGGCCGTGGAGGCGAGGGCCACGAACCCCGGCGGGGGCGTGTCCACGTGGTCGCCGTGGGAGCACCAGACCCGTGTGGGCTCGGCGGGGTCGAACCCTTCGAAGAGCCCGTTCCCTTCCGCCACCGCGAGGTCGGCCCTTCCGTACTCCCGGGTGCCGTGCTCCACCTTCCCGCCGGAGTGGAAGGCAATGAGCTGCATCCCGTAGCAGATCCCGAGCACCGGGAACTCCCCCCGAAGGAGCTCCGGGTCCACCCCCGGGACGCCCTCGTCGTACACCGACGCGGGGCCCCCCGAGAGGATCACCGCCTTCGGGGCCCATTCGCGGATCCACTCCATGGAACGGGTGGGGGGGTGGATCTCGCAGAAGACCCGCTCCTCCCGGATGCGCCGGGCAATGAGCTGGGTGTACTGGGAGCCGTAGTCGAGGATCAGGACGCGGTCGTGGGCCATCGGAAGGGGGTCTGGGGCTCGGGAAGAGGGGGTCAGCTTCGGGGATGCGGAGGAATCGACTCTCCGCGCATCAGGTCGTCCACCGTCTCCCGCCGGCGGACCAGGTGGGCGGCACCGCCCTCCACGAGGAGCTCGGCGGGACGGAGGCGGGCGTTGTAGTTCGAGGCCATGCTGAAGCCGTAGGCCCCGGCGGTGGCCACGGCCAGGAGCTCGCCCGGCTCGGGCACGGGCATCTCCCGCCCCCGCGCCAGGAAGTCGCCGGTCTCGCAGACCGGCCCCACGATCTCGACGGGGGCCTGGGGTGCCCCCGCCCGCTCCCGGACCGGGACGATCCGGTGCCACCCGTCGTAGTGCGAGGGACGCAGGAGCTCGGTCATGCCGGCGTCGGTGATCGCGAAGGTCTTCCCCCCCGCCACCTTCACGTAGAGCACGCGGGTGAGAAGGACGCCGGCCTCGCCGGCAATGGAGCGCCCCGGCTCGAGCACCAGGCGGAGTCCCCGGTCCCGCAAGGGAGGGAGCACCACCGAGGCGAGCTCGGCAGGGGTGAGGCCGGGGCTTCCGTCGTACCCCACGCCGAAGCCTCCACCCAGGTCCAGGTACTCGAGGGCGATCCCTTCGGCGGAGAGCTCGTCGACGATCCGGAGCACCGTGTCGAGGGCGCGGCGGTAGGGCTCCACCTCGACGATCTGCGATCCGATGTGGACGTCGATCCCCCGGAGGCGGATCCAGGGGCTCCCGGCGGTCCGGCGGTAGAGGGCCATGGCCTCGGCCACGGCGATCCCGAACTTCGTGGCCGCGTGGCCCGTGCGGGTGTAGGCGTGGGGGGTGTTCGTCTCGATGTCGGGGTTCACGCGGATCCCCACCGGGGCGGGGATCCCCACCTCCCGGGCCACCCGCTCGAGCGCTTCGAGCTCGCCGGCGCTCTCCACGTGGAAGGCGAGAATCCCGGCCTCGAGGGCCGAGCGCATCTCAGCCTCCGTCTTCCCCACCCCGGCAAAGACGATCCGCTCTGCCGGGATCCCGGCGGCGAGGGCCCGGGCGAGCTCCCCGCCGGAGACGATGTCGGCACCGGCGCCGAGCGCCCCCACCCGGTTCAGGACTGCCAGGTTTCCGTTCGCCTTGACCGAGTAGGCCAGGAGAAAGCCCGCCCCCCCTGCCCTGTCGGAGGACTCCTGGCCGAACGCCTCCTGGTACGCGCGCACCCGCGCCGCGATCGCGTCGGCATCGTACACGTAGAGCGGGGTGCCGTGCTCCTCGGCGAGGGCCTCGAGGGAGGGCGCGTCCGCGCCCAACCCGGCGCGAAGCACCCCGTCCACCCGGGGAAAGGCGCCGCCCGGAAGTGCGGCACCCGGGAGCGCGGCGCCGGCGTTCAGTACGCCCTCGCCCACACGACCTCCATCTTCGACGGGGCATCCCCCCCGATGCACCGCTCCGGAGCCGTCTCCGAGCGGAAGTCCGGGTCCGGAATGCACCGGAGGGTGGCCTTCGTCTCCTCCTTGATCCGGGCCTCCACCCCCGGGTCACCGCTCCACCCGGTGTAGACGAAGCCGCCGGGCCCCTCGAGGATCTCCTTGAGCGCTCCGAGCGAGGTCACACCCCGGTGGGAGTTCGCCTCCCGCCGCGCCCGGGCCGCATCCAGGAGTTCCTGCTGGAAGGCTTCGAGGCGGGCGGGGAGCCCGGCCAGGGCCTCGCCCTCGGCCAGGAAGAGCTTCCGATCCTCGCCCTCGGCCCGCACCCGCTTCACGAGGCAGAGCTGCCCCTTTTCCAGGTCCTTCGGGCCCACCTCGATCCGGAAGGGCACGCCCTTTCGCTCCCACTCCCAGAACTTGGCGCCGGGGTTCAGGTGGTCGCGGTCGTCGACCCGCACCCGCACCCCGGACTCGGCCAGCCGCGCCCGTACCTCGAAGGCCTTCTGCACCACCGCCGCGCGCTCCTCGTCCTTCCGGTAGATCGGCACGACCACGACCTGCGTGGGCGCGAGCCTCGGCGGAACCACGATCCCCGTGTCGTCTCCGTGGGTCATGATCATTCCGCCCACGAGGCGCGTCGAGACCCCCCACGAGGTGTTCCAGGCGTACTCCTCCTGCCCCGCCTCGCTCTGGAACTTCAGGTCGAACTGCTTCGAGAAGTTCTGCCCCAGGTTGTGCGAGGTCCCGGCCTGGAGCGCCCGGTTGTCCTGCATGAGCCCCTCGCAGGTGTAGGTGCGCACGGCACCCGCGAACTTCTCCGAGTCCGACTTGAGGCCGGTCACCACCGGCATCCCGATCCACTCCTCCATGAACTTCCGGTAGACGCCGAGCATCTGCCGGGTCTCGGCCTCCGCCTCGGCCTCGGTGGCGTGGGCCGTGTGCCCCTCCTGCCAGAGGAACTCGGCGGTGCGCAGGAAGAGGCGGGTCCGGAGCTCCCAGCGCATCACGTTCGCCCACTGGTTCATCAGCACCGGGAGGTCCCGGTACGACTGCACCCACTTGGCGTACATGTGGTAGATGATCGTCTCGGAGGTGGGACGGATCACGAGGGCCTCCTCGAGCTCCTTCCCCCCGGCGTGGGTCACCACGGCGAGCTCGGGCTTGAACCCCTCCACGTGCTCCTTTTCCCGCTCGATGAAGCTCATGGGAATGAGAAGCGGAAAGTAGGCGTTCTCGTGCCCGGTGGCCTTGAACATGTCGTCGAGGGCCCGCTGCATGTGCTCCCAGATCCCGTACCCCCAGGGGCGGATCACCATGCTCCCGCGCACGGGGGAGTGGTCGGCGAGCT
>JBJHCE010000164.1:0-6687 GCA_050485865.1 Gemmatimonadales bacterium | reverse complement strand
GCGCTCGGGCGAGGACTCGGCCACCGTGCGGGCCCGCGTCGAGGCAGCACGGGCCCAGGGAGCAGGGGGGCGCACGGGACCCGAGATGGAGGCCATGACCTCGCCCCGGGCGCTCAGGATCCTCACCGACGCAGCGGAGACGGGACACCTCTCGAGCCGGGGTGTCGTGCGTGCCCTCCGGGTGGCAAGGACGGTGGCGCTCCTCGACGGGAAGGAGACGGTGGGGGAGGACCACGTGGCGGAGGCGCTGCATTTTCGGGAACCCTGAACGCCGTGACGCAAGCTCCAGGTTGTCAGGAACCCCCGGATCACGTACTCTTTCCGGCGCCGGAGGCACCCTGTTCCCATCCGTTCGAGCGCCATGCACTACCTGGACTACGCCGCCACCTCCGCCGTCCGTCCTCCCGAGGTGGCCACGGCGGTACACGACTTCCTGACCCGGGTGGGGGCATCGCCGGGGCGGGGCGGCCATGCCCTGTCCGTGGAGTCCGGGCGAACGGCCCTCCGGTGTCGCCGCGAGGTGGCCCGCATCCTGGGCCTTCCGGGTGACCCGGGGCGCATCGCGTTCATGCTGAACGCCACCCACGCGCTCAACACCGCGATCCACGGGGTCGTGGGGGAGGGGGATGCCGTCGTCATCACCCCCTTCGACCACAACGCGGTCCTCCGGCCGGTGCATGCCCTCGCGCGGAGCCTCGGGGTGGAAGCACGGATGATCCCCGGCGCTCCCGACGGTTCGCTGGACCTGGACGAGGCGGCCCGCCTCCTCGAGGGCGCGAAGCTCCTCGTCGTGAACGCGGTGTCGAACGTGCTCGGGACGGTCCTCCCCCTGGGGGAGCTCGGGGCCCTGGCCCGGGAGCGCGGCGTTCTCGTTCTCGTGGATGCGGCGCAGTCCGCGGGACACCTTCCGCACCGGCCGGCGGAGCTCGGGGCCCACATGGTGGCCTTCACCGGCCACAAGGGGCTCCTGGGGCCCCAGGGCACCGGCGGTCTCTGGGTTGCGGAGGGGGTGGAGGTCCGCCCCTTCTGCTCCGGGGGGACCGGGGGTGATTCGACCCTCAGGGAGATGCCCGAGAGCTACCCCGACCACCTGGAGGCCGGGACCCCCAACGCCCCGGGGCTCGCGGGGCTTCTCGCCGGGTGCCGGTTCGTGCTCGGAGAAGGGGTCGAGGCGCTCCACGCCCGGGAGGCGGGGCTGAAGGCCCGGCTTCGTGACGGACTCTCCCGGCTCCCCGGGGTCCGGGTCGTCTCGCCCCCGGCCCCGGAGGGGGCCGCCCTGGTGTCCCTGGTCATGGAAGGGGTCTCCCCCGCCGAGCTGGCCCGCACCCTCGAGGAGGACTGGGGCGTCTACGCCCGGGCCGGGCTCCAGTGCGCGCCCGAGGCCCACCGCCTCCTCGGGACCCTCGAGACCGGGGCCCTCCGCCTCTCCCTCGGGTGGTCCACGACGAGGGAGGACGTGGACCGGGCCGTCGAGGGGATCGGCGCCATTGCGGCATCCGCCCGTCCCGCCGTGCCGGGCGGGATTCCCACCTGAGGCATTCCCTCCCTCCATTGCCGGATTTCCAGACCCCCGTCACCCACTCTGCATGCGCCTTTTCCTCGCCCTGAACTTTTCCGAAGCGGAGCGCGAGCGGATTCACGCCGCTGCCGCTCCCTTGCGTGACGCGAGCATTCCGGTCCGCTGGTTCCCGGCCGAGCGCTACCACCTGACCCTCAAGTTCCTCGGCGATGTGCGCCCGGACCGCCTTGAAGGGCTCGAACGGGCGGTGGCCCGGGTGGCGGGTGCCACCCGCGCCTTTCCCCTGACGCTCGGCGGCTTCGGGGCCTTCCCGACGATCCGGCGTCCCGACATGGTCTGGCTCGGGGCGGACCCCACACCCGCCCTCCGGTGTCTCAAGCAGGACCTCGAGTGGGGGCTCGCGCCCCACGGCTTCGAACGGGAGACCCGGGCGTTCCATCCGCACGTGACCCTCGGAAGGGCCACGGAGCGCGAGGGCGCAGGCGCCTATCGCGGCCTGGACGACCTCGTCGCTTCCCTCGAGTTCACCATGGAGGTGAAGGTGCGCACCGTGGACCTGGTTCGCTCCCACCTCTCCCAGAAGGGGAGCCGCTACTCCGTGCTCGGTTCGATTCCGCTCCGCCCGGCGCCCCAGCCCGCCTGACGAGGGACCCCCATGTTCGGATGCCTGGGCAGGACGCTGGCCCTGGTCGGGCTGGTCGCCATCGTGGCCGTGGCGTGGCGTTTCGGCCCCGCCGTCTACGACGAGGTCCGCGGTGTCGACCCGGCCCCGATCGCCGTCGAGCCGTCCGAGGCGCTCGCCGAGGGCGCGGAGGCGCGCATCCTGGCCTTTGCCGAGGGAGCGTCGCAGGAGGTCAGCCTCTCGGGGGTGGAACTCGAGAGTCTACTCCGGTTCCGGTACGCCGAAGCGTGGCCCGAAGGGGTCTCGACCCCTTCCGTGACCTTCCGCGACGGTGAGCTGCACCTGGGGGTGCGCCTCGACCGGGAACGCATCCCCCGCCTGCCGGAGCTCGACGGGATCCTCGGGTTCCTTCCCGACACGGTCCCGGTGCAGCTTCGAGGCAGGGTCCTGGCGCTGGCCGGGGGCGAAGCGGCACTTCTCGTCCACCGGATCGACGCATCGTCCATTCCGATTCCCCGCCGCTTCTTTCCCCGGATTCTCGAGAGCGTACAGGGACCGGCCCGGAGCGACCTTCCCCCCGAGGCCCTCCTCCTCCCCCTTCCGGAGGGGGTCCGTTCGGTGCGGGTGGCGGACGACCGCCTCCACCTGGCCCGGATCGAGTGAGGCCGGGGGCCCCCGGGGGGCCCCTCCGGCAGTGCCGGCCCCCCGAAGGCGGACCGGACCGCCGCATCCCCTTGAAGAGCACCCTCGAACCCTCCTGAAAGGAAGCCCCCCCTGGCCGAGATCCTGGTCGTAGACGACGAGCGCTCGATCCGCGACGTACTGCGGCAGCTCTTCGAGTACGAAGGGCACGCGGTGGAGGTGGCGGCGTCCGGTGCCCAGGCGCTGGAGGCGCTCGCGCGGACCACCGCCGACGTCGTCTTCCTCGACGTGAAGATGCCGGGGATGGACGGCCTGGACGCGCTGGACCGGATCCGGTCGCGGACCCCCGGAACCCAGGTGATCATGATCTCCGGGCACGGCACCATCGAGACGGCGGTGGAGGCCACCCGGCGCGGCGCCTTCGACTTCCTCCAGAAGCCGCTGGACACGGACCGGCTCCTCGTCACCCTGAGGAACGCCCTGGACCGCAAGGGGCTCGCCGATTCGGTGGAGGCGTTCCGCTCGGAGGTGGAGGCGCGGCACCGGATCATCGGGAATTCCCGGGCGATCCGCGACGTTCTCGAGCGGGTGGAGCGGGTGGCGCCAAGCGATGCCCGGGTCCTGATCACCGGCGAGAACGGGACCGGAAAGGAGCTCGTGGCCCGGGCGCTCCACCGGAACTCCCGGCGTCGGGGGGAGGCCTTCGTGGAGGTGAACTGCGCGGCGATCCCGTCGGAACTCATCGAATCGGAACTCTTCGGGCACATGAAGGGCTCCTTCACCGGGGCGGTTCAGGATCGGGCGGGGACCTTCGAGCAGGCCGACGGGGGAACCCTCTTTCTCGACGAGATCGGCGACATGGCGCCGGCGGCGCAGGCCAAGGTGCTCCGCGCCCTCGAGGAGGGGAAGGTGACCCGGGTCGGGGGGCAGCGCCCGAAGGAGGTGGACGTCCGGGTGATCGCAGCGACGAACAAGGAGCTCGAAGGGGAGATCGCCGAAGGGCGCTTCCGGGAAGACCTCTTCTATCGCCTGAACGTCGTGCCGATCCACGTTCCGCCGCTCCGGGAGCGGCGGGAGGACATTCCCCTTCTCGTGCGGCACTTCGCCGAGCAGATGGCCGCCCGTGAGGGAATCCCTCCGAGGACCTTCTCGGACGAGGCCCTCGGGCGCCTCGAGGGGATGGAGTGGCCCGGGAACGTCCGGGAGCTCCGCAACACGGTGGAGCGCCTCCTGATCCTCGCGCCCGGCGAGGGGATCGGCGCGGCCGACGTGGAGCTCCTTGGGGGAGGCGGAGACCGGGCCGCCGGGTTCGCCCCCGAGCTCATGCGGACCGCCACCTTCAACGAATTCCGGGATCACGCCGAGCGGACCTTTCTCCTCGAGCGCCTCCGGGAGCACGACTGGAACGTTTCCGAAACGGCGCGGGCCGTGGACATGCCCCGCTCGAATCTCTACAAGAAGATCGAGAAGTACGGGCTGAGCCGGGAGGATTGAGGGGGTCGGGCGCCGCGCCACCCCCTCGGTCGATCCGTGCCCCCGGTCCGTCGATCCGTGCCCCCGCTCAGTCGATCCGTGCCCCCGCCGGCAGCCGGTAGAGGGCGTGGAGGGTGCGGAAGTCCCGGGGCGAGAGGTCGGTCCGGGGGTTCGTCGGGTACATGATGTCGCCCGGGTCGGCGCTGTGGCCGAGCCCCAGGGCGTGCCCCATTTCGTGGGCCGCGACCCGGGCCACCCCGTCGGGGTCGAGGGGGCGGGGGGGGGTCGATGCGGAGGGGCGGACCCCGAGGGCCAGTTCGAAGCGCTCCACCGAGAACCGGAATCCCGCCTGGTCGAGCTCCCAGCGGGTGCGCACCCGGCCGGCCTGCCCCGGGTCCAGCGTCTCCACCCAGGCGACCTGGATGTGGACGGGTTGGCCGGGATCGGAGGCCCGGTCGAGGACCCGGATCGGAAAGGGCTGGCCATCCCACGCCCGGATGCCCCGAACCGCCGCCGCCTGGAGCGCCCGTGCGACCTCCGGGTCGCGCCCCTGCGGGAGGGGGACGCGAACGACGAGAGTCCCCGTGGCATCGGGCCACCGCCCCACCCGGGGCGGGTCGGCCCCGAGCAGGAAGTCGCAGAGGTACCCCGCTCCACCGCAGATCGTGTCGGACCGGAGAACCAGCTCCGATTCCTGCGCCGGGCGGAGCAGGGTCGGCTCCGGGTCGGGTTGGGCCCCGGGAACCGCGGGACATCCGGCGAGCGCACCCCCGACTGCGAGTGCCAGGATCCCGAGGGGGTTCCGCAGGATGGGGCGGGAGGCGGGGGTCGACATCGTCGGGCTCGGGAGGGGGGGACGGATGGTGGGGGCACCGGCTGGCACGACCCCGCCGTGGGTGATACGCTTGAAGTGGCCGGTGGGTTCGAACCGAGCGGGCGCCGCGTTCCGGGGAACCGGTCGGCTCGGGGTCGTGTACCTCCCGGAGTCCCGCGCTCGAACCCCGGTGCCTCTACCTGGATGGCTCCATCGATGGTCCCTGAAGGCGCTCCCCGCAACCCTCCACTGCCGCCGGACCCCTTCGGGCTCCCGGGGGAGAGGCCGTCGGCGCCCCCGCCCGGGGGCACCGGGGGGGACGAGGGTGGTGGCGAGGCGCCGCGTCGCCTGGGTGCGGGAAGGCGTGCGGCCCGGGTCTTCGTCGAGACCGGACGCTCGGTCCTTCTCGCCCTCGTGGTGCTCGTGACCGTCCGCACCGTGGTCATGGAGGCCTTCAAGATCCCCACCTCTTCCATGGAGGGGACGCTCCTCGCCGGCGACTTCCTCCTCGTGAACAAGGCGGTCTTCGGTGCGGAGATCCCGGGTCTCGGGGTGACCCTCCCCGCCCTGGCCGAGCCCGCTCGAGGCGAGGTGATCGTCTTCAACCCCCCGCACGAGCCCACGAAGCACTACGTGAAGCGTCTCGTGGGCCTCCCCGGCGACACCCTCCTGATGCGCAACAAGCAGCTCTACCTGAACGGTGAGCCGATGTGGGAGCCCTACGCCCGCCATTCGGACCCGGGGGGGGATGCGGTGCATCCGGGCATGGGCTGGCAGGCCCGGCACCTCGCAGGGGCCCGGCGGCCCGGCCCCTACCGTCCGTCGAGGGACAACTGGGGGCCGATCGTCGTACCGGAGGGCGGGTTCTTCGTCCTCGGCGACAACCGGGACAACTCGGAGGACTCGCGCTACTGGGGATTCGTGGAGCGGGAATCGATCCGGGGGCGACCCTGGATCGTCTACTACTCCTTCGAAATGAGCCCGGAAGGGCGCCTCCCCTTCCTCCGGGAGATTCGCTGGGACCGCATCGGCGGCCGAATCCAGTAGGTCGGGAAGCCCCGGCCGGGGGAGTGGGGGGTGGCGGAGTTGCGAAAGTGCGGTGCGTCCCCGATGATGACGGTGGGGTCGCCCGCTGCTCCGCGGGTGCCCTCGCGTCCGCATCCCCGGGACCTCCCCATGAGTCTCACGCCCCGCAGACCCGGCGCCCCGGACCCCGAGGGCTCCCTCGACCAGTATCTGAAGGAAATCTCGCGCTTCCCGCTCATCGACCGGGCGGAAGAGGCGCGCCTCGCCGGGCTCATTCGGACCGGCGACGGCGAGGCCCTGAACGCCCTCGTTCGGGCGAACCTCCGCTTCGTCGTCTCGGTGGCAAAGAAGTACCAGAACCAGGGGGTCCCCCTTTCCGACCTGATCAACGAGGGGAACCTCGGCCTGATCCGGGCGGCCCACAAGTTCGACGAAACGAAGGGAATCAAGTTCATTTCCTACGCGGTCTGGTGGGTTCGCCAGGCGATCCTCCAGGCGCTGGCGGAGCAGAGCCGCATCGTGCGCGTTCCCCTGAACCGTGCGGGTGCGCTTCACCGGATCGGCCGCAGGTCGGCCACCCTCCTCCAGGAG
>JBJHCE010000163.1:0-6726 GCA_050485865.1 Gemmatimonadales bacterium | reverse complement strand
CCCTGCTTCGGGACCAGGCCCTGATCAACGCGTACTTCCGACGACGCCCGGTGCACGTCCTGTCGGAACATTACAACTGCCGAACGTTCGACAATCTGGCCTACGTGGCGAGGAACATCGACCGCATCCGCTTCCTTCACTACTCGGGGTATTCCGTCCGCCCGAAGCCCTGGGATCCCGGAGCCTCCCAGTCCGTCGTCGGCTACCGGTTGTGGACGGAGTACGCTCTGGACCTCGTGGACCGACATCCTGCGCTGGCCTCCCTCCTCGAGCCCGCCGGTCTCGAGGAGAGGCGCGCCGAGATCGCGGCGATCGTCGCGCGTGCGGGGCGGTTCAGGGAGTGCCTGGTCCGGGACCTCGCGCCGGCCACATCGCGGGACTGGACGGATTACGATGAGGCTGCCAGAGAGCTCCTTCTCTGGCGCACGAACGGCGTTCGCGCCTCGATCGGGGAGTCGTCGCCCGCACGGCGGCGGCTCTACGAGGGACTGAAGCTGATGATCCCCGTCGGGGCGTTTCTGGCCATGCGGTGGGTCCGCGCACGGATGCAAGGCAGGGGGGAGCCCATCTGGATTTCCGATTCGCCCCCATGAGGACCCGCCACCCGCGTTGACATCCACCCCCCTCGCGGGGAAGAATCCCTCTCCATGAGCGAGCCTTCCTCCAGCGCACCCGTGCCACCGGAGCGCGACGAACCCCGCGGTGCCGGCCTCGGCACCTTCGGGGGCGTCTTCACGCCGTCGATCCTCACGATCCTCGGCGTCATCATGTACCTGCGGTTCGGGTGGGTCGTGGGGAACGTGGGGCTCCTGGCGACGCTCGTGATCGTGGTCGTATGCACGAGCGTGACCCTCGTGACCGCGCTTTCCATGGCCTCCATCGCCACCGACCGGAGGGTCCGGGCGGGCGGCGCGTACTTCATGATCAGCCGGTCCCTCGGCCTCGAGACCGGTGGGGCGGTGGGGATCCCCCTCTACTTCGCCCTCGCCCTCTCGATGGCGCTCTACGTCATCGGGTTCGCCGAGATCATCGGTGACGTCTTTCCCGGGGTGAACCAGCGGGTGGTGGGTGTGGTCACCGCGATCGCGGTCTCGGGGCTCGCGATCCGGTCGGCGAGCCTCGCGATCCGGTCGCAGTACATCGTGATGGCGGTCATCGGGCTCTCCCTCCTCTCCTTCTTCTTCGGGGGCCCCGTCGAGGAGACCACCCTGGATCTCACCGGCTCGGCCCCCGCCGCCGTCACCGTGGGGTTCTGGGTCGCCTTCGCCGTCTTCTTCCCGGCAGTGACGGGGATCGAGGCGGGGGTGAACATGTCGGGCGACCTGAAGGACCCGGCCCGTTCGATCCCCCGGGGGACGCTGGCGGCGCTCGCGGTGGGGTTTCTCGTCTACATCACCATGCCGTTCTTCTTCAGCATCCGGGCCGACAGCGCGACCCTCGTCGAGGACCCGTTCATCATGCGGAGGATGGCGGCGTGGGGGCCCCTCATCCTCCTCGGGGCCATGGGGGCCACCCTTTCGAGCGCCATGGGAAGCATCCTGGGCGCCCCGCGCGTCCTCCAGGCCATGGCCCGCGACGGCGTGCTTCCGGGACCGCTCCGCATCCTCGGAAGGGGAAGTGGCGAGGACGACGCCCCCCGAATGGGCACCGTGGTCACCCTGGGCGTGGCCCTCCTGGCCATCATCCTCGGCGACCTGAACATCGTGGCACCGATCCTCACGATGTTCTTCCTCGCATCCTACATGACGGTGAACTTCGCCGCCGGGGTGGAGGGATTCCTCCAGAGCCCCTCGTTCCGTCCGGCCTTCCGCATCCCCTGGTTTCTCCCCATGGCCGGCGCCCTCGGGTGCCTCCTCATCATGTTCCTGATCAACGCCGTGGCAACGATTGCCGCGCTCGCGGTGGTGATCGGGGTCTTCGTCTGGCTCCAGCGACGGGGGCTCGCCGGCACCTGGGGCGATGTCCGCAACGGCATGTGGATGGCCCTCGTGCGCATGGGGCTCCTCCGGGTGGGTGAGCGCGGTGATGCCCGGAACTGGCGCCCGCACCCCCTCGTGCTTTCGGGCGAGCCCACCCAGCGATGGCCCCTCATCGACTTCGCGAACGCGATCACCCACAACCGCGGGCTCGTCACGGTGGCGAGCGTTCTTCCCGAGGATGCAGTGGAGAGCGGACGCCAGGCGGAGGTGGAGGCCGAGATCCAGGGGTACCTGGAGGAGCGAGGGGTGGAGGCCTTCGTGCGCCTCGTCACCGCACCCGACCCCTTCACGGGAGCGAAGCGGCTCGTGGAGGTCTACGGCTTCGGCCGGCTCGTTCCGAACACCGTGGTCCTGGGTGCGAGCGAGCACGTGGACCGCCGGGACCGCTACTGCCAGATGATCGAGACCTTCCACCGGAAGAAGCGGAACGTGATCATCATCCGTGACCCGGACCACGTGGGCTTCCGGGGGAAGCGGGCGATCCATGTCTGGTGGGGCGGACTCCAGGCGAACGGGGGCCTCATGCTCCTCCTGGCCTACCTCCTCCGGACGAACGTGGACTGGGAGCAGGCCGAAGTCCGCCTGAAGCTCGCCGTGCGCACCCCCGAAGCGGCGGAGGAAGCACGCCGGAACCTGGCCGAGCTCCTGTCCGGCCTCCGGATCGGCGAGGTCACCCTCGACGTGATCGTGGCCGGGGACCGCCCCTTCCCGGAGGTGCTCCGGAAGGCCTCCTCCGACGCCCACATCGTGTTCCTTGGGATGGCCGCGCCCGACGGAGACGACTTCCGGGCCTACTACGACCGCCTCCAGGAGATGTCCGAGGGCCTCCCCCCGACCGCATTCGTTCTCGCCGACGGGACCCTGGAGTTTTCCGAGGTGCTGGTAGATCGCGCTTAGGCCGTCGGGGGAACCCCTCGCGCGTCTCCGCGGAGACGCGGACATGACCCCCTGACCCGTGGTCCGTCCCCCGAACCCGCCACCTACCCCTCCGGAGCCAGCCGGAACCGCACGAGCCAGGGCACTTGGAAGTCGTCGCGCACCACCCCCCAGACCTCTTCGCCCCCGGACCAGGCGATCCGCACCCCGGCAGGCACGTGGAGAACCCCCAACGGGAGGTCATCGGCGTCGAACACGACCCACCGCTGTTCGGCCGTACCCAGTCCCTCGCGCCGGATCCAGAGTGCCCCGTCCGCCGCCACATGATGTCCCTGCACGGGGGGCTGGAGCTCCGGGAAGGGCATCCGGCGCCGGATCGCCACCCGTGCCGCCGCCGAGTCCTCGGCGTGGCGCTCGTACGTCTCGATCCCGCCCCCCGGGGCCGGGGCAATGATGGGACCGACCTGGTGGGCCCGGAAGGTGGCGAGCGAGTCCAGGTAGGCCTCCGGAAAGGGTACCGCGCGCACGGCCCAGTCGCGGGTGCGGATCGTGTCGCCGCCGTGGGTCATCCGGGTGATCCGCACGTACCCCGTGCCGTCCCCGGGATCGTGTTCGATTCGAACGAGGTCTCGATCCGTAAGGACGAAGCGTGCGCCGGTGCCCGGAGGGCCCGGAACGGTGTACCGGCTTCGCCCCACGGTGATCGGATCGGGAAGGCCCTGTCGCACGAAGTCGTAGTGCCCCACGGTGTCCACGACGCGTCCTTCCAGCGAGAACCGCACGATCGGAACCTGGACCGTGTCCCGCTGCGGCGGACCCTGGGCCACGTTCCCGATCCCGCGCACGCCCACGAGGAACCCCTCCGGATCCGTGCGCCCCGGGTCCAGGCGTGACCATTCGCCGGGACCGAAGAGCTCCGCCTCCAGCAGGTCCACCACGACGGTGCCCAGCACCTGGCCCTCCACGGTGAAGAGCGCAAGCCTCCGGGGCCAGTCCTCCCAGGCCCACACCGTGTCTCCCACGAACCCGAAGCTCGTCAGGTTCTGTGCGAACTCCCCCGGCCCGTCGCCCCGCCGCCCCACGCGGCGAAGTAGCGCTCCGTCCGGCGAGTACACGCGAAGCTCCCGGTCCTGCGTCTCCGCCACCCAGACGTTCCCGTCGGGCCCCACCTGCACGGGGCCGATGCGCGAGAACCCGTAGTCCGGGTCCTCGGTGCTCCCGATGCGCCCAAGCTCCTCCAGTTGCAGGCGCGGCAGCTCCTCGAGGAACCCTCCGCCCGACCCGGTCGCGGCCTCCTCCCCTCCGCATCCCCCGAGCCACGACCCGAAGGCAAGCGCCGCGACGGCCAGGGGCCGGTGGCGCAGGCGCACGCCGGCAGGGAAGGGGGAGGTGGCCATCGTTCAGCCCTCGGGGTTCGGGGATGCGACCCGCCGGCCGGTTCGCGCTTGCACACTACCCCGCATCCCCCGGGGAGGCAACGGCGTTCGAAGCCCCGCGCTCCAGGATCTCCCGCTACCACCCCACGGGAACCGCGTGGGAATACTTGACGAGGAGGGTGCGTCCTGCGCTGAAGGGGCGGACGGGATCGAACGCCTCGCGGTCGGTGTTCACCCCGTCGTTCAGGACCAGGTAGAAGTCCTGGCCCTCCCTGCGGTTGTAGCGGAGCCGGGCATTCAGCGTGACCAGGTCCACCGCGCTCGTGTACTGGACGAAGAACGCCGTTGAGAGGGCCCGGTTCACGAAGACCCGGGCCCTGAGGCGAGCTACCTGTACCATGACCCGCTCGTTTTCCGCACCCGCTTCGGGGGTCCGGTCCTGGAAGGAGATCCGGCTCGCACTGTAAAGCCCGCTCAGCTCCAGGTATCGGGAGGCATTCCACGTGGGCGACACCGAGAACCCCACCCGATGCCCGTCGTAGAACTGCCCTCCCTCGAGGGCCACCGTTCCCCTGAGGAGCGCACCGCCCGGCTGAGTGTGGGCCACCCTCCCCTCCACCCACCGGTACGCACCGGCAGGAACCTCCGCCCCCGAAAGGGAAAACCCGTCCCGGACGCGCTCCTCGCGGAGCTTCGCCGTGGCGGTCCACTGCCGCGTACTCTTCATCTGGAGGGTCCACTGCGGACCCACGTCGAGGGACTCGAGGGTGAAGCCGTCGTTCCGGAAGAACGCCACTCCGTTCAGCACGAGGCGGTTCCGCTGCACCGACGAAGCCTCGGGCGCGCGCCACCCCCACCCCACGGCGTCCCCGATCCGCGTGAAATCCCGGCGTCTAAGGTACCCGAGCTGCGGATCGTACCGTGCCCCCACCCGTGAGACCGCCACGTCCAGCGATCCCCCGTCGAGCCCGCGCCGTTCGAACCGGAGCCGGCCCAGGCCATGGTCGGTGAGACCCAGCCCCCCGGGGTCGTCGTCGGACCAGGTCCGGGCCCAGTTCAGGGTCAGGAAGTCCTGCCCGCGGAGGTTCACGATGGCATCGACCCCCCCGGCCACGTTGTAGCGCCCGTCGGCGCCCACGAGACTCGTGATCATGACGCCGCCGTAGGAGCTGGGGTTGTGCAGGCGCCTGCGCAGGCGGAGCGTACCGACGTTCTGGGTCTCGTCGTCGGATGCGGCGGTCTGCATGCTCAGGAGGCCCACGTCCCACTCCCCGATCCGGCCCACCACCCGGGCTCCCCCGTAGATGCGCGCGGGCTGGCCATCCACGAGCCCGATCCGGCGCGAGTAGAAGAGCCGGTCCGAGTCCCCCGTGTCGAAGGAGAAGACCCCGGCCCGCTCCTGGAAGAAGACCCTTCGCTCCGGGAAGAAGAGCGAAAACCGGGTCAGGTTCACCTCCTGGTCGTCGGCCTCCACCTGGGCGAAATCGGTGTTCACCGTCAGGTCCAGGGTCAGGTTCGCGGTGAGCCCCACCTTCACGTCGAGGCCGGCCTCGCGCACGCCGCCCGTTTCCCGCGTCCACGCCGATCCGTCCGGGTCGAGCACCGGGGTCCGACTTGCACCCGAGAGGATGTACGGGGTGGCGTAAAGGACCCTCGACGGGGAGAGCCCGTGGAAGACCACTTCCGCAGCCTGCGATGCCTTCAGGACCTGGTTCGCCCAGAGGGGCTCGATGGTCGGCCAGGAAATGATCTCGCCCTTCCGCCCGATGTTTCGCCAGACCGTGATCCCCATCACGGTGACCCCGTCGGCGTCGGGCTGGTACGGGAGCGTGCTGAAGGGGATGCGGATCTCGGCGGACCACCCGGTCTCCGTGCGCGCAACCTCCGCATCCCAGAAACCGTTCCAGGCGAAGTTCACCGCGCTCGTGGCATCGCTCGGCGCTTCCAGGTCGGTCCGAACCCCGGCCGGGGTCACGCCCATGGTGAGACTGTTCTCACGGTCCCGGTATCCGTCGATGGTCACCACGAACCAGTCGTTCGAGGTGCTCCCGTCGTCCCGCCGAAGGGAAGTGGCCCGGATCCCGTCGGGATCCCGGTCGTGGAGCACGCCCGACACGTACAGGTAGGTGTCATCATGGGCGATGCGGAACTCCGTGGACTCCGACGGTTCGGCTCCGTAGGTTGGTTCGCTCGCGACGGCGCGGAGGGGCTCGATGGCGAGCCAGGCGGGCTCGTCGACACGGCCGTCGAGCACGATGGGACCGCTCAGCCGGGTGGCCACGAGCGGGCCGCGAAGCCCGGTGCGGAGATCGACGCCACTGACGGGAACCGGGTTCCCGGCGGACTGCCCCATGAGCGTGCCGGCCGGAGGAAGAAGCAGGACCGCCAACAGGCAGGGGAGGAGGTTGCCGTGGGACGGGGGGCGCGCCATGGGGCCACTCCGTGGATTCGGCCGGACGCGTTCCGGTCACCGGCGGTCACGGCGGGCACCCGGG
>JBJHCE010000162.1:0-6793 GCA_050485865.1 Gemmatimonadales bacterium | reverse complement strand
GATGCCCTGCGCATCCTCCGCGAGGACCGGGAGGGCTTCGACGCCGTCGTCACGGACCACCTGATGCCCCGGATGACCGGCACGGAGCTGGCCTCCGAGGCCATCCGCGTTCGTCCGGGGCTCCCGATCATCCTTCTGACCGGTTACGTGGAGGACCTCCCCGAAGAGGAGATCCGGTCAAGGGGCGTGAGCCGGATCCTCGCGAAGCCCGCGACCCTGGAGGAGCTGGCCACGATCCTCCGGACGGCGCTCGACGAACCCGGGGCAGCCGACGACCCCGACGGCTGAGCTGACTTCAGCCCGCCGCAGGCTCCAGAACGAGCCGGTGCGCCACCCGCTCGACCAGGATCTCCCGGGCCCGGGCGGCGATCTCCTCGAGGGAGGGAGAGTCTCGGTAGCGCCGGGCCACCCGGGTCCGGAGCTCCTCGCGGATCTCGTCGATGGAGGGGACGTGGGGAAGCTCCAGGTCGTGGAAGTACGCCACCACGTCGCCCTGCGCCTGGCGGGCCCGCTCGCGGAGCTCGTCCAGCGAAGGAGCCGACGGGAGATGGGCCCAGGCCTCCTGCAGACGGGCCACCACCGCATCCAGGGAAAAGTCCTCGGCCCAGTCCTCGGCCACCTTCTCGATGACCTTCCGGCCCAGGCGGGCCTCCCCTTCGACCACGTTCCGGGGAGGCTCCCGGAGGTCCCACACGAGCCCGACCCAGGACATGGCCTTCAGCACGTAGAAGGAGATGTCCACCTCCCACCAGTAGAACCCCTGCCGCGTGGAGCTCTGGTAGTGATGGTGGTTGTTGTGCCACCCCTCGCCCAGGGTGATGATGGCGAGCCACCAGTTGTTCCGGGATTCGTCGGCGGTGAGGTAGCGCTTCCGCCCCACCACGTGGGCGATCGAGTTGATGGCGAAGACCCCGTGCCAGAGGATCACCGTGGAGAGGAGGAAGCCCACGAAGAGCCCGGGCCACCCGCCCACGAGGAAGCACGCGATCCCCAGGAGGACGGCGGGGAAGTAGGGGTGCCGGTCCAGGAACCGGAGCTCCGGGTACTTCGCGAAGTCCTCGATGTCCGAGTAGTCCGCCTCGTTCTTCTGCGGGGAGAAGATCCACCCCAGGTGGCTGAACCAGAACCCGGTGTGCACCGGGGAGTGGACGTCGAGCGGGGTGTCGGAGTGGCGGTGGTGGTGCCGGTGGAGCGCCGCCCACCAGAGCACGCCGCGCTGCGCCGAGGTCTGGCCCAGGAAGGCCAGCACGAACTGGAACCAGCGGCTCGTCTTGTACGACCGGTGCGAGAAGTACCGGTGGAAGCCGGCGGTGAGCGCCCACATCCGGACCAGGTACAGGACCACGCACATCACCACCGCCTGGGTGGTGAAGCCGGTCCAGAAGATTCCCACGAGGGACAGGTGGACCAGAACGAACGGGATCGCCGCCGGGTAGACGATGTCGTTGTGGGCTTCGTCGTGGGGGTGGGCGTGGGGGTCCGGCGGGGAAGGGGCGTGCGTGGAGCGATGGGGCATGCGGTTACTTGTACCGGTAGGTGATGCGACCCCGCGAAAGGTCGTACGGAGACATCTCGCACTTGACACGGTCACCCTCGAGGACGCGGATGTAGAACTTCCGCATCTTCCCCGAAAGGTAGGCGAGGATCGTGTGCCCGTTCTCGAGCTCCACCCTGAAGTTGGCATTGGGAAGAACTTCGACTACGGTTCCCTCGACCTCGATCGCGTCGTTCGCCACGGACCACTCCGTTCTGTAAATGAAACGATCCCCAGGCGCCGGCCCGCGGCGGGCACTCAGGGGTCCAACCTTGAAATCTAGCGGAACCCCATCCGGGATGCCAACATGAACCGTCGTCAGGCCATCACCCTCGCCCTTGCCATGGTCCTCTTCATGGGCGGCGTCATCTGGTCGACCATGTCCGGGGTGGAGACCGAGTGCGAGGTCTGCCTCACCTTCGGCACCGAGCAGGTCTGCCGCTCCGGGCGCGGGGCGAACGAGGTGGAGGCACTCCAGGCCGCACAGGAGAGCGTCTGCGGGGGGAACACCTCCGGGATGGCGGAGATCATCGCCTGCCGGAACGCGATCCCCGAGCGGGCCACCTGCCAGGCGCTCTAGAACAGCGGCGCGCCGAGGCGGATCGGCGCGCCCTCCCGGACCCCCGGGGCGAAGGGCGGGGGCGGGGCGCCGCCCGCGTCCGGCGGTCCGCCCGCGTTCGGCGGCCCACCCGCGCTCGGCGGAAAGAGAAGCACCACCGTGGACCCCAGGTGGAAGGCGGCGAGTTCGGCCCCCGTGCCCACCCGGACCCCCGGGCGCCGCTCCTCGGGACCGGGGCGCTCCCCCCGCGGCCGGTTCGTGTGCCACCCGGGGGCGAAGGCCGCGGAGATCCGCCCCACGTTCATGGCCCCGACGGCCACGAGGGCGACTCGGGAGCCCGGACCCTCTCCCTCGACATGGACCACCAGCCGCTCGTTCCGCGGGAAGAGGTCGGGGACCGAACGCACCGCCGGAAGGTTCACCGGGAGGAGCCGCCCGGGGATGCTCCTCGCGAGTGTCACCTTCCCAGCCATGGGCGTGTGGATCCGGTGGTAGTGGCGCGGGCTCAGGTAGATCGTGAGGAAGCTCCCGCCCTGGAAGGCGGCGCCCTCGTCCGCCGAGCCCAGGAGCTCCCCCGCATCGTAGTCGATGCCCTTGGCCTGGATCAGGCGCCCCGCCTCGATGGGCCCGAAGGCGCCCACGATCCCGTCGACGGGGCTTGCCGGCAGGGTCGGATCCCGGGGCCAGCTTCGTACCCCCGGCCTCAGCCGGCGCACGAAGTACGCCCCCACCGAGGGGTACGCCTCCGGGGGGGCCTCGGCCTCGGAGGTGTCGATCCCCACGAGGCGGGCGAAGGCGCCGATCACCGGCCCGCGGGTGGGCCCCGGGAGGCGGAGGTCCGCCACGCGTCCCGTCATCCGGCTCAACATCCCCTGGGGAAGCCTCCGAAGGAGGGCGAGAAGGAGCTTCCAGGTCACGCCAGGTCCGCTCCGGAGGCGGAGGTGAACTCCGGATACTCCATGTAACGGGCCACCTCCCGGGCGTGTTCGGGGCCGTCGAACCGGCGCACCAGGTGGAGGGCGGCGTCGATTCCGGCGGAGACCCCGGCGGCGGTCACGATCCGCCCGTTGTCGACGAAGCGCTCCCCGGCACGGACCCGGACCCCGGGGGCCGCATCCCGGAGGCGGTCGAGGGCGCCGTGCCAGGTGGTGGCCCCGAGGCCGTCGAGGAGCCCGGCGGCGGCAAGGACGAGGGCGCCCGTGCAGACCGAAAGCACGACCCGGGACTCGGCGGCCCGGCGGCGCACGCCGTGGACGAGCGCGGCGTCGGCCACCGCCCGCTCGGAGCTTCCGCCGGGAACCACGAGGAGGTCGGGGGGGTCCCCAATCCCCAGGAGTTCGTCGGGTACCACCCGGAGAAACCCCTGGCTCACGAGGGGCCCGGGGTGGGCGGCGACGGTCTTCACCCGGTACCCGGCGGCGGCAAAGACCTGGCCGGGCCCGGCAAAGTCGAGGAGCTCGACCCCTTCCCAGAGCACGAGGTGTACGGTGCGTGACATGGCCCTGAATCTGCCACTTCCCCGCCCCGCGCGGTACCGCGGGCCCGTGGTGGCGGCCCTGCTCACCCTCCTCCTCCTCGGGGGGTGCGCGTCGGGCCCGGGGGTCCGGGGGGCCGAGGAGCCGGTGCGCCTCCAGGTCCTTCACACGAACGACTTCCACGGGCGCTTCCTTCCGGAGCTCGTGGGCGGGGAGGAGATCGGGGGGTCGGCGGTCCTCGCGGCCTGGTTCGATTCGGCGCGTGTGCGCTTCGACGGGCCCACGGTCTTCCTCTCCGGGGGCGACGTGATGCAGGGGACCGCGGTCTCGAACCTGAGCTGGGGGCGGGGGGCCATCGACCTCCACAACCGGAAGGGACTCGATGCGGCGGCCCTCGGGAACCACGAGTTCGACTGGGGGCTCGACACCCTCCGGGCCCGGGTGGCGGAGAGCGCCTTTCCCTGGCTCGGGGCGAACGTGGTGGACGAGGCCACCGGGGTGCACCCGGAATGGATCGAGCCCTGGGTGATCCTGGAGCGGGGCGGGGTGCGGGTGGGCGTGGTGGGGATCGCCCTGGCCGAGACCCCGGAGATCGTCATGGCGGGACGCACGGACGGGCTCCGCTTCGAGCCCGAGGCCCCCGCCATGGACCGGGGGGTCCGGGCGCTCCGGGCGGAAGGGGTGGATTTCGTCATCGTGACGACCCACGTGGGCGCGGTGTGTGCCGTACCCGGAGACCCCGACGGGACCGACCCGGAGGCCCGCTCGGAAGGGTGCCGGGGGCACCTGGTCGACGTCCTCGAGGCGGTGACGGAGCGCCCCGACCTCGTGGTCGGGGGACACACCCACCTCCGGAACAACTTCGACGTGAACGGGATCCCGGTGCTCCAGGGGCCGGCCTACTCCCGGGGGGTCACGGTGACGCAGCTCGAGCGGCACCCCGGCGCCCCGGCCCGGGTCACCTACCGGGCGGTCCACCCGCCCCGCGGGGCCGAAGTGGACCCGGACACGGCGGTGGCCCGGGTCGTGGAGGCGTGGCTCCAGTCGGTGGGGCCGATCCTCGAGGAACCGGTGGCGCTCCTCGCCGACTCGATGACGAACGCGGAGCGCGCGCCGGTGGAGAACCCGTCGGGAAACCTCCTGGCCGATGCCCAGCGGTGGGCCACCGACGCCGACGTGGGGCTCGTGAACAACGGGTCGCTCCGGCGGAGCCTTCCGGCGGGGGAGGCCACCTACGGGCTCCTCTACGAGTTCCAGCCCTTCCAGAACGAGCTCGTGCGGGTTCGGATGTCGGGAGAGCTGCTCCGGAGGGTGCTGGAGTTCGGACTCCGGGACGACGGCTCGCCCTGGACCCACGTATCCGGGATCGTGGTGGAGGTGGACCGGGCCGCGCCCGCAGGTTCCCGGGTGCGGTCCGTGGTCCGGGTGGGACCGGACGGAGCCCCCGGCGCCCCCATCGCGCCGGAAGACGAGGTGACCGTGGGGACCACCGAGTTCCTGGCCCTCGGAGGCGACGGGTTCGTCCTCCTGGGCGAGGGGCGCCTCGAGCGGACCGGCCCCATCGACGTGGACGGGCTCATTGCCTACCTGCGGAGCCTCCCCCAGCCGGTGGCGCCCCCGCCGGTGGGGCGGTGGCGCTTCGTCGACGGGGGGTAGGGGCGCTACCCCTCGGGCACGGGAGGCCGTACCGGGGATTGCACCGGGGGCCGCCCGTCGCCGAGGGGCACCCCTTCCTCCGCCACCTCCGCCTCCCATCCCAGGCGCACCTCGATCTCCCTCCGGAGGGTGTCGGCGGGGCCGGGCTCCCCGTGCACGAGGGAAACGGCGGCACGGGGGCCGTCCGCAAGCCAGTCGAGGAGCTCGGACTGCCCGGCGTGTCCCGACAGGGCGTCCAGCATGGCCACCTCGCAGCGGATCTCCACCGATTCCCCGTGGATGCGCAGCGTGCGCCCGCCCCGCACGAGCTCCCGCCCCCGGGTCCCCTCGGCCTGGTACCCGGCCAGGAGGAGGGTCGAGCGCGAGTCTCCGCCGTAGCGGCGGATGTGGTGAAGAATCCGCCCCCCGGTGAGCATCCCGGCACCGGCCAGGATCACCATGGGTCCGTGGCGGTGGTGGAGCTCCCTCGAGTCCTCCACCGAGACCACCGGCTCCACCGTCTCGAGGGCGGCATCGAGCTCCGCGGCGGGGACCCGGAGCTCTTCCGCGTGCTCCCGGTGCACCCCGCTCACCTCCACCGCCATGGGCGAGTCCAGGAACTTGGGGATCGCCGGAATCCGCCCCTCCTCCCTCAGCCGATGGAGCGCCACCGCCAGCGTCTGCGCCCGCCCCAGCGCGAAGGTGGGGATCATGACCACGCCTCCCCGCGATGCCGTGCGGGTGACCACCTGTGCCAGCTCCTCCAGCGCGTCCACCGCGTCATGGTTCCGGGCCCCGTAGGTGCTCTCGAGGACCACCCGGTCGGCGGGGGGACGCTTCTCCGGGGCGGGGATCAGGAGGTCGTCCGGTCGCCCCAGGTCGCCGGAGAAAAGCACCGTCCCGTGCCCACGGTGGGCGACGTGAACCGTGGCCGCCCCCAGGATGTGCCCGGCCCGCCCCAGCGTGATGGAGAGCCCCCCGTGGGTGAAGGTCTCGCCGAAGGGGACTTCCGCCAGCTGCCCGCGCACCTTCGCCGCATCCCGTTCGGTGAAGAGGGGCCGTGGCTCGGCGTGTCGCGAGTACTTCTTCCGGGCGGCGTAGCGCGCATCCTCCTCCTGGAGCCTCCCGGCGTCGGCCAGGAGAATCGGGAGGAGCCCTCGGGTCGGGGGGGTCAGGTGGATCGGCCCCCGGAACCCCTCGCGCACGAGGACCGGAAGGTACCCCGAGTGGTCCAGGTGGGCATGGGTGAGGACCACCGCACCCAGGCGGTGGGGCTCCATGGGGAAGGGGCGCCAGTTGCGGAGGCGCAGGTTCTTGAGCCCCTGGAAGAGGCCACAGTCCACGAGGATCCGCGTCCGGCCGGCCTCGACCAGGAATCGGGACCCGGTAACGGTACCGGCGGCGCCCAGCGGGAGGATCTGCATCGGGATCGGTGACTCCGGTTCAGGGTGTGGGTCGACGGGTGGATGCGCAGGTGGGTCAGCGGGTGGGTCAGCGGGTGGGTCAGCGGGTCAGAAGGATCGCGAGGGCCACGAATCCCGCGGCAAGGAAGATCCGCCGCCAGGACAGGGGTGCCGTCCCCCGGCGCGC
>JBJHCE010000161.1:0-6837 GCA_050485865.1 Gemmatimonadales bacterium | reverse complement strand
ACCACGAGGTCCAGGAGCTCGAAGAAGCGGGGGTGCTGCACCCCGCGCCCGCCCCCCGGCACCGTCTTGTGGGCCACCACCAGGTCGAGGGCCGGAAGCACCACGATGTACTGCCCCACCGCACCCACTCCCACGTAGGCCCCCTCGTACGGCCCCGCGGCGTGCTCGCCGTCCCAGACCCAGGTCATGTAGCCGTACCCGTGGGGCCCGGCGCGGCGGTGCTCGGGGTTCATCTCGTGGACCGGGGTGAGGGGCGAGGTCATCTCGGCGATCCATGCCTCCGAGACGATGCGCCGGCCGTGCCAGTCGCCCCCCCGGAGCATGAGCTCGCCCAGGCGCGCCATGTCGCGGGTGGAGAAGTGCATGTGGTACGACGGGTGCATCGAGACCTGGAGGTTTCCGCCCTTCACGTGACGGGCCCGGTCGAACTCCTGGAAGCCCAGGGGGCGGGCGAGCTCCTCCTCGAGGGCGTCGAAGAGGTCCCGCCCCGACTCCATCTCGAAGAGGGTCCCGGCGGCGTTGAAGTCCCAGTTCGAGTAGAGGTAGTAGCTTCCCGGCGCCTGGCTCCCCCGCTCGGGAGCCGAGGCCAGGTCGTCGCCGGCGTTCGAGGCCGGAAGGTAGATCCCCGAGCGGGCGGCGATCACGTCGCGGATCCTGGCCTCCCGCTCCCGGTCGGTGAGTCCGCCGTGCTCCTCCAGCCCCACCTGGGCGAGGGTGCGGTCGAGATCGATCCGCCCCCGGTCCACCTCGATCCCGTAGAGGAGGGCCAGGACCGTCTTACGAACCGAGGCCAGGTAGCTCACCACCTCCAGGTCGCCGTAGTCCCAGGCCACCCGCCCCCCGGTCACGATCATCATGCCGGAGGTGTCCATTTCCCGGAGGCGCTCCTCCACCCGGGCGAGCCCCTCGGTCGAGAGGCCCCCGGCCTCGGGGGTGTCCCACCGCTCCCACGCCTGGGCGGCGAGCGGCGAGGCATGGAACGAGGCCGCCGACCCGGCGACCAACAGGAAGGCGACGACGAAGTGGAGGGCACGAGGCTTCATGAGACGAGGCTCCTGGCACGGCTCCAGATGCGGTCGAAGGCCGCCTCCGTGAGGGTGCCGGTGAAGGTGTTCTGCTGCGAGGGATGATACGAACCGAGAAGGACCGGCGCATCCGCTCCGACTTCGGGTCCGCCGGGTCCGCCGGGACCGGGCACGCTGAGGGGAACCTCGACCCCGTGCCCGAAGCGGGGTTTCGGAACCGGGACCTTGCCGCCGCGGTCACGGAGCACCCGGAGGAGCTGATCGAAGGCGAAGCTCCCGAGGGCCACCACGCACCGGACCCGGGGAAGGAAGTGGTCGAGCTCGGCCTCGAGGAAGGGGCGGCACGCCTTCCGCTCCGCCGGGGTGGGGCGGTTCGCGGGCGGGGCGCATCGCACCGCCGCCGTGAGAAAGGCGCCCCGGAGCTCGAGGCCGTCACCCCTGTGGCTCGAGGTGGGCTGGGTCGCGAAACCGGCCCGGTGAAGCGCCCGGAAGAGCCAGTCGCCGGACCGGTCCCCGGTGAACATCCGCCCGGTCCGGTTCGCCCCGTGGGCGGCGGGGGCGAGCCCCACGATGAGGAGCCGGGCGTCGGGGTCGCCGAACCCCGGGACCGGACGCCCCCAGTATTCGTCCTCCCGGAAGGCCGCCCGCTTCTCCCGGGCCACCTCCTCCCGCCAGGCCACGAGACGGGGGCAGCGGCGGCAGGCCACCACCTCCTCCTGGAGGGAGTCGAGTGGGTGCGCGGGGCTCACCGGCGGCTGAGGGCGTTGAAGAAGACCGGCCACGACGCCACCGTCTGCCCCCGGAAATTCGGCTGGTACCCGAAGAGGACCACCGATCCGGCCCCCACCGGGACCTCCACGAGAGCCGGCGCACCCGCCACCGCCTCGGCACCGAGCACCCACCCGGCGAGGCGCGGATCCCCTTCGCCGTAGCGACCCACCACCACGGCGTTCGGGTCGGTGACCCGGAAGGCCCGGCTCGTCCGCCAGTACCAGGCCACCGTCTCCGCCGGCACCCCGCGGGCCAGGGCGTGCCCCGGGTCCAGGTCCAGGCGCAGGATCGACCCGGGAATGTAGAATTCCGCCGGGGGGAGCCCCGCCGTGGCGTTCTCGACCCCGAGCTCGAAGGCCTGGATGGCCCAGTCCGTGGCCTCGTCGATGGCCACGACCCGCCCCCCGGCCTCGAGGAAGCGCCGAAGGGCCCGGACGCCCTCGGACCCCACCCCCCCGGCGTAGGGCTCGGGCATCACGTTCGCGCTGAAGCCGTTCATGATCGAGTTCGGCGACTGGTCCTGGAAGACGATCACGTCGTACCGGTCCTCGAGTCCTCCCGCCCGGAGGTCCTCGTTCCGGAGCTCATCGTACCGGATCCCCGCCAGGTCGAAGAGCCACCGGGTCCACCCCTGGGGCATGGGCTCCTGCCAGGCCCGGTAGAGCCCGATCCGTGGGGCCTCCTCGCCCATGAGGTGGGCGGGGACCGGGAAGGAGAACGCCTCGAACCGCTCGATGGGCCCACGGAGCCCCCCCCGGTCGAAGGCCTCCACCGGACGGGCCTCCACCCCGAAGAGGAGGGGAAGGGAGTGGGCGGTGGCGTCGTAGGGGCGAACCGGCGGCCCCCCCGGATACTGGCGAAGGTCCGGGTACTCCTGGGCCTCGAGCATGGTCTGGGCGAAGGCGGCGTAGGGCTGGTCCATGGGGATCACGAAGCTTCCGTCCCCCCCCTCGAAGACCTCCACGTCGCCGGTGGTGAGGACGCGGAGGATCTGCTCCACCCCCACCGTGTTCTCCTGCCCGCCCGGGATCACCCACGCCGCCGGCCAGTGGTCCCAGCCATCGCCGGTCACCGCGCGCCGGTGCACCTCGTGGAAGGTCTCGAGCCAGAACCTCCGGTTCCGCGCCGCATTCCGGAGCAGCGCCATGGCCCCCTCCTCCATGTACGTGACCACGTCGTCGAGCCCCCAGCGCCCCCCGGGCCACGGCGCGGGAAAGTTCGAGCTCATGACCCGGGCGTCGTAGTTCGCATCCCCCGAAAGCCGTTCGAAGGGAATGTCGAGGGGGCGGGCCCACGACGCGCTCGCCGTCTCCGAGAGGATCCGCACCCCCCCGTGGTAGTGCATGTACGCCCGGGCCGGGGTGTAGATGTCGAAGATCGCGTTCGTGACGATCCCGGTATGGCCGTCCCTGGTCATCTCGGCGGCCATCCAGGTTCCGAGCTGGTTCAGCGCCGCAATGAGAAGGGGGTCCACGTTCGGCTCCACCGGGTCGATGTACGGCGGAATGAAATAGCGCGCGCCGTTCGAACCCATCTGGTGCACGTCGTGGACGATCTGGGGACGCCAGCGGTTGTGGGCCCCGAGCACCGTCATGCGGGTTTCCTTCTGGGCGAAGAAATACCAGTCCCGGTTGTTGTTGTGGCCGATGTAGTGGTGGTAGAGGCGGGGGAGGGGAGCGCCCTCGAAGGCGGTGCCCCGGTGCTCGCGCCACCACTCGGCCACCATCTGGGTGCCGTCGGGGTTGAGGGACGGGATGAGAACCGCGACGACCTCGTCCAGGATCTCGAGGACGTCGGGGTCGTTCGAGGTTGCCAGGCGGTAGAGGAGGCTCGCGGGCATCTGGCCGGCCCCGACCTCGGTGGAGTGGATGTGGCTCGTGACGAGGGCCACGGTGCGCCCCTCCTCGAGGAGCCCTTCGAGCTCGGCGTCGCTTCCGATCCGGCGGGGGTCGGCCAGGAGGTGCTGGACCTCCCGGAGGCGGTCGAGGCGGGCGTGGTTGTCATTACTTGTAATGACAAGTTTCACGAAGGGCTCCCCGAGGGTCGAGAGCCCCAGCGTGTCGATCGTGACCCGGGGACTCGCCTCCGCCACCCGGGCGTAGTAGGCCAGGAGCTCGTGCCAGTTCGCGAGCTCCCCCTCGGCGCCGATGGTGTGGCCGAAGTGCTCCTCGGGGCTCGGGACCGTGCGGTCCTGTCCCTCCACGGGCGCGGGGAGAGCGGCAAGGAGGGCGAAGGCGGCAAGGGCCGACAGGAGGCTTGGCGGTCGCATCGTCGGGGTCCCGGTGGGGTGGGTCAGCGGGGAGGGCTCACGGTGGGGATCGTACGGCGGCAGGGTGGCGGGGGTCAATCACGCCCCGCATCTTCCTTCGATGTACGCGCCCCATACCCCCCGTATCGTCGCCCGCTTCCGCTTCCTCCTCGAGCGCTTCCTCCTCCGGGGGCCCCAGTACCGCCTCCTCTTCATTGCCGCGGTCATCGGGCTCCTCTCTGTGGTGGCGGGCACCCTGGTCCTCCCGTCGGGCGCCTTCGAGCGCCCCGGCGAGGCAATCTGGTGGGCCTTTCTCCGCCTCTCGGACCCGGGGTACCTGGGTGACGACGAGGGGACCTGGATCCGCGTCGTCTCGACCTTCCTCACGGTGGCCGGGTACGTGGTCTTCCTGGGCTCCCTCGTGGCGATCATGACCCAGTGGCTGAACGCCACCATCCTCCGCCTGGAGCAGGGGATGACCCCGGTCACCCGGGAGCACCACGTGGTCGTCCTCGGGTGGACGAACCGGACCGTGCCCATCGTCCGCGAACTCCTCCTCTCGGAGGAGCGGGTCCGGCGCTTCCTCTCGCTTCGGGGTGCGCGCTCCCTCCACATCGTGATCCTCGTGGACGAGGCCACCCCGGCACTGCGCCACGAAATGCGGGAGCAGCTCGGCCCCCTCTGGGACGAGTCCCGGATCACGCTCCGCTCCGGGTCCCGCCTCCGGATCGAGCACCTGGACCGGGCCGATACCCTCCGGGCCGGGGTCGTCATCATCCCCGGCTCCGACGTCCAGCCCCACGGGGATGGCTCGGTGGCGCTCGACACCCGCACCGTGAAGACCCTCCTTTCGCTGGACGGCGCGGTGGAGACCCGCAGCGCCCCCCGCCCCCCCCTCGTCGTGGCCGAGATCCACGACGCCCGGAAGGTGGCCATCGCCCGTCGGAGCTACCGGGGGCCGGCGGAGTTCATCGCCTCCGACGCCGTCTTCGCGCGCCTCGTGGCCCAGAACCTCCGTCACCCGGGGCTCTCCCACGTCTACGGCGAGCTCCTGGCCCAGGGCGAAGGCAACGAGATCTACCTCCCCGAGGCGGGCTCCCTCGTCGGCACCCCGGTGGGGCACCTTGCCGCAGCCTTCCCCCGCGGGGTCGTCCTGGGCCTGGTACGCCCCGACGGAGACCGGATCCGCCCCCTCCTGGCCCCGGACCCGGCCCTCGTCGTGGAGGAGGGCGACCGCATCGTCACCCTCGCGCGGCGCTGGACCGACGTGCAGCCCGAGGCCCGACGCGCCCCCGCACCCCCCGAGCCGGCGCCCGGCATCGCATCCCCGGAAGGCCCCGCCGCCGCCCCACCGAACCCCCCGGGCGAAGCCCCCCCGCGCCCCCGCCGCGTCCTCCTCCTGGGGTGGAGTCCGAAGGTCCCGGCCCTCCTCCGGGAGTTCGCCACCTACCGGGAGGAAGCCTGGGAGGTGGCCGTCTTCTCCCGGGTCGAGGCCTCCCGCCGTGCGCACCTCCTGGAGCGGCAGGGGGTCGAGTCCATCCTCCCCCGGGTACGCCACCTGGAAGGCGACCTCACCGTCCACACCGAGCTCCTTCGGGCGAACCCCATGGAGTACGACGGGATCGTCCTCCTGGGCGGCGACACGCACCGGAGCGGCGAGGAGGCGGACGCCCGAACCCTCCTTGGCGCCCTCCTCCTCCAGGAGCTCGCCGGGCGCCGGGAACGAAGCCCCACCCTCCTCGTGGAGTTCCTCGATCCGGCGAACGAGCGCCTTCTCTCCCGGGGGCCGAGCGAGGTCCTCGTGACCCCGATCCTCGTGAGCCACGTGCTGGCGCAGGTGGCGCTCCGGCGCGAGCTCCGGGCCGTCTTCGACGAACTCTTCACCGCGGGTGGCCCGGAAATCGCCTTCGTCCCGGCCGAAGGGTACGGGCTTTCCGGCGAGGTTTCCTTCCGCGAGATGCAGCGGGTGGCGGGTGCGCGCGGAGGCGTGGCCCTGGGGGTTCGCCCTCCCGGGGGGCCTCCGGTGCTCAACCCGGGGCGGGAAGCACGCCATCCGGCAGACGGGAGCCAGGTGGTGGTCCTCGCGAACCCCGCCACGGGAGCCTTCGAGCCTCCGGGTTGACGTACAACGAGCGTTACAGTACTGTCGCCGCCCCGTTCCCGGCATCCGCTCCCTCCTCGATCCCGAGGCTCCATGCGCCCCCGGTCCTCTGCCCCGCCTTGCCCCTGCGTCGCCTTGGCCGCCCTCCTCCTCTCCGGTTGCGGTGACGGGGCCGCGGGGGGCCCCGCCGGGCTCGGTGAGGCCACGGTGTCCGATTCGGCGGGGGTGACGATCGTGACCCACCCGGCGGGGCTCTTCGCCGAGGGGGCCGTGCCCCCGGCCCGGTTCGCGTCGGATTTCGCCGGGGAGCCGGCACTCCGGATCGGGGTGATCGAGGGCGAAGAGGCCTACCAGTTCACGAGCCCGGTGGGGGGGGCGCGCCTCTCCGACGGGCGCTTCGTGGTTCTGGACGGCCAGAGCCGGACCCTTCGTTATTTCTCGCCCGACGGGATCCACGAGCGGACCGTGGGACGCACCGGAGACGGCCCCGGGGAGTTCCGGACCCCGCGACAGCTCCACCACCTCGAGGGCGATACCCTGGCCGTTTTCGACCTGGGGCAGCAACGGATCCACCTCCGCGCCCCCGACGGCAGCCTCGTCCGGGAGCACGCCCTCCCCGATGCGGACTTCGGCGGCCGGACTTCCGGAATCGCGCCGGGGCCGGGGGGGGGACTGTTCACCGTGGGGAGCGC
>JBJHCE010000160.1:0-6853 GCA_050485865.1 Gemmatimonadales bacterium | reverse complement strand
CCGATGCCGAGGCCGATCTGGGCGAGCCCCGCCCGGCTCACCTGCTGCACCCCGTGGCGCGCGGTCACGTGGCCGATCTCGTGGCCGATGACCCCGGCGAGCTCCGCCTCCGACGAGAAGTGCCCCATGATCCCGCGGGTCACGTAGAGGTACCCCCCCGGAAGGGCGAAGGCGTTCACCACCGGGTCATCGAGGATCCGGATCGTCCAGGGCAGGTTCGGGCGTTCCGACTCCCGCGCCATCCGCTCGCCCAGCTCCTGCACGTAGCGCTGGAGCTCGGGGTCGTCGTAGAGCCCCATGGAACGCACGATGTCCTGGTCGGCGTCGCGCCCCAGGGCGATCTCCTGCGCCTCGGTCATGAGCACGAACTGTCGCTGCCCCGTGACCGGGTTCACGGCGCAGGCGGCAGCCACCCCGCCGAGGGCGAGGGCCGCCAGGGCAAGGAGCACCCCTCCCCTTCGGGAGAGGCGAGGCTTCGGGACGCGGGTGCGGATCATCGGGACGCTCCAGGGGGCCGGGGGGGCTTTCCGATCGGGGACCGGGCAGGAGACGGTACCACCCACCCCCCGCCCGGGATCCGCGGACGGACCCAAGGAGGATCCGCGGAACGGGTCCGCCGCGCCGTCAAAACCGCGGCGCCACCAGGATCGCGTTCACGTAGAGCGGGAGCGTCCCGTACCAGAAGCCCCGGAAGACCGGGTCGTCGGCGAAGAGGATCACCTTTCCGCTTCCGAGCCGCCGCTCCACGAGCCACGCCGAGCGGTCGAGGCGCTCCAGGTTCCGCTCCGAGATCACCCCGGAGATCCGGTCGAGCCCCTCGGGGAACCACACCACGGTCTCGGCGTTGCCCGACGGCTCGAAGCCCACCCCCGTGGAGAGGATGAAGAGCCGGTCCGGCCCCCCGCCCCCGGCTGCGGCCCCGAAGGTGAGGGGGTGGTCCGGGTCCATCGTGGCCGCGAGGATGGTTCCCGGCACCCGCTGGGCCCACGATTCCTCCGCCCGCTCCCCCCGGGTCCTGAGGGCCCGCGCCAGGCGCTCGTCGCGGTCCGGCTGGGGCTCGTCGAGCCGCGTCCGCTCCTCGACGTCGGCAAGGGGTCCGGCCAGGCGCTGGGCCGCACCGCCCGACGCGACGAGGGTTCCGCCCCCTCGAATCCAGGTACGAAGGCGCTCCATGCCGCCCTCACCCAGCGTTCCCACCGGGTTCCCCGGCGGTACGAGCACCACGTCGTACGACCCGAGGTCCACCGACCCCACGTCCGACACGTTCACGATGTCGAAGGGAAGGTCGAGCACCTGCTCGAGGAAGTGCCAGTGGGCGCCGAAACCGGTGGAGGCCGTCCCCTCGCCCCCCATGAGGAGCACGCGCGGGAGGCGGAGGGCGGCCTGGTCGTTCGTGCCGAGGTCGATCCCGCCGGTGGCGAGCCCCGTCGAGATGGGGCGCACGAGCCCGCCGAGGCCGCTCTCCACCAGAAGGGAGTCCAGATCGTCGTTTCGCCCCTGCGGAAAGAAGTAGGTCCCACGGGGATAGTGGACTTCGCCCATGGTGAAGGTGTCGGCCATGCTGAAGACCCGCCCCCCCGCCTCCAGGTAGCGGATCAGCGCCGGGGCATGGTGGAAGCCGGGCTCGAGGAGGTACCCGTAGCTTCCGCGAGCGGCCAGGGGCGCCCCCAGCCGCGAGGGCACCTCGGTGACCGGGGTCCAGCTTCCCCCGGGAGGGGTGCGCGCCTCGTGGGCCTCGATCCCGTAGGCGAACGGGAGGGCCCAGGCGGTGATGTCGTACGACGAGCTCCCGTCGAGGGGGTTCTCGGGACGGAGGAGGGCGCCGGCGAGCCGCCCCCGGGGCTGGCGCGCGGGGATGCGCACCGTGCCGGCGGGAAAGGCGCTCCGGGAGGCGTATCCGGGGTGGGGCTCGGCGTCGATGCGAAGCTCGCCCTCGAGCCGCTCGGCCCGGACCCCGTGCCGGAGGAGGAGCTCGAGGAGCGCATCGAGGCGCCCGGGGTCGTCACCGGGCACGAGGTACGTGTCGGAGAGCCCTTCGTCCACGTTCCGGTGGAAGCCGGCGTACCCCAGGAGGAGGTCCGTCTTCCCGGTGGCCGCGGTGCGGAGGGTGGCGGCCCCCGTGGTCCGGTGCCCGAAGGCCCGGTCCCGGAGGGTCAGCACCGTGCCGTCCCGCCGCTCCACCTGGGTGCTCGCCGAGCCGCCCCCGCCCTGCTCGTAGGTCATGCCGATGGCGCCGAGAAGCGAAGGCCAGGAGTCGCCGTACCCCGGGTAGAAGAGGTCGAAGTTCTGCGCCGTGTAGTAGAGGAGCCCCTCCCGGTCGAGGGCCTCCGCGTTCCCCTCGCCGAAGCGCCGCCCCCACTCGAGAATGTGCTCGGGGTAGATCGGGTTGATGGGGGTGGCCGCCGGAAAGAAGAAGTACGACGACTGGAAGCCCATTTCGTGGAAGTCCACGTGCACCTGGGGGTTCCACCTGAGAAAGCGCACCGCCCGGTCCCGGGACTCCTGCTGCGTGAGCCAGGCCCAGTCGCGGTTCAGATCGAAGAGGTAGTGGTTCGGACGCCCCCCGGGCCAGGGCTCCCGCCGCTCGCGGAGCCCCGACGCGGTGTTCGCCCGCACCATCCGGGTCGCGCGCCAGTTGTTCACGTAGCGGTCGTAGCCGTCGGGGTTCGCCACCGGGTCCATGACCACCACCACCGAGTCCAGCACCCCCGCCACCTCCGCCGCCCCCGAGGCCAGGTCCCACGCGGTCCAGAGGGCCGCCGAGGGAGAGGAGCTCTCGTTTCCGTGGATCGCGTAGGTGAAGTAGAGGACCGCCGGGTTCGTGGCGGCGATCTCCCGGGCGCGGGCCTCGGAGGTCTCGGGGTCCGTGAGCTCGGCGTTCCGCCGGATGATTCCCTCCAGGTCCCCCCGGAAGCGCGGATGCGCGAAGACCACCTGCACGAGGGGGCGCCCCTCGATGGTGGTCCCGTACACGTCCATCGACACGAGCTCCGAGCGCTCGGCCAGGACCCGCATGTACCGCTCCACCTCGGCCACGGTGGGGAAGAGATCACCGATCTCGTAGCCCAGCACCTCGGCGGGCGAGGGGACCGGGGCCTGCGCCTGGGCATGGACGCCCGAGGGAAGGACCAGGGTGCCCGCAAGGGCGAAGGCGGCGAAAGCGGAAATCATCGGGGAGAGACGCATGGCGCGCGACCGGTGTACGGGAACGGTTGTCAGGGCCGCGCCGGATCCGGACCCCCGGAACCGGCGTAGAACGGAGGAGAAGCTACCGGAAGGTCCGTTCCCGGAGCAACCGCGCCCCTCGTCGGTCCTTGACCCCCGAGCGACAGCCGCGCGACCTTCCGGCGGTCCACACCGCACTCCCCGCCCTCCGCACCCACCCATGCGCCCCACCCTCCGCGCGCTCCCGCTGATCTCGCTGTTCGTGGTTGCCACCGCCTGCGAGCGGGGTTTCCCGGAAGCCGGCAGCGCCCCCTCCATTCCTGAGGCCACCTTCGTCCAGGCCATGGTGGAGTTCCGCACCGAGGCGCTGAACTGGGAGGAGGGGCACATTCCCGACGACGTGCGCGACTCGATCCTCGCCCGCCACGGCATTACGGGTGACGACCTCGTGACCTACGTCGAGGTGTGGGGAAACGACGTCCCCCACATGTACCGGGTCTGGGCGGCGGTGGACTCGACGCTCCAGGCCCGCCTCTTCCAGGTGGAGGCCCTCGAGGAGCTGGACGACCCGGGCGACACCCCGGTCGACACGCCTCCCTCTCCGTGACCCCCGACCCGGCGCCGACAGTCCACCTTCGCCCCGGCCGCGAGGGATCGGTCCTCGCGGGTCACCCCTGGGTCTTCTCCGGTTCCGTTTCCCGAACCGAGGGAGATGCGTATGCGGGGGCCGAGGTCCGCGTGGCCGACTCCGGGGGACGCGTCCTGGGCCGGGGGCTCTGGAACCCCGCGAGCCAGATCCGCGTGCGCATGTACTCGCCGGACCCCGAGGCCCGACTGGACGCGCCCTTCTGGGAGGGGCGCCTCGCCGCCGCCCTCGAAGCCCGGGCCGGGATCCCGGGGCTCCACCCGGACGCACCGATGCGCCTCGTCTTCTCCGAGGCCGACGGGCTCTCGGGGCTCGTGGTGGACCGGCTCGGGGGCTTTCTCGTGGTGCAGTTCACCTCGCTCGCCCTCCACCGCCGGGCGGATCTCCTCCTGGACGTGCTGGAGGACCGCCTCGCCCCCGAGGGGATCCTGCTGCGGACCGAGAAGGGGGTGCTCGACGAGGAAGGGCTCGAACTCACCGACAGGCTCCTCCGGGGCGCCGAGCCGGAGGGCCCGGTCCTCCTGGAGGAGGGGGTCCTGGACGAGGGGGTCCCGAACGTCGCGGCTGGGGGCCCGGAGGCCCCGCCCCTCCGCTTTCTCGCCGACCTCCGCACCGGACAGAAGACCGGCTTCTACCTGGACCAGCGCTGGAACCGGAGGCGGGTGGCGCGGTGGGCCCGGGGGCGGACGGCGGCGGACCTCTGCTGCTACTCCGGGGGGTTCGCGCTCCACCTGGCCCGGGGCGGAGCCCGGTCCGTGGTGGGGGTCGACGTCTCCGCCGCGGCCCTCGAGCTCGCCCGGGCGAACGCCGGGGAGAACGGCCTCGAGAACCAGGTGCGCTGGGAGAAGCGGGACGCCGTATCCTGGCTCGACGCCGAGGCGGAGGCCGGGCGAAGCTACGGGCTCGTGGTCCTGGACCCGCCCCGCTTCGCCCGCTCCCGGCGGGGAATTCCGGCGGCGCTCCGGGGCTACGGACGCCTGAACGAGGCCGCGGTCCGGGTTCTCGAGCCCGGGGGGATCCTCGCCACCTTCTCCTGCTCGGGACGGGTCACGGCGGCGGAGTTCGAGGGGGTGCTCGGGGGGGTCCAGGCCCGCACCGGCCGGCGCCTCCGGATCGTCGAGCGCCTGGGGCAGCCCGCAGACCACCCGGTGGACCCCACCGCCCCCGAAACCGCCTACCTGAAGGGGCTCCTCCTCCAGGTGGAGTGAGGAGCCCCTTCAGGTCCCCGGTTCAACGCTGCCGGATCTGACCGGATCAGAAGACCCGGAAGGAGAGCCCGATGGCCAGCGCGCTGTGGTCACCGATGGTTCCGGCGAAGCGGATGGCCCAGCCGGGGTCGAAGGCCATGTCCACGCCCAGGTCCACGTTCGGCGAGAGAGTGAGCCCACCCCCGGATCCGAACCGGGCGTCCAGGTCAATCCTCGGGGTCACGTAGGGGTTGAACCAGATCCCGTCACCCTCCAGATCGCGCCCCATGGAAATCCCCAGCGGCACGTTCAACCGGGCGTTGTCGCCGATCCCGACCCCCGCCCCGGTTACCCAGAGCACGTCGATGGGGAAGTCGTTCGACCGCGGAAGGAGCATCCCCGAAAGGTCGATCCCTCCGTAGACGCCGAGGCGGTCATCCGGTCCGCGCCGGTACTCCGCGAGGCCGATCCTGTACCCGATCCCGGATCCGTCACCGGGACGGAAGGTCGTCATGACGCCGATCCCCCGACCGGGGTGCGGATCCACGAGGTAGACCCCCCACCCCGCCGGCGTCGCCGGCGACACCATGAGGGGCGAATCCCAGACGAGCTGCGCCTTCGCGGGCGCGGCAAAGCCCGCCAGGGTGGCGCCCGCCACGAGTACCATCCAAATCTTCTTCCTCACCACGTCACCTCCTGCACACGGATTCGATGATGGAACCGGAGACCACGGCATCGCACGGGAACCCGTCCGGCACCGCGCCGGACCGTCCTTTTGACCCCGTTGACCGCCTCAGGATCCCCACCGGAGCCCCCTGGGCCGCATCGGTGGGGTACTGCCGGGCGATCCGGGTCGGGGGTCGCGTGCTCGTTTCGGGTACCGCCCCGGTGGCCGACGACGGATCCACGTTCGCACCGGGCGACGCCCGGGAACAGACCCGCCGCTGCCTCGAGCTCATTGCCGCAGCGCTCCGGGATGCCGGCGCCGAACTGCATCACGTGGTGCGCACCCGGATCTACGTGACCGACATCTCGCGCTGGCAGGAGGTGGGAGCGGCACACGGCGAAGTCTTTCGGGACCATCCGCCGGTGACTACGATGGTCCAAGTCGCCGCGCTCATCGCCCCCGACATGCTCGTGGAGATCGAGGCGGAGGCGTGGGTGGGGTGAGGCTGCGGGAGGAGGGTTCCATGATGCGAAGGACGGTTCGCCACGCGTTGCCCGTCGCCGCGCTCCTGTTCGGCGGCGCCGCGTGTTCCGGCGATCGCGCCGGGGGCTCCGGGACCGATTCCGATCACCGCGGAGTCCTGCTCTCCTCGGACCTCGTTATCGGTGCGGACCATGATGCACCGCCGGAGTACCAGTTCGCCGGCATTCGCGCTCTGCTACCCCATTCCGACGGATCCCTGTGGGTGCTGGACAACTGGGGCCCGTTCGAGATGCAGTCGTCGATTCGGCGGTTCGACGCCCAGGGACGGTTCCTGGGAACCGTGTCGTCGGGGGGGGATGGCCCTGGCGAATTCCGTATTCCTCAGGCGTTCGGGGAGTTGAGCGACGGGCGTGTGCTCCTCAGGGATCAAAGACGACCCGACCGTCTCGTAATCTTCTCGGCCGACGGAGTGTTGGATGAAGAGGTCTGGATGGAACACGGGTTCTCGCCTGCGGGAAACGGAGATGTCAGGGTCGATGAAACTGGCCGGATCTGGCTCTGGTCGTCCACCCAGGGGAGGCCGGTGCCGCCCCGCCCCCCACCGTTCTGGGTGATCGTGGGGAGCGACGGAGTCCTGATCGACACGATCCATCCGCAGGTACTGCCTGTGCTGAACGACGAGCGGTTGGCGTGGGTGAGCGACGA
>JBJHCE010000159.1:0-6867 GCA_050485865.1 Gemmatimonadales bacterium | reverse complement strand
CCGCCGCCACCGTGGACTCTGCCGGGTCGGCGGCGCCGGCCGAGACCGTGACCTCCACCGTGCCGATGACCGGATCCGCCGCCGAGGTGCCCAGGTGGGCGGTGACGGTGGCGGTGCCGGGGGTCGTTGAGGTCAGCACCGAGGTAAACTGCCCTGCCCCGTCCGTGGCGCCGGAAGGGGGAGTCAGGGTGCCCAAGGAGGTGACGAGGAACACGTCATCCCCACCGGAGGTGAGGGCGTTTCCCGCCGCGTCGCGGAGCTGGACGGTCACGGTGGAGGAGCCGTCCGTCGTGATGGAGAGCGGATCCGCAGCCACCGTGGACTCTGCCGGGTCTGCGGCGCCGGCCGAGACCGTGACCTCCACCGTGCCGATGACCGGATCCGCCGCCGAGGTGCCCAGGTGGGCGGTCACGGTGGCGGTGCCGGGGGTCGTCGAGGTCAGCACCGACGTGAACTGCCCCGCCCCGCCCGAGGTGCCGGAGGCGGGGGTGAGCGTGCCCAGGGAGGTGGCGAGGAAGACATCATCCCCACCGGAAGTGAGGGCGTTCCCCGCGGCGTCACGGAGCTGGACGGTCACGGAGGAGGAACCGTCGGTGGTGATCGCCAGGGGGTCCGCAGCCACCGTGGACTCTGCCGGGTCGGCGGCGCCGGCCGAGACCGCGACCTCCACCGTGCCGATGACCGGATCCGCCGCCGAGGTGCCCAGGTGGGCGGTCACGGTGGCGGTGCCGGGGGTCGTCGAGGTCAGCACCGAGGTAAACTGCCCTGCCCCGTCCGTGGCGCCGGAAGGGGGAGTCAGCGTGCCCAGGGAGGTGGCGAGGAACACGTCATCCCCACCGGAGGTGAGGGCGTTTCCGAAGGCGTCCCGGAGCTGGACGGTCACGGTGGAGGAGCCGTCGGTGGTGATCGCCAGGGGGTCCGCAGCCACCGTGGACTCTGCCGGGTCTGCGGCGCCGGCCGAGACCGTGACCTCCACCGTGCCGATGACCGGATCCGCCGCCGAGGTGCCCAGGTGGGCGGTGACGGTGGCGGTTCCGGGGGTCGCCGAGGTCAGCACCGACGTGAACTGCCCCGCCCCGCCCGTCGTGCCAGAGGCGGGGGTGAGGGTGCCCAGGGAGGTGGCGAGGAACACGTCATCCCCACCGGATGTGAGGGCGTTTCCGAAGGCGTCCCGGAGCTGGACGGTCACGGTGGAGGCACCGTCCGTCGTCATCGAGTCCGGGGACACCTCCAACGTCGAGCCCGCCGCAGAGACCGCCCCCGGAACCAGTGTCACGGTCACCGTGTCGGGGAGGGGAACGTCCCTCAGCCTCGCCGTGAGGGTGGCAACGCCCACCACTGTCGGCGCCGTGAGCACCGCCTGGTAGCGCCCGTCCCCGAGATCGGTCACCGCCCCCAGGGTGCCTGCCGTGGTCTCGAAGGTGACCTGGTCTCCCCCGAACGGGATCTGGGCGTTCCTGGCATCCCGAAGGACCACGGTCAGAAGCGCGGTGCCGACCCCGTCGGCGATGATCGTATCGGGGTTGACGGTGAGGGAAGATGCCGCCGCCACCGGTCTCGGATCCACTCGTACGACGACGGGGAGATCCAGGGGCGAGTTGATCGCGTCGTCCGCCGAGACCCGGACCACGGCGTCGTACGTGCCGGGGAGGAGGGACGCCGTCGGAAAATCCAGGACCAGCGTCGCCGGAGCGACGGTCCCAAGGAGATCCGAAACGACCCACCCGGTCTCCACGCTTCCGATGAGGAGCGTAGCGGTGAGTCCGGTGAGTTCCCCGCTTCCGGCGTTCTCCACGACGACCTCTACCGGCTCCGGGTTCGTTCCTTCCTCGGTCCGAAGCTCCACTTCGTTCGGGACGAACTCGATCTGGGGGGGCGGATCCCCGAACCGGTACCGCACCGAGACCACGACCCCGTCGCCGGGAGCGTCCGTCGATCGAACCCTTACCCTCGCATCGTGGACACCCACCGAGAGCCCCTCGGGATCGGCCCTGAGCTCCAGCGTCGCCGGTGCGGTCGTGCCTGAGAATGCTCCGGTGAGCCATTCCGCCGGCGCCGGGGTGAGGTACGTGACCTCGAAGGTCAGTCCGCCGAGGGTTCCTCCTCCCGCGTTGGTGACCTGGACCTCCTGCGGGGGGGGCGCGGACTGCCCCTCCGAGGAAGCGAACCCCACCGCCGTTGGGGTTACGCGGACCACCGGCATGGCATCTTCCAGTTCCATGGCTACCGGAAGCACACCGGTTCCGTCGGGTGCCGACGTGGCGGCCACGCGCACGAGCGCCTCGAGCCGCCCCCCGGCCTGCTCCATCGGAAGCCCGCGAAGAGTGAGCGTTGCCGGAGCGGTGGAGCCGGAAAGGGAGGCCTCGAGCCATCCCTCGGGGCCTTGTCCGTAGTCCACCTGGACCGACAGCCCGGCCAGCGTTCCCCCCCCCGCGTTCGTCACCTGGACCTGAACCGGCGCCGTGGGTGGATTTCCCGCAACGCCGGAAATCGTCACATCGTCGGAGGAGAACGCCACCCGCGGTAACGGGTCTACCCGGATCGTGGCCGTTCCGGAAACGCCCGCCGATGTGGCTCGAACCTCCACGGTGCCCTCCGCAAGGGCGCGCACGAGCCCGGAAGCGTCCACGCTCGCAACCCCTGACCCTGCCGTGGTCCAGGAAAAACTCCGGTCCGGAAGGACTCGCCCCGCGGCATCCCGGGCCACGGCGGTGAGCTGGACGGTCTGCCCGGGAACGAGGACGGAGTTCGAGGGGGTGACCCCCACCGAGGCGACATCCACCTCGGTGATCGCCACGTTCTCGCATCCTCCAAGGAGCACCATGAGCGTGAGCCCCGAGAGAAGGATTCCCGCGGGGAGACGCAGCATCGCGCCCTCGGCACTCCTGTGTCCTGCGGCTCCCGTCATTCCCCGCTCACGTTGAATCGAACCTCCACGTCCTCGCTCGCCGGCTCCGCCCCCGGGGCGGAGATCCGCACGACCGCTTCGTATACACCCGGGGAGAGGTCCTGTGCGAGGGCCTCGATCGTGAGCGTGGCCGGAGCGTCGGGACTGGACAGGGTTGCCGACAGCCATCCCCCCGGCCCCGACACGTACAAGACAGCAACACTCATGCCCACGAGGGTTCCCCCTCCTGCGTTCGTGACCGCCACGTCCTGCGACGCAGGTTCCCGGGTTCCCGCCTGGGCACCGAACACGAGGCCCGCCGGTTCCACGGCGATCCGCGGGGGACGCGCCGCGACCTCGACCTCCACCGGCAGGGTGACGGGACCGTTCCGGGCCTCCGTACCGTCTACCCGGACCTGCGCCGTGTGGGTACCGGGGACGAGGTTGGAGATGTCCGCGCGGACGCGGAGCGTCGTCGGGGCGTTTGGGGAATCCAGCTCAGCCGACAGCCAGGCGGGCGCCGTCCCTCCCCCGGGTCCGCCGAGCGTCACCGAGAGGACGCCAAGGGACCCGGAGCCCGCGTTCGTGACCGTCGCGGTTCCTTCGGCCGGCACCGGGTCGCCCTCCGTTCCCGCGAGCACAAGGGCGCCGGGTACGAGCGCAAGCGTCGGTCCCGGGAGGACGTGGAGGCGCGCCGTTCCCTCGACCCCCTGGGAGCGTGCCCGGAGCGTGGTTTCGCCGGGGGCGAGCCCGCGGACCGTCGCGCTCGGGGCCTGTTCCGGGATGCTCGCAATGGCCGGATCGTCAACGCTCCAGGTGACCTCCCGACCCGAGACCACCTGCCCTCCCGGCCCCTGGAGCCGGGCCACCGCCTGCACTTCCGATCCCTCGATCACCAGGACCGGGTCGGGCTCGATGCTTATGGACGAGACGGGAACCACCGTCACGACCTCGCCTCCGCATCCCCCGACCACCCCCAGGACGAAGGCGCCTGCGGCGATGGGCCCCCGGCGGGCGCGGCGCCCTGGCATTGCCCGGCGCCTCAGGGGAGTCGGAAGCGGAGCCCGGCGGTCCACCGGTGCTCCGCGCCCAACGGTGGCGGGGGAGCAAGGAAGATCACGCCGCCGACTCCCCGGGTGCCCCCTTCCGATCCAAGGCGGAACTCCAGCGCCCCGCCTGCCCCCACCGAGGTACGCCCGCGGCTCCCGCGGGCCCCGGACCAGGCGTGCACGGCCCCGAGGACCGTGATCGCCCCGGCGACTGCCGCCCCCGGGTAGAAGAGCGGGCGCCGTTCGGTTCGGCGGTCCACCTGCCCGGGAGGGCAGGCGCCGTCCACCGGCGGCACAAGGCAGCGCACGTCCACCTCGGTATAGAAGAGGGCGGTGGCCGCAGCACCTCCTGCCCCCGCGAGGACGAGGAGCCCCATGCCAGGGCGTTCCGACACGAAGTGTCCCATGCCCGGGAAGAGGAGACCGGTAAGGAGCACGGTCCCCGGGCTTGCTCCGCCGGCAGGGACGGACGGGGCCAGGGCCGCCACGTGCCGTGCGACACGCCCGGCGTCCGGCGCACCGGGTGAGAGCTCGAGGTAGCGCTCGAAGTCGCCGAGGGCCGCGCTCATCCGGCCCTGCCCCTCGAGGGCGATCCCCCGGTTGTAGTAGGCGTCGGGCCACCCCGGAAGCTCGACCAGGGCGCGGGAGAAGTGGAGGACCGCATCGTCGTATCGCCGCGCCTGGGCTGCCCCCACCCCCTGTTGAAAGGCCACCCGGGCGATTCCCGGGATCGGGTCCTCCTCCACGACCGCGAGGGCGTCGATCCGGTCCCGCGACTCCCCGGCATCGGGACCGTCGGGATCCACGAGGATCACCCGGCAGTATTCGAGGAGGGCCGCCCCTTCCTCTCCGGCCGCCTCGAGGAGCCGACCGAGCCGGTAGGCCACCTCGGTGTTCGCGGGATCAAGGGCGGCGGCCTCTCCGAGGAGGCTCCGGGCCCGTGCATCGTCCCCGAGGAGCGCCGCCTGGTTCGCGTCGTTCAGGAGCGTGCGCGCCGACGCCCGTGCCCCGTCCGTGACGGGTCGTTCCACCAGGGCAAGGATCTCCGATGCCTCGCACGGTCCCGGGGCCGGGGGGGGAAGCTCGGTCTTGAGCGGGAGGGAGCCCGGAGCCCCGCCGGGCGCCCCATCCTGGGCGAGAACGCCGGCGGGCATTGCCAGCGCGCACCCTCCCGCGAGGGCCAGCACGAGGACCCCCACGGTCTGCCGGATCGAAGGCAGGGCGTTCACGATGGCGGACACGAACAAGGCGATCTCCTCCCCGGGGCTGCCTGCAGCGGAGGGTCGTGCAGACCCGCGATGATAGAGGGGGCGGGGGGAGGCTGTCCAGCGGGGGCGTCCCTCCCTCCCCGCGAGCGGCCCGCCGACAACGGGTCACCTTCCGAAGCGCCGGGCCACGCCCACGAGCGCCTCGCCCATCGCGTCGGACGAGGAGATCCCCACCTGGCGTGCACGCGCCTCGATCCTGGCATCCCAGGAGCCTCCCAGGCGAAGCCAGCTTCCCACCGAGACATGAAGCCCGGCCTTCGTTCCCATGAACCCCGGATCCGAGACCACCCCCGCGCCCGCGCCCACGAACGGGCTCCAGCGCTCCCCCGCCCGGTGCGCCTGAAGCCCAGCGTCCAGGACCAGGAACCGGTCGCAGTCGAAGCAGGAATGGAGGCGGAGCCCCCCTTCGACCATGAATGCCGGCGCGATCCGGTAGCCGACCCCGCCCCCCACCATGGCTCCCTCGTCGAAGCGTGTTTCGATCCCGTACAGGGTGCCGCCCCCGCCCACCCAGACACTCCAGCCGCCCCCATCGTTCCGCGCGGCCTCCTGTGCCTCCACCCCCGGTGCGCATCCCGGGACCAGGAGGAGCCCCGCCACGACCCACCCGATCCACCGCACCGCCTCGCGTCGGCCGACCCGACCCTCCGCTTCTCCTCGCATCGTGCTCTCCTCGTAGCTGGTTGGTCCGTGTTCCCGAACTCCGAGACGAAGCTGCCATTCCCCCCTTGCGAAGCGATTAATCAAGAGATCCTCTCACGGGATGCAACCGGGCCGGTTGGACAACGCGGGCGCCGCGTGCCACCGTGGGGTCTCGAGCCACGCCCTGCCCACGCTCCCCGCACCGCGAAGCCCGCCCATGCCCGACGCCTGGCTCCGGGGGCCCATCGAAGGGATCCCTCCACTCCTGATGCCGGTGGCCCATGCCCTCGTCCAGACCGTGGACGACGTGGAGGGCGCCGCGTCGGAGCTGACCCCCGACGAACTCTGGAGGCGCCCCGGGGGCGTGGCCTCGGTGGGGTTTCATCTTCGGCACATTCCCGGGGTCACGGACCGGCTTCTCACCTACGCCCGGGGTGAGTCCCTCACCGAAGAGCAGCTCGACTACCTTCGGACGGAGGCCGAACCGGGGGCGCCCCCTGCCGGGGCCGAGGTGCTTCTCGGAAACCTCCGCGCCGCGGTTTCCGCCGCGCTGGACCAGCTACGCGCCACGGACCCCGACCGCCTCCTCGAGGTCCGGCACGTCGGGAGGAAGCGGCTCGAGAGCAACGTCCTCGGCCTTCTCGGCCATGCCGCCGACCACGCCCAGCGGCACGCGGGTCAGGTGGTGGCCACCGCGGGGATCGTGCGGGCCTCGCGAGGCTCGGCGTAGACCATCTCCATGGGGAGGCCCTCGTCGTCGAGCTCAGGGTCGGTGGGGACCGTCGAGAGACCGCTCCGGCCGAGGTCCGCCGTGATCGCCGCCGCGAGGGCATCGAGCACGTCATCCCTGGCCACGTCCTTCCTCCGGTAGCGTCCGAGGGCTTCCCGGGCCAGCGCCTCCGCATCGGGGAGGTGCGTCGCCAGGATTTCGAGCCGCTCCCGGTAGCCGGCCTCCGACCGCTTCGAATGCACCGTGGGAGGCCCCCATCCCCCCGCTCCGGCGCCCAGGGCCGGGAAGAGC
>JBJHCE010000158.1:0-6900 GCA_050485865.1 Gemmatimonadales bacterium | reverse complement strand
CGCCGGGCGAGAGGAATTTCGCGCCATTCGAGGCCATGGTCGATGGTCAGGATGCGTGCGTTCCGGGGATCCAGAACCGCGACCGTGCCACGGTTCGCGGAGGCCACATTGGCCGGTACGAGGTCCAGGGGCATCCTGATCATGTCTCCCGCCCTGGTGGTGTACCAGACGACCGAGTACAGGTCGATTCCGGCCGACGCCTGAACCTCCCCGTCACGCACCACCACGAAGGACTCTCGAGGCTCGATAGTCTCGCCGGGTGGAGCGGGGAAGCGTAGCTCCCCAAGGCTGACCAGCCATGAATCCCCGAGGCGGGACCGCGGCCAGATGACATCCGGCGGTGTGCCGGGTTCCGGCTCCGGAAGCACCTCAGCTCCGATCGGTACGGGCAGGTCCTCGTGCGTCCTCGACGGCCCGAGGACCACGACCCGGTGCCGATTCTGGTCGAACACGCCGATGCGACCGTCGGTCTCGACCCACGACCAGAGCGGAAACATGAGCTCGCCGGGCCCCTGCCCCCTTCCGCCGGACCTGCCAAGGAAGTCGCCTCCCAGGTTGAAGTAGCGCACTTCCCGGGCGCCGCTGTCGAACACGCCGACGAGGGAGTCCCCCCAGACGCCGAGCGCTTGGATGGACTGGAACTGCTCTTCCGGCCGGCCCTCCACCACTCCAATGGCGAACACCGGAGGTGACACGACGTCGAAAACCACGGCCTCCTCGGGAGACCGGGCACCTTCCCCTGCAGGGTCCTCCTTCCCGCAGCCCATGGTGACCAGGGGCAGGGCGAGCAGGATCGAGGCAACCGGGGCGGCCGGCCTCCGCCCTCCCGGAGGAACTCCGCCTGTCAGAGTCGCGCTTCTGGTCAACGCCGGCCTCCCTGTGGTTCGTCAGTCCGTGAGTGTCCCCGACGACGGGCAGCACCCGGGGACGATCTTTCGCAGGATCCCCATGGCCGTGCGGGCCTTCGCCAGGAAGTCGTCCATGGCCTCCACCTCGTGGCGGACCGGGTGGCCGGACCAGGTTTCCGCGATCCGGGCGTCGATCACCCGCGCCTCGTCGGCGGACTCGATCCGCAGGGGGTTCCGGTGGTTGTACCCGCCGTCCACGGTGGGCGTCCTCAGGTGGATCACCGCGTCGTAGCGGGCGAACTCGGCCTCGGGGGTGCTCCCTACCTCGGTCCAGTAGTCGGTGGGCCCGGGCCAGTAGGCGAGCCCGTCAATCGTGCCGCGGTCGCAGAGGACCACCGCCAGGTTCTCGCCCTCGACGGATGCCTCGAGCTCGTGCTGAACGTGGTAGATCGCCCGCTGCACGGAACGGAGCTGCACCGGCTCCCGGCTCCTCGGGAACCCGCCCCCGAAGACCACCCCCGCCGCCTCGGGAAGGATGCGCACGTGGCGGCAGAAGGCCATGCGGATGAGCTCGAGGATCGCGGTCTTCCCCGCGCCCGGGCCCCCGGTGAGGACCACGCGGCGGGGCTCGTGGCGAAGCTGGCAATTGCAGGCGTGCATCAGTGCATCCCCCCCTCGCCCATCCGGAGGACCCGGCCGGCACGTTCGCCGGTGGGTTCACCGTTCCTGAGGGCCGCCACCCCGTTCACGAAGACGTGGATCATCCCTTCCGAGTACTGGTGGGGGTCGGTGAAGGTGGCCCGGTCCCGGACCTGCTCCAGGTCGAAAACCGCCACATCCGCGATCGCCCCGGGTACGATGCGCCCCCGGTCCTCCATCCGGTGCGCGAGGGCGGGGAGCGAGGTCATTCCCCGGACCGCGTCCTCCAGGGTGAGGACCCCCTCCTCCAGCACGTACGTCCGGATCCGCCGGGCAAAGGCGCCGTACGCCCGGGGGTGGGGCACCCCCTCGCCCCAGACCGGGAACTCCCCGTCGGACGAGGCCATGGTCCAGGGCTGGCGCATGAACTCCGCCAGGTCCCGGTCGTCCATGTTGAAGGAGACGATTCCCGGTCCCCCCTCCGTGAGAAGCGCGATCGCCGTCTCCACCGCGTCCATGCCTCGCTCCCGGGCCACCTCCTCCAGGGTGCGCCCCTCGATGGAAGGGTCCTGCCGGTGCGAGCGGAACTGGATCCGGTCCGCCCCCCCGCGCCGGTCCAGGTTCTCCCACATCTCCTCCACGATCCGGGGGCGGAGCTCCGGATCCACGAAGCGCTCCCGCATCCGGGCCGTCCCCCCCTCCTGCGCCCATCGGGGCACGAGGGCGGCGGAGAGCCCGGTGGCCGAGGCGGTGTAGGCGTACTGGTCCGCGAAGAGCTCGAGCCCCTCCTCCCGGGCCCGCTCGATGCGGCGGACGACGGCGGTGGAGTACCCCCAGACCCGGGGGCCGAGGGCCTTCACGTGGGTCACGATGGAGCGGACCCCCGCCTCCCGGGCCACCGTGATCACCTCGTCCACCGCGGCCACGAGCCCGATCGAGTAGTCCGACTCGTCGCGGATGTGGCTCGTGTAGATCCCCCCGTACTCGGCGGCCACCTTCGAAAGCTCCACCAGTTCCTCGGTGGGGGCGAAGCTCCCCGGCGCGTAGAAGGGCCCCGACGACATGCCGAACGCCCCCTCCCGCATGGCGCGCCGCACGAGCTCCCGCATCCGGTCGAGCTCGGCGGGGGTTGCGGCCCGGTCCTCCATGCCGATCACCGCACCGCGCACCGAGCCGTGGCCGATGAGGAGGGCGGCGTTCACCCCGAGGCCATCGGCGAGGAGCTCCGCCCGCTGCTCCACCAGGTCCACGTCTCCCCCGCCATCGGGGTTCAGGACCACGGTGGTGATCCCCTGGTAGAGCTGCGGCAGCGCGGCGCTCCGCTCCGGGTCGGCGAGTCCGCCTGCGGCATGGGAGTGCACGTCGATGAAGCCCGGAGCCACGTAGAACCCCGACACGTCGAGCTCTTCCGTCGCGGTCCACCCGTCGAGGCGCCCCACCGCAACGATCCGGTCCCCCTGGATCGCCACGTCGGCCCGGACCCACGGGTTTCCGGCGCCGTCCAGGACGCGGCCGCCGCGGAGGATCAGGTCGGCCTGCTCCGCTTCGACGGTCCCGGCCCCCGAGGGGATGAGGAAGAGGAGGCCGGCGGCGAGGGGCAGAAACCCCGCGGCGAAGGGAGATCGGAATCCGGGCATCGGAGGGTCGGGGGTTCGAGGTGGACTGAGGGGGGACCGGATCTCGTCATGCTAGGCGCCGCCCCACTCCTGCGAAACCCCCGCTCAGTCCACGCGCACCGCGCCCACCTCCCTCACCGCCGAAGCGGGATCGCCACCTCCGTCACCCGTTCCACCGGGAGAAGCTCCAGCTCGAGCTGGTCGCCCCCCCGGGGACCGGGGGTGAAGAGGACGTCCAGGATCTCGCCCGGAAAGAGCGTGACCTCGGCGGGGCGCTCCGCCGCCTGCCCGGGAGGGAGGTCCGCACCGTCCCTGGCCACCGGGGTCCACCGGGCCGTCTCTCCCCCCCGGTGCACCCGGACCCGCACCCCGTGCTCGGCGGTGATCTGAACGATCCGGATCCGGTTCGGTACCCCGGGCGTCATCGGGGGCGGAGGCCCTCCCTCCACTCCGTTCAGAAGGAGGGGCGCGCTCCGGAACCCCGGCCCCCCCACGCCCAGGACCCAGAGGTGATCGGTGGCGGGGTCGAAGTCCTCCAGGCGGTCCACGACGACGATGGGGGCGTAGAGCCCTCCCTCGAGCTGGGCCATCTCGTTGAAGTGCGAGTGGACCATGAAGGTCCCGGATCGGGGCGGGGTGAAGTGGATCTCGAGGCGCTCACCCCGGGGCACAGGCTCGAGGATCCGCCCGGGCCGCCCGCTCCACCCCGGGACCCCGTCGGGGAAGCTTTCGAGTTCGATCCCGTGCCAGTGCGCGGCCGCCGGCTCCCGCGAGTGGTTCTCGAGGGTCACCGCCACCGGCCGGTCCCGCTCGAGGAGGATGAGGGGCCCCGGAATGCTCGGCTCCCCTCCGTCCAGGCTGTAGGCATACCCCCATGCGGGCCCCCACCGCTCGGGGATGGAGTGCACCCCCAGCGTGATCCGGCGCGGGTTCCCGGGAGGGTCCTCCTCCCAGGGCTCTCCCGGGCGCGGGGCTACCTCGACCCCCACGATGAGCCCGGCCATCTCGTGGTGCTCGGGGCCGTCGGGACCCCCGTGGTCGTGCACGGGGCGGGTCCCGGAACCCCACCAGTCGCCGAGGCGGAGCTCCGGCGAGATGTGAAAGGCGAAGTGGCAGTGGAAGAGCCAGTTCCCCGGTCGTTCCGGCACCCAGTGGAGCGCCACCGTGTGCCCGGGGAGGACCCCCTCCGTCACCGCCATTCTCCGCGCGTCCGGAGCGTAGAGGGTGTCGAGCTGCCCGTCGCCGTGGGCCTCCACCTGGAAGTAGAACCCGTGCAGGTGCATCGGGTGGGGTGCCTCGGTGAGGTTCACCACCCGCCACCGGAGCGTGTCACCCACCGTGGCGTGGAGCCGCTCCGTGTGGGGCCAGCTCCGCCCGTTCATGGTCATGGTTCCTGCGTCGAATCCCGCTGCACTCACCAGCGCCTCGTCCTCCGTGAACCACCACGAAATCAGGTAGATCCGCTCCGCCGGATCCGGCACCGCGTCCGGAGGATCCACCACGATCACCCCCCCGAGCTGGCTGTCCTCCTCGAACCGGTCGAAGAAGGACCACTCCGAGGTGCGCCCCCCGTAGTAGTACGTCCCCGGGTCCCGCGCCGTGAACACGAAGCGCTCCTCCTCGCCGGGCGCGAGCCGGGCATCGGGTTCGTCACCGACCCCCCGTTCGGCCCCGAACCCGAAGAGCTCCAGCGTGTCGGCCGCAAGGGCGCTCCGCACCCGCACCCGCACCTCCGTTCCCACCGGCACCCGCACGAGGGGCCCCGGCACGAGGAGGGGCCCGCCCTCCTCGCCGAAGGCATGCACCGGCACGCCCGGTCCGTCCTCTCCCTCCGGGTACCAGAGCCCGCTCCGGACCTCGAGCTCCAGGGTGAGGACCCCGTCCGCCAGGATCCCCGCCGGGGCGAGGATGTCGTGTACGTGGATGCGCTCCAGCGCGCCGGCCCCCCGGGGCTCGACCGCATCCGCCCCCCGTTCCCCGAGCAGGGTCGTCCCCCCGGCCGCGAGGAATGCGGCCAGGAAGGCCGCCACCCCGACCCCCACGACCGGGGGGCGAAACGCGAGGTGCGGACGGAAGGGGCGCGCACCGGACGGCGAGGCCCGTCGTTCCATGTCGACCTCCTGGCGGAGGGAGCCCCACGTGGCCGGGGCGAGGCGACCGCTGCCGAACGGCGCAGCCACGCTACCTTTCACCCGGCGGCCGCCCGGTGTCAACGTTCTTGTATCCCCACCGCGTGGGCCCACACCCATCCGTCGCCGGACCACCGGCCTTGGAGCCCGCCGTCCGACCGGACCGCCCGGAAGATTTCCGCGAGAATCTCCGCCGACGCCACGAGGCGCGGCCCGGGGCGGTTGAAGAACCGGTTCCCGTCGGCCACCGCCACCCGCCCCTCCTGCACTGCCCGGAGCTCGCCCCACCCCGGAAGGGCCTGGAGCACCCCGACCTCCTCGAGCGCCCGCTCGACGCCGAAGCCGCACGGCACCAGGACGATCACGTCCGGGTCGGTCCGGGCCATGGCCGCCCAGGGCGTGACCGGGGAGTGGGCGCCGGCCTCGCCCAGCAGGTTCTCTCCGCCGGCCAGCTCCACCAGCTCGGGGACCCAGTTGCCCGCCGGCATGACGGGGTCGAACCACTCGATCGTGAGGACCCGGGGGCGCGCCCGCCCCCCGGCCGCGGGGTCCCCGCCGGCCCGCCCCGCGGCGCCTTCGGCCACGGTGCGCATCCCCCGCTCCATCTCCTCCCGGAGGAGACGCCCCCGCTCGGGCACGCCGAGGGCGTCGGCCACCACCTCCACCGATGCCATGACCTCCGCCAGGGTGGTGGGGGCGAGAGAGACGATCCGGGGCGGGGGGTCCAGGAGGGCGCACGCCGCCTCCTCGATGGCCGCGAGGGGCACCGCGCAGACCGCGCACTGGTCCTGGGTGAGGATGACTTCCGGTGCCGCGGCCCTGAGCCGGTCCGCATCCACCCGGAAGACCCCGAGACCTTCCTCGAGGAGCTCCCTCAGCTCCCGATCGATGCCCCCGCTCGTGCCCGGGGGGGCGTGGCGCGGCTCGGTGGCGAAGGGGAGCGCGTCGATTCCGGGCGGGTGGTCGCAGGCGTGGGAGCGGAGCACGAGGGCGTCCCCAAGCCCCAGCGCGCAGACGATCTCGGTGGCGCTCGGGAGGAGGGAGGCGACCCGGGGATGCGGCGCGGGCGGAGCCACCTCACGCCCCAACGTACCGCTCCTGCGCATCGCGAATCACCTCGAGGGCCGAGTCCAGCGGCTCCCACCCCTCCACCTTCACCTCCTTCTCCTCCAGGTCCTTGTAGATCGAGAAGAAGTGCTCGATCTCGCGGAGGAGGTGCGCCGGCACGTCGTCGAGGGTGCGCACCCCGCTCCAGTGGGGGTCGTGGATCGGCACGCAGAGGATCTTCTCGTCGGGGCCCTTCTCGTCGGACATGCGGAAGAGCCCCACCGGCGCCGCCTCGATGAGACACCCGGGAAAGGTGGGCTCCCACACGAGGACGAGGGCGTCCAGTGCGTCGCCGTCGAGGGCGAGGGTGTCCTCGATGTAACCGTAGTCGGTGGGGTAGTGCACCGGCGAGAAGAGGAGGCGGTCGAAGCGGATCTTCCCGCGCTCCTTGTCGAACTCGTACTTGTTCCGGCTCCCCTTGGGGACCTCGATGAGAACCGGAAGGACGGGGCGGTCGTTCGGGACGGAGGGGTCGGGCACGGCAGGGGCCTCCGGGTCGGGGGATGCGGCGGGGCGGGGTGCTCGGCGGAATATGGCCCCGGGCGGAGGGACGTGCCACGG
>JBJHCE010000157.1:0-6936 GCA_050485865.1 Gemmatimonadales bacterium | reverse complement strand
TCCGTACAGCTCTCCCTCCTCTGGAGCGCCTTCGCCCTCGTCCTGGCCGGAGGACTCCTCCTGGGGCTCTTTCTTTCGGGAGATGCACCGGAGCGGGTGGGCGCCCGGGTGGGGCGGGTCCTCCTCCGCCCCCCGGGCGGAGGGTTTGCCCTCGCGGCGGGGCTTGCGGCCTTCACGGCCACGGCATTGACGTCGGTGGGGGTGTTTGGGGGGCGGCCCAACCTGATCGACGCGCTGGCCCAGCTCATTCATGCCCGGTACCTGGCGGCGGGAATGGCGGGGGGCCCCGCGGACCTCCCCCTGGCCTTCTTCCACGTGCAGAACATGGTCCTCACCGAGGCCGGGTGGTTCAGCCAGTATCCGCCGGGGCATGCGGTGCTCCTGGCGGCGGGGATCGCGCTTGGGGTCCCCTGGCTCGTGGGGCCGGTGCTCGTGGGCGGGACCGCCGCGTTCTCGGTGCTCGCCCTCGAGCGCCTCCTCCCCCCGGAGCGGAAGGCACTTGCCCGGGGGCTCGGGCTCCTGGCGGGGCTGAGCCCCATGCTCGTGGCCCACGGCGCCGCCTACATGAACCACGCCTCGGCGGCCTTCTTCGGCACCCTGGCCGTGTGGCTCGCCCTCAGGAGCCGCGATGCCGCGACCCGCGCCACCCTCCTCGGGTGGGCCGCCGCGACGGGGGCCGCAGTCTCGGCCATGGCCACGATCCGCCCCCTCTCGGCGGTGGCGGTCATGGTCACGGTAGCCCTGGGTGTGTGGGTGTACCGTAACACCAATACAGAGCCCTTCGACCTCCCGGCCCTCGTCGAGCGGTGGGGGGCCGCGACTCTCGGGGGGCTCCCCCTTTTCCTTCTCCACCTGGGCTACAACCGTTGGGCGTTCGGAAGCCCCCTCACCTTCGGCTACGACCGGGCCTGGGGGGAGGCCCACGCCCTGGGCTTCCACGTGGATCCGTACGGAAACACCTACGGCCCGGTGGAGGCACTCGCCTACACCTCGGCCGAGCTCTCCGCCCTCAACCTGAACCTCCTCGAGGTGCCCCTTCCCCTCGTGGCCCTCGTGGGCCTCCATCTCCTCCTGCGCCGCCGCAGCTCCCCTCTCCCGGCCGGAGAGCGGATCCTCCTCCTCTGGGCGCTCCTCCCGGTGGGGCTCCACTTCTTCTACTGGCACCACGGCTACTTCATGGGCCCCCGCATGCTCACGGACTTCGTGCCCGCGTGGGTGGGGCTCTCAGGTGTGGCCGTGGTCGCCCTCCTCTCCCGCCTGCCCCGGGAACTCACCCCCCGCTCCCGCGCCCAGGGGAGTCGCCTCTCGCCCAGGGGGGTGGGGACCGGTGTCGTCCTCGCCGCCCTCGCGGCCGGCGCCTTCCTGGCGCCGCAGCGGGTGATCTCGTGGGGCGGGGAGGGCGAGCCCGCACCCGAGATCGCCTTCGACGCCCTCCCCCCGAACGCGCTGGTCTTCCTCCACGGTCCCTTCGAGGGGCGGCTCATCGGCCGCCTCCTCGAGGCCGGCATGGACCCGGTCGCCGTCGAGACGGCGATCCGCCAGAACCCCGCCTGCCTCGTCTTCGACCACCTGGAGGCCCTGGCCCAGGGCCGCCCACCCCCCGCCGGCCTTGACCTCGACCGCCGCGCCTTCGACTACCCCCACCGCACCGAGGTCGCCCCCGGGGTCCGGGTGCGGCTGGATCCGGCGACCTCCCCCTCGCCCGGGTGCCTGCGTGAGCTCCAGTCCGACCGCTTCGGGGTGCACGACCCTGCGGGGACCTGGTGGCGGGGCGGGCTTCCCGGGCTCGGCCCGGACGCGCCGGTGCTTGCCCGGGACCTGGGGCCCGACCACAACCGCAGGCTCCTCGCGCGCTACCCGGAGCGGGAGGCCTGGGTGTGGGCGGCGCTCAGCGAGGGCGGGGTGCCGGAGCTCAGTCCGTACGACGAGGCGATGCGGGTGCTTTGGGGAGAGGGGTGAGCCGCGGTGGCCATCGTGCGAACTGCTTGCAGAATTCCACAGGGGTGGGTGTAACGGAACGTTGCGCCCCCTGGGAAGTAAACATATAATCCCTTGTGAAAACGAGAGTTGCGTGTGGTGGGGCAGGGGTGGCATGCCCGGTGCACCTATGGGGCGGCGGTCATGAACGGGCGCTTGGTCGCCCGCAACTCAACCCCCCGTGCGGGAGATCAACATGAACAAGAAGGGTTTCACTCTCATCGAGCTGCTGATCGTGGTCGTGATCATCGGCATCCTGGCCGCGATCGCGATTCCGCGGTTCAGCCAGACGCGTGAGCGGGCGTTCCTGTCGACGATGCAGTCCGACCTCCGGAACCTGCAGACGGTGCAGGAACAGTACTACGCGGACCCCGAGACCACCCCGATCTACACCTACGGTGACCAGGCGGCGGTCATCGGCGCGAACCTGTTCGGACCGAGCAATGCGGTGACCGTCACGATCACGTCGGCGAGCGGGACGGGCTGGGGAGCCAACGCAACCCACACCGGGCTGACCGGTACCACGTGCTACGTGTTCGTGGGCGACCCTGCCACCCACCGTGGGTCTGCACCGGCCACCGCTGTCAGCGGGGAGATCGCATGCACCGGAACCGGAACTGGCTCCTGACGCCCCCTAGCGCGGGCTGCCAGCGCCGCTGAGAGAATCGCGGCCGCAGGAAGACATCCCTGCGGCCGCGATTCTCGTTCCCACTGCTGGCAAAACGACGATCGTCAAGGGAGGCCGACAACATGGAGCGCATGATGAAAAGGCGAGGAGTGACGCTCATCGAACTCCTCGTCGTAATTGTCGTTGTCGGTATCCTGGCAACGATCGCAGTGCCCAGGTTCATGAACACCCGCTACGACGCCTTCCGCGCCACAACGCAAGCCGATCTTCGAAACCTGCAGGCCGTGCAAGAGATCTACAGCCAAGGAGGCAACGGGTTTTCCGACGATCTTGGCGTGCTGAACTTTGAGGCTTCTCGTGGTGTGAGTATCGACATCACCGAAGTTACACTCACCGGATGGGCCGCCGTCGCCAGCCATAGCGGATTTCCCTCCGTCGAATGCGGGATTTACGTAGGCACCGCGTCTCCGGCAAACGGGGGACCCGCCACCACCCAGGGCGTCGTAACCTGCTCCCGCTGACTCGCGCCCCCTCTAGCCCCCACGCCCCCTCCCCCTTCTTTTCAGCGCGCATCCGCGCCGCCGGGTCTTCCCCGTCGTGAACACGAGGGGGCGCGCCCTTTCTCCGTCGGCCCACCGCTCGTGATGCCCTCCCCCACCCCCTCCATCCGCACCCACCTCCTCGCCTCCATCGCGCTGCTGTTTCTGGCGGCGATCCTGGTGGCGATCGGGGCGGTGGCGGTGATCCTGCCGCTGGCGCCGTCGCCGGGGGCGGCGCTTCTGCCGGTGGCGCTCATCGTGCTCGCGGACCTCGTGATCCTCTGGGTCTTCCTCCGGGGGCTCCTCCGGAGAAGCGTGCTCGACCCGGTAGACGACATCGTGCACCACGCCGAGCGTATCGCTTCGGGCGATGCGGACCACCGGATCCCGGAGGCACCCTCGGCAGAGCTCGACCGGATCGTGGCCTCGGTGAACACCCTGGCCTCGAAGCTCATTGACGAGCAGGAGCGGCTGGCCGAGAACGTGGCCTCGCTCGAGATCACCAACCGCGCCCTCTCGGAGACCTCCGACGAGCTCGTGCGCGCCGCGCGCCTTGCCTCGGTGGGGACCCTGGCCGCCGGGGTGGCCCACGAGATCGGAAACCCCTTGGGCGCCCTCCGTGCGTACCTCGACGTGCTCGAGGGGCGCCTCGACCGGGGCCGCCCGGTGGAGGGGCTCGTGGGCGACCTTCGCCACGAGGTCTCCCGGATCGATGACATTGTCCGGGCGATCCTGGCCTTTGCCGATGCTCCGGCAGGCGATGCGGCACTTGCAGCCCAGTCGGCGAGCCCGCCCACCCCTCCCGCCCCCTTCTCCGACTTCCACCGCGTGGTGGAGGCGGTGACCGCGGACCTCACCCGGGACGGCCACCTTGACAATGTCAAGTTCACCGCCGGGATCGATCCCGACGCTCCGGCGGTCCGTGCGCATCCCCAGCACTTCGAGCGGATCGTGGCGAACCTCCTGAGGAACGCCGCCCAGGCCGCGCGGGGCAGCGAGAGACCCGGCGAGGTGGCGCTCTCCCTTGCCCGGGTTGCCGCCACCCCCCGCCCCCTGGCTCCCCGGCGCGAGGGCGACCCCCCCGCAGCCTCCTGGGCCCACCGCCGGCGGTTGGCCTCGCTCCTCCGGGCCGAGGGTGGGCCCCTTCCCGGAACCGAGCCTCCCGAGGGGGCGGTCGAGCTGCTCCTGGAGGTCACGGACACGGGCCCCGGCATCGACCCGGAGCACGCGGACCGCCTCTTCGACCCCTTCTACACGACCCGGGAACCGGGCGAGGGGGTGGGGCTCGGGCTGGCGCTGACGGCGCGGATCGTGGCCGAGCTCGGCGGGACCCTCGAGGCCTCGAACCGCACCGACGGGGTCACGGGGGCGTGCTTCCGGGTGCGGCTGCCGGGGGTGGGGCGTTCTGAACCACCTCCGGGGATTTCCGGGTCCGGCTCATGAACGGATCCCAGCCGAGCGCTCGGGGGAGCCGCCGGGCGATGGAGGACGAACCGGCCAGGCGTGTCGGGTTCGCCTGCGGTCCGTCCCACTCAAGGGACGTAGGTGCCGCATCGTTCGTGACGCACCTTCAGGTGCAAGGAGTTGTGGCTAGGATGTTCGGGCGGCGAGCTGCATGACGGCGATCCGGAGGCCCATCCTGCTTGGCGCGCTTATGCTCGCGCTCGTACTGGCCGCTCTGCAGAACGGGCTTCCGGGTCTTCTGAGCAGTTACGACGGTGCACGGGTGTTCGAAGTTGGGGTGGTGGTCCTGGGGCTCCTCCTCGTCAGGCAAGTGCGGGCGCCTGCACGCTGGAACTGGGTGTGTGCAGGGCTGTTGATGGTGGGTGGGGTCTCCGCAGCAGTGAGCTCTTACCCCGCTCTTGCCATGAAGGAGGTGCTGCTCTGGTCGGGCCTGATCCTGCTCGCCCCAAGGGTGGCGGCCATTCGGCCCGGCGCACTCAAGGGGCTGGGACTGTTCCTCGTGACCGCTCAACTGATCTGGACAGCCGATCTCTTGGTGTTCTGGGCACAGCCCCACTTCCTCGGAACCACATTTGACCCGGGGGCCTTCAATCCCGTCTCCGCGGGGTTCACACATTTCAGCAATCCCCGGTTCTTGAACCAGTTTCAGAGCTGGATGCTTCCGGTCGCGAGCCTTCTTTGTCTTCGGCTTCGGGCACCGCGGAGCGTGCGCTTGATCTGTTGGGGACTGTTGGTGGTGTCCTGGAGTCAACTCTGGCTATCGATGGGTCGCGGGTCCCTTCTCGGGCTCTTCACTGGGGGCACGGTTGTCGCCGTCCTTCTCGGCAGCGAGGGACGCCGGTTCGCGGTCTTCCAGGCGGGGCTGGCCGCGGCAGGATGGGCACTGTACCTCCTCCTCTTCCGCGTTCTCTCTCCCCCGGAAGTCTTCAGGGCGGTAACCGACAAGGGCCTGACCACTACGGGGCGTGTCCCCGCATGGTCGCGTTCGATTGAAATGTTCGTGGAATCTCCCCTCCTTGGCCGCGGCCCACAGAGCTTCGGCTGGGAAGGTGTCCGCTTTGGGCACCCTCATAGTGCCCCTTTGCAGCTGTTGGCAGAATGGGGAGCACTCGGGGCACTCGCGGTCACGATCGTCTTGCTGTGGGGAGCACGGTCTGCGGTGAGCCTCTGGCGGTCCGGGAGCGTCCGCATGGCTAGACGGCCCTGGTTCGTGGCGGTGACGATGAGTTCGGTCGCGGCGGCGGTCCATAGCCTCGTCAGTGGGGTTCTGGTGATGCCTCTTTCCCATCTCGGGTTCGTCATCGTGGTCGCGACTTGGTTGCGGATCAGCGGCTCGCGGGTGCGGCGCGACGGTCCTACGCTCGCCATGGCAGTTGGGCTCGGGCTGCTATCGATCGTCGCGGCAGGGCTGTTGCTGCCGGAACTCGTGATTCCAGGCCTCGGACCCACGTCAATGGAGTTCGATTCAGAGTCGCTTCAAGGGTTCACCCGACCGCGTTTCTGGGGGGACGGACTGTGACCGGCGGAGCGGAGGGGGTGGGGCTCGGCCTCGCCCTCACCGCGCGGATCGTGGCCGAGCTCGGCGGCACGATCGAGGCCTCGAACCGCACCGACGGGGTCAGGGGGGCGCGGTTCCGGGTGCGGGTGCCGGGTCGTGTGGAAGGGGTGGGGGAGGAGACGGAAGGGTGAGGCGCGGGGTCGGGGTCAGGTTCGGGGTCAGGGTCGGAGTCAGAGGCGGAGTCAGCGTCGGGGTCGCGACCGGGGTCGTGCTGGCGGCGCTTGCCGGGTGCGCGGGCGCGGAGGAGATGGGGGAGGAGGAGGAGGAGGGCGCGCTCTGCGAGATCGAGGCGCCCCTCGGGCCCACGGCGGTACGGATCCCGGGGGCGGAGGTGGCGGAGGCGGAGCGGTGGAGCGTTTCCGAGCTCTGGCGGGCGGGGGGGGTTGAAGACGACGGGGCGGGGCTCACCCTTCCCACCTCGGCCCGGGTGGGGCCCGGGGGGACCCTGGCCATTCCCGACTTCCAGAGTGGAGACGTGTGGCTTCTCGGGGGTGACGGACGCTGGCTCGATCCGGTGGCCGGTCGCGGGGAGGGGCCGGGGGAGCTTGCAAACCCCCTGGCCGCGGCGTGGAGCCCGGAGGGGGCGCTCCTGGTCCTCGATGCCGCCGGGCACAAGCTCGAGCGCTTCGACCTCGACACCGGGGGCTCCGAGACCCTCCGGCTCCCGGTGGACCTCCTGGGGCCGGTCTTCGCCTCGGGCGAAGTGGGGTGGTTCGGGCTCTCGGGCGACGGCACGGCGTTCGTCGAGCTTCCCTCGCGTAGGGTGGAGG
>JBJHCE010000156.1:0-6972 GCA_050485865.1 Gemmatimonadales bacterium | reverse complement strand
ATTCGCCCCCCTGGAAGAGGCGCTGGAAGGTGGCCCGGAAGTGCTCGCGGATCTCCTCGAAGGTCTCGCTGAAGAGGCGAGTGGCGGTCTGGTTGATCTCGCGGATCGCGGCCTTCAGGTCGTTTCGGGCCTTCACGAGATCGCCGTGCTGCTCTCGGAGGAAGGTGAGCCGGGCGCTCTCCTCCTCGTGCTCCTCCACCGCGAGCTGGTTCACGGGGCCCAGGCGGTCGAGGGCTTCCGCCACATCCCGGGCCCGGGTGCGGAGCTCCTCCTCGGTCCCCTCAAGGGGCTCGGCCTCTTCGAGGAGGCGGGCCATGGTGCGGCCCCACTCCCCCTCGAGGCGTTCCTGGATGCGACCGATGCGACCCTCCACCTCGCCGGCCTCGAGTTCGAGACGGTGGCGGTGGTCGGCGGCAGCGCGCTCGGCGTCGCGGGCGTCGCGGACGGCGCGCTCGGCAGTGGTGAGGGTCTCGTCGAGGGTGGCCCAGGCGGCGGCGTGGCGCTCGACTTCGGCGGCGGCCGTGTCGCGGCGGTCGAAGAGGATGCGGGTAGCCTCCTCGCCGTCGCGGCGGAGGCGGGCGGACTCCTCCACCTGGCTCTGCGCCTCGGTCTCCTCCCGTTCGAGGGATTCGAGGCGGAGCCGGGAGCGCTCGGCGGTGCGGTCCAGGTCGCCGAGGCGCTCCGCGAGGCGGGTGCGCTGGGCCTGGAGGCGGGCCTCCTCGACCTCGACGCGGGAAGCCTCGGAGCGGGCGGCCTCCCACCCTTCCTGGGCCTCCTGGACGAGGCCGGCGGCAGCGGTGCGCTCGGCCGCGAGCCGGTCTCGTTCGCCGGCGAGGGCGGCGGCTTCGGTGCGGGCGGCGGCGCCGCGCTCCCGTGCGCGCTCGGCGGTGGCCCGGGCCAGTTCACGCTGGCGTTCGGCGTCTTCCAGGACGCGGAGGACCCGCTCCCGGTGGGCGTCCCGGGCGGAGGCCTCGGAGCGGGCCTCCCGGTGGGCGTCCTCCGCCGCGCGGAGGGTCCGCATGAGGGTGTCGGCCTGCTCCTCGCCTTCGCGGAGGGCGGCCTGCGCCGCCTCCCGGGCCGATCGGGCCCGGTCGGCCGTGTCGGCGGTGCGGTGGGCCTCGGTGCGAAGGGCGCGGAGCTGCTCCTTCCGCTCGAGAATCCCGGTGGCGCCCATGGGGTTACCGACCCGGTAGACGCCCTGGGCATCCACGAGGATCCCCTCGGACAGGTTCGCTTGCTCGTCCCCGTCTCCTTCTCCTTCTCCGTCTCCGTCCCCGCCCCCGTCGATGGAAGCGCCGGCCAGGAGAATCCGGACCCAGGGGGCGCCGGCGCCGTGGGCACGGACCCGCTCGAGGAGCGCCTTTCTTCCGCCTGCGGATGCGCCCCGCTTTCCCCCGCTCTCGGCAGGGAGGGCATCGAGGGGGAGGAGGAGGAGGCCGCCCCCCTTTTTCCACCCCTCCCGGAACCACCCGGCCACCGCACGGGCGGCGGCCCTGTCCCGGACTACCACGCCCCGGGCCAGGGGGCCGAGGGTCCGCTCCACCGCCCCGGCCACCTCGGCGGAAGCCTCCACGAAGTCGGCCAGAACCCCGTGGACCCCGTTCAGGCCTGCGGCCAGGAGGGCCCGGACTACCGGGTCCATCCCTTCGCGGTCCGCCTCCATTCGCTCGAGGGCGGCGAGGCGCCCTGCCACCGAGGCCCGGGCCTCCTGGGCCGCGATCTCCTCCTGGCGAGCCCGGTCGACGGCGGCGCGGAGCCCCTCGAGGGCTCCCCGGGCCTCCTGGACCCGGGCCGCGGCCTCCTCGGCCCGGGTGGCGAGGGAGAGGACGTGGTCCGAGAAGAGGTCGCCCTGGTCGTCGAGCTCGGCCAGGTCGGATCGGGCGGTGGCCTCTTCCTCGTCGAAGAGGCGGCCCCGTTCCTCCATTTCGCGGAGCTGGGCGTCGGCGGCTTCGGCGTCACCGGCGAGCTGGGCCTCCCTCCGGGCGATCTCCCGCTCCCGCGCCTCGGCGCGTTCGAGTTCCTCGCGGACCCGCGAGAGCGCCTCCCGGGCCCGATCCGCCCGCGCCCGGGTCTCCGCGAGTTCCCCGGCGAGGCGCTCGAGGGCGCCCGCCACCCCCGCCTCCTCGGCCACGATCCCCTCGCGGTCCTGGAGGGCGCGGTCCCTGAGTTCGATGGCCTCCTGCCGCTCCCCGTGGATCCGTCCCAGGCGGTGGGTGGCGTTCTCTCCCCGGGCCTCCGACACGGCGAGCCTCCGCTCCCACTCGGCAAGCTCGGTCTGCACGCTCTCGAGGGCCTTCGCGGCATCGCTCCGGAGGCGCTCGAGGCGGAGCCGTTCCACCCGGAGGGTTTCCACCCGGGCCTCGGCAGCCTGGACTCCCGACGCGCGCACCGTCTCGTCGGAGGCGTCGGACTGGAGGAGCCCCTGGATCTCGCCCCGGCGCGCCTCGAGCCCGTCGAGCTGGCGCCGTGCGAGTGACACCTCGGCGTCGAGGCGCTCCTTCCGGAGCGCAGCCCACCGCTCGGCCTTCCCCTTCTGCCTCGCGAGAGAGCGGACCTTGGACTCCACCTCCCCCATGAGGTCCTCGAGGCGCTGCAGGTCGATCTCCGCCCGGTCCAGGCGGCGGGCCGCGGCCCGGCGCCGGTCCTTGTACTTCCCGATCCCGGCCGCCTCCTCGAAGAGCCCGCGCCGCTCCTCGGCCCGGTCGGAGAGGATCGTATCGATCATCCGGCTCTCGATGATCGAGTAGGCGTTGGCCCCGAGCCCGGTGTCGCGGCAGAGCTCCTGGATGTCCTTGAGCCGGCAGTGGGAGCGGTTCAGCTGGTACTCGCTCCCGCCGTCCCTGTAAACCGTTCGGGAGATCTCCACCTCGGCGTAGGGAACGGGGAGGGTGCCGTCCTCGTTCGAGACCTCGAGGGCCACCGAGCCGCGATTCACCGGGCGGCGGTTCACCGTGCCCTGGAAGATCGCCTCCTCCATCTTCGCCCCGCGGATCGCCGAGGGGCGCTGCTCCCCCAGGACCCACCGGATCGCGTCGGAAATGTTCGACTTCCCGCATCCGTTCGGGCCCACCACGGCGGTCATTCCGTCGTGGAAAACCACCTCGGTCCGGTCGGCGAAGGACTTGAACCCGTGAAGGCGCAGTGCGCGGAGTCTCATCCGGTACCGGGCATCACCCCGTCAGGTGGCGAAGGGTGAAGTCGGCGGCGCTCCGCGCGGGGAGGGCGATGCCCGGAATCTCGATCCACTCGAACCAGAGGGCGCCGAGGAGGGCGAGGACGACGAGGAGCAGGAGCACGAGGAGGAGGGGGAGACGGCGCTTCCCCACCGGGCGAGGCGTGGACGCCCTGGCCCCACCGGGCGCCGCCCCGACCGTCGAAGCCGGAGGCTCGGGCTTCCGCTCGGCCAGGGTGTCCTGGTCCGGCCGCGTCATGCCGGCGACGGCCCCTTCTCCCCGCTCGGCGGGGGGGCCGTCGGGCCGGGGCGCCGGGACGGGCCCGTCGTCCGGGGCGGCAGGGCGCCCGGGGTGGATGAGCGCGGGATCAGTGTCGTCCGCAGGGGGGGTCGTCCCCACGCGGAAGGTACGATCGGCCCGGGAAAGCAGCCCACCGGTAGCCTCGCGACCCCACGGAAGGAGCAGCACCACCACGCCGTCATCGCCACGGAGGCCGTGGAACACCGTGGGCCACGCTTCGTGGCTCCAGAGGTGGCCCGGGTCCGGGACCACGGTACCGGTCAGGACCACGTCGAATCCGAGCCCTTCACCACGGATCCGGATCCGCTCCGGCGAAGCACCGTAGAGGAGCGCGTCGGAAACCCCCTCGCCGTCGGGAAGACCGAGGCGAACCCCGAGGCTTGGCTGGGCCACGTCCCCATCCACCAGCACGACCTGGCGCCCGCGCTCCGACCACCCGCGGGCAATGGCCAGGGCGGCCCCCGTCCCCCAGTCCCGGTGCTCCGGCTCGACGAGAAGGGCCACCACTTCGCCGCCTCGCTCCGGGGGGAGGAGGAGGCCCTCGGGAAGGACGGTGGCATCGGGGTCCAGCGCGATGGTGCGCCTGGAGGCGTCAGGCATCATCGGGGCTCCGTTGGGAGTTCGGGTGCGGGGCGCCTGGAAACGCTCGCCCGGTCGCCCCGAAGGTACGGGGGAGACCGCGGGCGGAGCAATCACGCACCTTCGTCTTCGATCCGGTGCAGTGGCGCGTCGCCCCAGAGCCGCTCGAGCTGGTAGAACTCCCGCGCCGATGGATGGAAGACGTGGACGACCCAGTCCACGAAGTCCAGGAGCACCCACCTCCCCCCCTGGAGCCCCTCCACGTGGTTCGGGCGCACGCCCTCCTCGCGAAGCTGGTCGAGGATGTGCTCGGCAATGGCCTTCACCTGGATGTCCGAGTTCCCCGTCGCGAGAAGGAACCAGTCCGTGGCCGTGGAAATCCCCCTCAGGTCGAGGGCGGCCACGTCCTGGGCCTTGCGCTCGAGGGCCAGCTCCGCGGCGCGGGCGACCCCGGCCGGGAGAGTTTCTGCCACGTCAGTCCTCTTCGCGCTCGACGCGGACCTCGACCTCGACCTCGACCTCACCGTGCAGGCGGACCGGGACCTGGAAGGACCCGAGGGCCTTGATCGGGTCCTCGAGGAGGACCTGGCGGCGCTCGATCTCGAAATCGAGCCCCTTTCCGTTCAGCGCCTCGGCCACGTCGGCGCTCGTGATCGAGCCGAAGAGGCGAGCCTCGTCTCCCTCGCCGCCGGCGCGGGCCTGGAAGACCAGGACCATGTCGTCGAACTGGGATGCACGGCGGCGGGCCTCGAGGTAGTCGCGGCGGCTCCGCTCCTCGGCGCGAGCCTGCTCCTCCTCGATCCGCTTCAGGTTCCCCGCAGAGGCCTCGTAGGCCAGGTCCTGGGGGAGGAGGTAGTTCCGCGCGTAGCCGGGCTTGACGCTCACCACGTCGCCGGTCTCGCCCAGGTTCGGCACCGCATGCTTCAGGATGACCTTCATTTCAATACTCCTTCCGAGTCTATCGGGGCGGGGAATCGCCCTTCCCCGCCGCTCGGGCCCTGAGGTCGAACCATGCGTCCCCAAGACCCAGCATCGTGGCGCCCGCGAGCATCACGGGCGTAGCCAGCACCAGTCCCACCGCAACCAGGAGGACTCCGAACCACCCCATCCCCCCGGAGAGTACCAGGAAGACCCCTGCGCCCCGGAGGGCGAAGAGGACCCCCATGAACGCCGCCAGGTTTGCCCCGAGGCGTCCCGGGTCCGTGTCCCATCCTGCTGCCAGGACGAGCACGAGCCCCATGATCAGCACCCAGATCAGTGGATCCGGGAAGCGGAAGCTCCGGACCGACCCGACCCCGTCGGAACGGCCGAGGAACACCCGCGCGTGCAGCCACCAGGCCGCACCGAGGCCCAGGAGTGACGCCGCCCCGGCCTGGGCCGGAAACAGGTACCGCTGGACCTCGGCGGTGCGCGCCGCAGCCGCGGCGAACCCCGCCTCTCCACCTTCCCCGAGCCAGCTGCGACCCAGTTCCGTGGTCGCTTCCGTCCCGGTGGCGATCCGCTCGGCCACGAGGGCATCGAGGATCGCCCATCCTCCCGTGGACAGGAGGACCAGCCCGGCCCCACCCGCGGCGAACGCAACCGCCGCGATCCCCCGGTCGATGAAGGCCCGCTCCGGCCACGCCAGCGTCGCCGCCACGAACCCGCCGCCAAGCAGGATTCCCCACCCCCGGTCCACGTCGGGGAGCCCACCGCCTCCCCCCCCGAGGAGCGCCAGCGCCAGGAGCCCTCCTCCGAGCAGCGCGCCCCGCATCCCGGTTTCGGGGAGGAGGAGCGCCGTGAGCGCCAGGGGAAGGAGCACGAGGAGCACCGGGCTCCCCACGGAGAGGGCGAGGACGCCCACGACGAGCGCCACCGCCCGGAGCCCGGGTCGCTCGCGGCGGACCCCGGCGCCCTCCCCTTCCGCCACGTCGGGGTTACCGCTCGTGATTCTGCACGTACGGGAGGAGCGCCAGGTAGCGCGCCCGCTTCACCGCGACCCCCAGGTCCCTCTGGAAGCGCGCCGTCACCTTCGTGGTCCGCTTCGGGAGGATCTTCCCCTGCTCCGTGATGAAGCGGGAGAGGGTCGAGACGTCCTTGTAGTTCAGGAGCTCGATGCGCGGCCCCTCGACCCGGCGGCGCTTTCCGCGCCCCCCGGAGAACTCGGGCGGGGAACCCTCCTGCTGCCCGTACTCGTCCTCCTCCTCCTCCTCTTCCTCGTCGTCGTCGTCATCGTCGTCCTCCCGGGCCTGAACGGACTCGGGGACTTCGGCGAGGATGGACATTCCGGTGGTCGGCTCTCCCTCGGAGAGAACCACGAGGTAGCGGAGAAGCTCCTCCTCGAGCTTCAGGATCCGCTCGAATTCGGGGAGGGACTCGGGGTCGGCCGCGAACTGGGCCACCACGTAGCGGCCCTGGGACTGGTCGCGGACCGCGTAGGCCAGCTGGCGGACACCCCAGTCGTCGACGGCGGTGATCTCGCTGCCTTCCGTGCCGGTCACGAGGGCGTGGAACCGGTCGAGGCGAGCCTGCACCGCCTCGTCGTCGAGTGCGGGGTGGAAGATGTAGACGACTTCGTAGTTGCGCATGGAGCTTCGTCCCATGGTCCGTCGTGAGGAAACGGGCCCCGTCTTCGGCAGACGGAGCGGGTTTAGCCTGTAAGGATAGCCCGTCAGACGTTGAATCGGAAGAGCATGATGTCACCGTCGCGGACCCGGTACTCCTTCCCCTCGGAACGCATGAGCCCCTTCTCGCGGGCGGCCTTGAGCGATCCCACCGCCTCGAACTCCTCGCAGTGGATCGTCTCCGCCCGGATGAATCCCCGCTCGAAGTCGGAGTGGATGACCCCTGCGGCCTCCGGCGCCAGCGCGCCCTGGCGCACGGTCCACGCCCGGGCCTCCTTCTCGCCGGCGGTGAAGAAGGTGATGAGCCCGAGCAGGTC
>JBJHCE010000155.1:0-7024 GCA_050485865.1 Gemmatimonadales bacterium | reverse complement strand
GCGGCCTCGGCCACGTGCCAGGTACCGAGCACGTTGTTCCTTATCGCCTCTCTCGGGTTCATTTCCATGAGGGGCACGTGCTTGTAGGCGGCGGCGTGGTAGACCCGGTCGGGCTTCCAGGTGTCGAAGACGTCCCTGACCCGGGCCAGGTCCAGGATGTCGGCTACGACCGCCTCGACCTTGAGGTCGGGGTGGGCCTTCCTCAGCTCCAGGTCGATCCAGTAGAGGTCGCTCTCCGCCTGGTCCAGGAGGATCAGCCGGCGGGGGCCGTTCACGGCAATCTGCCGGGCGAGCTCCGAGCCGATGGAGCCCGCGGCCCCGGTCACGAGGACCGTGGCGCCTTCGAGGTCGGCCTGGAGTTCCGGAAGCTCCAGCGTCACCGGCTCACGGCCGAGCAGGTCGTCGATCTCGAGGGGGCGAAGCGCTCCGGGCTGGATCTCGCCGTCCACCACGCCCCGAATGCCCGGAAGCACCTTGAGGGGAAGCCCCAGGGGCTCGAGGCGCTCCACGATCCGGCGGAGCTGCCGGGGGGTGGCGGAGGGAATCGCCATGGCGATCTCGTCGGGCAGGAGGGCGGGGAGGAGCGATTCCGCCTCTGCGGTGCTCCCGATCACCTCCACCCCCTGCACCAGGGTGCCCCGCTTCACCGGGTCGTCGTCCAGGAAGGCCACCACCCGGGCGTTCAGGGCCGAGCGGTTGAGCTCCCGGGCCAGCATGTTTCCGGCCTCGCCCGACCCCACGAGGACGATCCGCCGCGGAGGCGGCCCGTCGGGGCCCCGTGCGCCCCGGGCCTGGCGTACCTCGTGCGTTCTCCGGTACACGGCCCACACGGACGAGACCCCCAGGGTGAAGACCGCCGCCTCGATGAGCACCACCGAGAGGGGCACGGGCGGAAGCGCCGGCATGACCCGGAACGCCAGGAAGAACGTGGCGCTCGAGAGCCCCGCGGTGAGCCCCAGGCGGAGCATGTCATCCACCGCCACGTACCGCCACTGGCCGTCCGGAAGGCGGAGCGCCCGCGCCACCACGTACCGGATCCCGAGGAGTCCGGCGGCATGCCATGGGAGCGCCTCGAGGTACGGATCCGGGACCTCGAGCTCGAACCGGAGCCCGTAGGCGAGCACGAGGGCTCCGGCCGTGGCCACGGCGTAGAACGCCTGCGTCGATGCGCGGCGGTGCGTCCGGGCCAGGGTCCAGAGGGCCTTCATGGGCCTACCCCGCACCCCCACCCTTCACGATCCACCGCTGGGCGTGGCCGTGGGGGCTTCGCTCGGCGAGGCGGGCGGTGGCGTTTCTCGAGTCCACGAGGATCCGGCTCCGCCGGAAGATCTGCTCGAGGGGGAGCGAGGCGTGGTCGGTCACGATCACGACGCAGTCGGCGCCCTCGAGGGCCTCGTCCGTGAGGGGCACGCTCGCCATGGAGAGGCCGTCTTCCCTGAGCTCGGGCACGTGGGGGTCATGGTACCGGACCCGGGCTCCCAGGCGCTCGAGCTCCTTCACGATCTCGAAGGCGGGCGACTCCCGCACATCGCTGATGTTCGGCTTGTAGGCCACCCCCACGATCAGGACGCTCGAGCCGTTGACCGCACGCTTCGCCTGGTTCAGCGCCTCCTGCACCTTCCCCACCACGAAGCGCGGCATTTCGCCGTTCACCTCCTGGGCCAGGTCAATGAAGCGGGTCTTCACGTCGAGGGTGCGCATCTTCCAGCTCAGGTACTGGGGATCGATGGGAATGCAGTGCCCACCGAGCCCCGGCCCCGGCGTGAACTTCATGAAGCCGAAGGGCTTCGTGGCCGCGGCCTCGATCACCTCCCAGATGTCCACCCCGAGCCGGTCGGCAATCTGCGCCGTCTCGTTGGCGAGCCCGATGTTCACCGCCCGGAAGGTGTTCTCGAGGAGCTTCACGAGCTCCGCCGCCTCGGGGCTCGACACCGGCACAACCGTGTCGATGAAGCGCGCGTAGGCCTCCCTCCCCCGCTCCAGGCACTCGGGCGTGATCCCCCCCATGACCTTGGGGGTGTTCCTCGTGTGCCAGGTGGGATTCCCCGGATCCACCCGCTCGGGGCTGAAGCAGAGGCAGAAGTCCTCCCCTGCCCGGAGCCGCCTGCCGCCGCGCTCCTGCGCCTCGAGCAGGGGGAGGAGCACCTCGCGGGTGGTCCCCGGGTAGGTGGTGCTTTCGAGGACCACGACCTGGCCGGGGCGAAGGGCCGCCGCAACCGCCTTTCCTGCCGCCACCACGTACGAGAGGTCAGGCTCCCGGGTCTTTCCGAGCGGGGTGGGCACGCAGATCGAAACGACGTCGCACTCGGCAAGGCGCGCCATGTCCGTCGTGGCCTCGATGCGGCCGGCCTCCACCAGGGGGCGGAGGGTGTCCGGGGACACGTCGCCGATGTGGCTCTCCCCCCGGTTCACCCCCTCCACCACCCGGGGCTTCACGTCGAAGCCCAGCGCCTTCATGCCGGCGCGGGCCACCTCCACCGCAAGGGGGAGCCCGACGTAGCCGAGCCCCACCACGCCGAAGGTGGTGGACCCGGTGGGAGGCAGGGGGGGGCATGCAGGCCCGGGGGCCCGGCTCGGGTTTTCGGTCATGTTCTCCATGCCGGGAACAATGGCACCGGGGGCGTCACACCCCCGTCAATGCGCCGGTGGGACGTCATTCCTGCTCCCCGTAGTACTCGTACTGGTAGTAGTACCCGTACCTGGGCACCTCGCCCGACGGGTCGTTCATGACCGCACCCAGGAGCCTGGCCCCCACGGTGTGGAGCTGGCGGGCGGCCATGCGGGCGGCCTCCCGGTCGGTGTCGCCGGCCCGGACCACCATGAGCACGCCGTCGGCCTGGGCCCCCAGGATCGCGGCGTCCGCACCCCCGGAAAGGGGCGGGGTGTCCAGGATCACCATGTCGTAGCGCTCCCGGAGGGCGTCCAGGAGCTGGCGCACCCGCTTTCCGCCCAGGAGCTCCGACGGGGTGGCGGGAATCGTGCCGGCCGGAAGCACGTGGAGCCCTTCCACCGCCTCGAAGGGGTGGATCACCTCCGAGCCCCGGGCCTCGCCCAGCGCGAGCTCCGTGAGCCCCGGCTTCCGGGGCACCCCGAAGACCTCGGCCAGGCGGGGCTTTCTCAGGTCCATGTCGACAATCAGGACCCGGAGCCCCTGCTGGGCGTAGGTCACGGCCAGGTTCGCGGCGGTGGTCGTCTTCCCCTCCGACGGGTTCGCGCTCGTCACCACGAGGAGGCGCACCGGCTCGTGGTCCTGGGCAAAGAGGAGGTTCGTGCGCAGCGTCCGGAAGGCCTCGGCCTGGGCGGTTCGGTTGAGGTGCACGGTAATGAGCTCCCGCCCCGAGGCGCGTCGCTCCTTCCCCTTCGGCCCCTTTCCGCTCCCGAGCCCGGACCCCAGCCGCTTCCGCTTCCCTCCGGGGAGCCCCTTGAGCTTCGGAATGACCCCCACCATGGGCACCTGGAGCTCCACCTCCAGGTCCTCGCGGCGGCGGATCGAGGTGTTCAGCATTTCCTTGAGGAAGGCCGAGCCCCCGCCCACCATGAAGCCGAGCATCATCCCCAGCGCGAGCATGACCGGAAGCCCCGCTCCTTCCGAGGTGAGGGGGCGCGGGGCCAGGTCCACCACCTCCACCGGCCCCTCCTCCACGGCTTCGGCGAGCTGGGCCCGGTAGTACTCCTCCCGGAGCTGCTCCACGGTCCGCTGCACCGAGGTCACCTGCTGCACCAGGCGCGCCTCTTCCGCCTCCGCCTGCGGGAGCCCGGTAATGGCGCCCGCGGTGCGGTTTCTCAGGTCATCAATGGCCGAAAGCCGGGCATCCAGGTTGTCGAGCTGGCTCCGGACCGCCGCCTCGAGGCGCCCCCGGGTCGTGGCGATCTGCTGGTCCAGGCGGGCCACGTCGGGGTTCCGGGGGGTCGCCCCCCAGGGTCCGCTCACGAGGGCCTCGCGCTCGGTCTCGTACTGGAGAAGCTGCGCGAAAAGGGAGGCCACCACCGGGTTCGCCGCCACCTCGGGCGAGGCGGCAAGGGCCTGGAGCCGGGTCCCCACCTCGGTGTCCGAGGCGCCCTGGAGCCCCTGGAGGAGGCTCAGGTAGACCTGGCGGTCGGCGCGGAGCTCCTCCCGGCGCATTTCCACGTCCATGAGCCCGGTCTGCTGGGCCTGCGCCCGCTGCCCCGAACTGAACACCTGGTTCCGGGTGCGGAAGTCCGAGAGCTCGTCCTGGATCACCCGGAGCGAGGAGTCGGCCTGCACGAGCTGCTCTTCCAGGAAGAGGCTCCGCCGCTGCGAGGTGCGCCGGGCCTCTTCCATGCTCCGCTCCCGGAAGACCTGGACCGCCCGGTTCGCCACCCGCTGGGCGAGCTCCGGGTCGGAGGCCGTGTACTCCACGTCCACCACGTTCGTCTGCGGGCGCTGGCGGGTGGTGAGCCGGCGCTCCAGGTCCCGGATCACCCGGTCGCGGCTCACGAGCTCGAAGCTCGCCCCCTCGAGCCCCTCCGGCGCCTCGGCCACCCGGAAGCGGATCTCCCCGAGCTCGATCACCTCTCCGGCGTGGGCCCGCACCACCTCGGTGGAGCGGCGCGAAGTGGCCGTGATCTCCGGGTTTCCGAAGGCCAGGTCCACCGTGTCCGGAAGGGCGAACTCGCCCACCTGGACCTCCTCGAGGCGCACCGCCCCGGCCGGCCCGTTCACCGGGCTGAGGCGGAGCCCCTCCCGGTCCGCGATCGCACCCAGCGTCGAGTGGCTCCGGAGCGCCTCCAGCGCCGAGAGGATCGGGTCGGTCCGGGTGCCGCCCCGGTCCAGGACCGCGAGCTGAGACGACATCTGCCCCGCCGGGTCCTCGATCCGGATTACCGCCTGGGCCCGGTACGCGGGCTCCCGGCGCTCGGCCAGGATCCACGCCACCCCGGCGCCGAGCCCCACGGAGAGGAGCACGAGCCAGAGGTTCCGCCGGAGAATCGCGAGAACCTCGCGGAGCTCGATCGTGTCGTCGTCCGGGGGCGGAGCGTCCGGAGGCGGGGCGCCCCGGTACCCCTCGCTTCGCACGAGGGGTCGGTCCACGGCGGTACCCGCGGCCGGGTCGTACGCGGCGTCGTCGAATTCCCAGTCGGGGGGGTCGTTCGGGCGCCGGGTCAGGTCGGTCATCGGCCGGGGTTCGCGAGTCGAATGATCGAGGCGATGCTCCCCGCCACGGAAATGATGGGAACCACGTACTCACGGAACACGTCCCTTCTCCGCTCCACCACGATCTCGTCGCCCGAGCGGATCTGGACGGTCCGGAACTGCGAGGCCGGGTCCGTCAGGTCGCCCTCGTACTGGCGGCCGTCGCGCCTCAGGATCACCCGGTCGAGCGCCCCCCGGTCCGAGATCCCCCCCGACACCGCCACCGCCTCGGCCACCGTGGTCCCGGGGCGGAGGTGGTGCAGATTCGGCTGCCGCACCTCGCCCCCCACCGCCACCTGGTGGAAGATCTCGAGCACGAAGTTGGGCTGGGTCTCGTACTCCGCAAGGAAGAGGTTGAAGGAGCCCCGCACCTCGTCGGGGGTCCGCCCCGCCGCCACGATCCGGCGGTAGAGCGGGTGCGCCACCACCCCGGACTCGGTCACGAAGAACTCCCCCGAGAACTCGGGCTGCCGCCACACCGAAACCCGGATCATGTCGCCGGGGCGGACCACCGAGGTCTCCCCGCTCGTGGCCGGCACCTCTGCCCCCGCCGCTGCGGCCGGGGTGGTCGGTACCTCCTGCGCCGCCGCGCCCGCCGGAAGGAGGAGGGTGGCGGGTGCGGCAAGGAGGAGGGCCGCGAAGGTCGCGACGAGGGGCCACGGAGCGGCCACGCCGGGGGTGGAAGACCCGGTGGAGCTGGGCATCGGGGTGCCTCGGTTGGGAGGGGTGTTCGGGTGTCGGGTCGGGGGTGTCTCGCGAGCACGGCGCGGCGAGCCGTCCGGGTCTGTCCGGACGAGCCGCGCAGGTACCGAACCAGTCTGGGAGGGGACACGGAGAGGCAGGAAGTGTCCCACCCCTCCGCAAGACTTAACCTACTGCACCGAAGCGGGGCGGCAAGGGGACCGTTGTGTAACGTTTCGTTACACCCTGGAAGGGGGATGCGAGCTTCTGACCCCGTGCCCCTCCGGGGCCCGGGCGTTATGTTGGCGGCGCCCGGCCTTGCATCCCCGGAACCGCCCTCCCGAACCTCCCTTCCAGGAGCCCCCGTTTGGAATCTTCCGCCTCCCCCCGAACCGACGACGCCGCGGCCGTGGACGGTGCCCAGGCCCAGGCCCAGGCGCAGGCCGACAAGATGCGCGCGCTGGCGCGGCTGGCCGAGGGAATCGCCCGCGAGATCGACGAGGTCATGGCCGGGGTCACCGGGCAGGTCGCCCTCGTGGCCGAGGCCCTCCAGCGGGGCGATGCAGGGCGGGCCGCGGTGGAGCTCCACCAGGCCGAGGCGCAGGCCCAGCGGGGTACGGCGCTCTCACGGAAGCTCCTGGGGTTCGGACGCAGGCAGGCGCTCGAGCCCCGGATCCTGCGGACCTCCGCCGTCCTCGACGAGGCCTCCGACTACCTCCGGGTCCTCCTCCCCCCGAGCGTGCGCCTCGAGACCCGGATCGTGGAAGACGGGTGGATCGAGGCCGACCCGGCGGTGGTGGAAGATGTCCTCGTGAACCTGGCCCTGAATGCCCGCGATGCCATGCCCGGGGGCGGCACCCTCCGGATCGAGGCCGCCCGCCGCCTCGTGGACCCGGAGTTCGTGGCCGACACGGGGTGGGGGGTCGCAGGCGAGTACATGGTGATCCGGGTCCGCGACACGGGGGTCGGGATCGCGCCCCAGGAGCTCGACCAGGTGCTCGACCCCTTCTACTCCACCTCGGGGTCCATCGGCCTCGGGCTCGCCATGGTCTACGGGCTCATGAAGCAGCACGGGGGGTGGATCGACATCACCTCGACCCCCGCCTCGACCCCGGACCCGGGGTACGGTGCCGGGCGCTCGGGGACCTCGGTGGAGCTTCTCTTTCCCTATGCCGCGGCCCCTTCCGG
>JBJHCE010000154.1:0-7048 GCA_050485865.1 Gemmatimonadales bacterium | reverse complement strand
AGCCACTGGCCGGGCTGGGGCGGGCCCGCCTCGGCGGGGCGATCGGTGGGGGTGCTCACGATCCGCCCTCCCCGCCCAGGTCCATGATCTGGATCTGGGCGTTCGAATAGATGCAGATGTCGGCGGCAATGAGGAGCGCCTCCTTCACGATCTCGCGGGGGGCCATGTCGGTGTGCTCGCGAAGGGCCCGGGCCGCCGAGAGGGCGAAGGAGCCGCCGGAGCCGATGGCCGCCACGTCGGAATCGGGCTCGAGGACGTTGCCGTCGCCGGACACGATGAACAAATGACTCGTGTCAGCTACCAGTAGCAGGGCATCGAGACGCCGGAGGTATCGATCGAGCCGCCAGTCCTTCGCCAGCTCGACGCAGGCCCGGGTCAGGTTTCCGGGGTAGCGCTCGAGCTTCTCCTCGAGCTTCTCGAAGAGGGTGAAGGCGTCGGCCACCCCGCCGGCGAAGCCCGCCAGGATCCGGTCGCCCTTGAGTTTCCGGACCTTCACCGCCGTACCCTTCACCACCGTGTCGCCCATGGTGACCTGGCCGTCGGCACCCATGGCCACGGCGCCGTCCTTCCGGACCGCCACCACGGTGGTGGAGCGGATCCGGCGCCCGTTCTGGTTCGCGCTTTCGTGCTGCATCGCGTCGTCGCTGTCGTTTCAGGTGGAACGCGGGTGGGCGTCCCGGTAGACCTGCCGGAGACGCTCCCGCGAAGTGTGAGTATAGATCCGTGTCGTCGAGAGGGACACGTGCCCCAGGAGTTCCTTCACCGAAACGAGGTCGGCACCCCCATCGAGGAGGTGGGTGGCAAAGGCGTGACGAAGGGAGTGGGTCGAGTGCCCCTCGCCCGCCCCGCCGCCTGCCGCCTCCAGGAGCTCCTTCACCGTCTTCTGGATCGAGCGGCGGGAGAGCCTCCCTCCCCGCTCGTTCACGAGAAGGGGGCCCCGCCTGGGGTTCGCCCCCGTCTCCTCGCGGCGGAGGGCGTAGCGCCGGAGCGCCCGGGCCGCCGCCCCCGTGATGGGTACGATCCGTTCCTTCCTTCCCTTTCCGAGGACCTTCGCCTGCTCCCCAACCGGGTCCAGGTGGCCCACGTCCAGGCCGTGGAGCTCCGCCAGCCGGAGCCCGCTCCCGTAGAGGAGTTCCAGGACCACGAGGGTCCGGGTCCCGGCCAGGGTGTTCTCGGCCGCCCGCGCCTCGGCCAGGTCGAAGAGGGTGCCGATCACGGCGTGGGCCGGGGCGTCGGGAAGGGTCCGCTCGCCCCGGGGGCCCCGGAGGGTGCGGGCCGGGTTCGCGGGGATCCGCCCCTCCACCGCAAGGAACCGGAGAAAGCTCCGGACCGCCGAGAGCTTCCGGGCGAGGGTCCTCCGGGCGAGCCCCTTCCGCTCGCCGGCTCCGAGGAACCCCCGGAGCGCCATCCGGTCCACGTGTCCCCAGTGCCATTCCGGGGTGCCGTAGTGCACGGTGAGGAAGTCGGAGAAGTCCGAGAGGTCGCGTCGGTACGCGGCCACCGTGTGCTCCGAGAGCTGGCGCTCGTCTCGCAGGTGGCGGAGCCATGCGGCGGCCTCGCCATGAGGGTCATGACCGCGGAGTGCGAGCCCGGTGGCGGCGGCGGCGCTCAGGGGCGGGCCTCCGCCATCCAGGCCCGGAAGTCCTCGAAGGCCCGTTCGCCGAGCATCTCACGTTTCTTCCGCTTGTCACGGATCCGCCCCGGAAGGGGATCCACGAGCCCCCAGTTCGAGTTGATGGGCTGGAAGTGCTTCGGGTCGGACTCGGCCAGGTAGCGGTAGAGGCCGCCCAGCATGGTGGTGGGGGGCGGAACGACCGGGTCGAGCCCCCGGAGAACGCGGTCCAGGTTCACCCCGGCCAGGATCCCCGAGGCCGCGGACTCGGTGTACCCCTCGACCCCGGTGATCTGCCCGGCGAAGATCAGCTCCGGGCGGTCCGGGAGGCTCCCGTGGCGGGTGAGGCGCGCCGGAAAGTTCAGGTAGGAGTTCCGGTGGATCGAGCCGAAGCGGAAGAATTCCGCCCCCTCGAGCCCCGGGATCATGCGGAAGACGCGCTTCTGCTCGCCGATCCGGAGGCGGGTCTGGAAGCCCACCAGGTTCCACATCTGCCCTGCCCGGTCCTCGCGGCGGAGCTGGGCCACCGCCCAGGGGCGCTCGCCCGAGCGGGGGTCGGTGAGGCCGATGGGCTTCATGGGCCCGAAGCGGAGGGTTTCCGGGCCGCGGGAGACCATGACCTCGATGGGGAGGCACCCCTCGAAGTAGGGGACCTGGTCCCAGTCGTGGCTCCCCTGGTGGACGTCGGCCGAGGCCACCGCCTCCACGAAGGCGTCGTATTCCTCCTTCGTGAAGGGGCAGTTCAGGTAGTCGGCGTCCTGGTCCCAGCGTCCCTGGGCGAAGACGACGGACTCGTCGAGGGAGTCCCGGTCCACGATGGGGGCAATGGCGTCGAAGAAGGCGAGCCCCTCGACCCCGAGGTGGGCGCGGATCGATTCCGAAAGGGCGTCGGAGGTGAGGGGGCCCGTGGCCACGACGGCGGGGCCCGGGGGGAGCTCCGTCACCTCCTCGCGGACCACCTCGATTCCGGGGTGGGCGGTTACGGCGGCGGTCATCGCCTCGGAGAAGAGGGTGCGGTCCACGGCGAGGGCGGCGCCGGCGGGGACCCGGGTGGTGGCCGCAGAGCGGAGGAGGACCGAGCCCAGTGCCTCCATTTCGCGCTTGAGGGCGCCGTGGGCGTTCGAGGGGTCCTCGCTCTTGAAGGAGTTCGTGCAGACGAGTTCGCCGAGCCCCTCGGTCTGGTGGGCCGGGGTGCTCCGGACCGGGCGCATCTCGACGAGGCGCACGGTGTGCCCGCGGCCGGCGAGCTGGAGGGCGGCCTCGCAGCCGGCGAGCCCCCCGCCGACGACGGTGACCTCAGCCACGCTTCCGGGCACCCCCGCGGCGACCGCCCTTTCCACCCCTCCCCTTCTGGGCCGCCTTCTTCTTCAGCATCTCGATGGCCTCGTCCAGGTCGACCTCGTCGGGGTCGGCGCCCTTGGGGAGGGAGGCGTTCACCTTGCCGTCGGTGACGTAGGGGCCGTAGCGGCCGTCCAGGATGCGGATCGAAGCACCGGAGTCGGGGTGGTTGCCCAGCTCCTTGAGCGCCGCGGGGCCCTGCTCGGTGTCGAGAAGGGCAAGGGCCTCGTCGAGACCGATCGTGAACATCTGGTCGAAGTCCTTGAGGTTCCGGTACGTCCGCTCGCGGCGCACGTAGGGGCCGTACTTGCCGAGGCCGGCCTCGACGGGCTTTCCGGACTTCGGGTCCGCGCCCAGGAGGCGCGGAAGGGAGAGGAGCTTCACCGCGTAGTCCAGGGTGACCTTTTCCGGGTCGGTGCCCTCGGGGAGCGAGGCGCGGGGGGGCTTGGCACCGTCGGCCCCGGCGTCGCCGAGCTGGACGTAGAGACCGTAGGGGCCGGCCTTCAGGTAGACCGGCTCCCCGGACTCGGGGTGGGCGCCCAGCTCCGCATCCTCGGAAAGCTCCCCCGGGGTGTCGATGGAGCGGGTGTTCCGGCAGGTGGGGTAGTTCGAGCACCCCAGGAAGCGCCCCCGCTTGTTCCACTTGACGAGCATGGGGCTCCCGCACTTGTCGCACTCCTCGCCCTCGGCCTCGGAGATCTCGCGGACGATGGCGTCCACCGAGCGCTTTCCGGCCTCGAGCTGGTCCAGGAAGCCGGGGTAGAATTCCTCGAGGACCCCCTGCCAGCCGGTCTCTCCCTCTTCGACCCGGTCGAGCTCTCCCTCCATGCGCGAGGTGAAGTCCACGTCGAAGAGGTCGGTGAAGACCCGGATCACGAGGCGGGCCACCGTGTCACCGAGGGGTGTCGGGGTGAAGCGGCGGTCCTCGAGCTCCACGTAGCCCCGGTCCTGGATCGTGGAGAGGATGTTCGCGTAGGTGGAGGGGCGGCCGATCCCAAGGCGCTCCATTTCCTTGACCAGCGAGGCCTCGGAGAAGCGCGGGGGGGGCTGGGTGAAGTGCTGCTTCGGCTCGATCCGGCCCAGCGCGGCGCGGTCGCCCTCGTCGAAGGCGGGAAGGGGCTCGAGGTCATCGAGGCGGCGGTGCTCGCCGGCCTCGGTGGCCTCGCGGTAGAGGCGGGTGAAGCCGTCGAACTTGACCACCGAGCCGGTGGCCCGGAAGGTGAAGGTGCGGCCCGTTTCCCTCCCCTCGAGGTCGAAGTCCACCGTGGTGGTATCGAAGACCACGGGCTGCATCTGCCCGGCCACGAAGCGGAGCCAGATGAGCTCGTAGAGGCGGAACTCGCCGTCTTCGAGCCAGGGGCGGACCTCGTCGGGGTGGAGGGTCGGGTCGGTGGGGCGAATGGCCTCGTGGGCCTCCTGGGCGCCCTTTGCGGCCTTTCCGCCGTAGAGCACCGGCCCCTTCGGCAGGTAGGGTTCGCCGAACTCCCGGCGGACCCAGTTCCGGGCCTCCCCTGCGGCTTCGGCGGAGACCCGGGTCGAGTCGGTCCGCATGTAGGTGATGAGCCCGGTGGTGCCCCGGCCGCCGATCTCCATACCCTCGTAGAGCCGCTGCGCCGTGGTCATGGTGCGGCGGGCCGAGAAGCGGAGGCGTTTCGCCGCCTCCTGCTGGAGGGTCGAGGTGGTGAAGGGGGGCGGGGCGTTCTTCCGGCGCTCGCGGCGCTTGACCTCGGTGGCGTGGAAGGGGAGGTCGGCCACGTCGGAGACCACGGAGGCCGCCTCGGACTCGTTTCCGAGGGTGAAGGCCTTCCGGTCGATCTTGTGGAGCCTGGCCTCGAAGCCCTGGCCGTCCTTTTCCAGGTGGGCGGTGATGGACCAGTACTCCTCCTCGACGAACTTCCGGATCTCCTCCTCGCGCTCGCAGATGAGGCGAAGGGCCACGGTCTGCACCCGGCCGGCGGAGAGCCCCGGGTAGATCGACTTCCAGAGAATGTCCTTCGAGACCTGGTAGCCCACGATCCGGTCGAGGATCCGGCGGGCCTGCTGGGCCTCCACCTTCTTCATGTCGAGCTCGCCGGGGGCGGCGAGGGCCTGCTCCACCGCCCGCTTCGTCACCTCGCGGAACTCCACCCGGCGGAAGCGCTCCGGGTCCTTCTTCCGGCCCAGGTACTCGGCCACGTGCCAGGCAATGGCCTCGCCCTCGCGGTCGGGGTCGGTGGCGAGGATCACGGTGGAGGCCTTCTTCGACTTGGCCTTGAGCTCGTCCAGGACCTTCTTCTTCCCGCGAATCGTGACGTAGTGCGGCTCGAAGCCCTTCTCCACGTCGACACCCAGCTCCTTCACCGGGAGGTCGCGCACGTGGCCCACCGAGGCGACGACGTCGAAGCCGCGCCCCAGGTACTTTCCGATGGTGCGCGCCTTCGTGGGTGACTCGACGATGACGAGATGCGTTCCGTTCTGCTTCGAAGCCATGGGTTCCGGTTGTGGGGGCTCGCCCGGGGGAGAGCCCGATCGGAGGATGTGTGCGTTCAGGGTTCGCGGAGGCGGGCGGCGATGCGCCGGGCGAGCTGCGCCGGAGAGCCGTGGTCGCCCGAAAGCGTCCAGTCGGCCTTCCGGTACCAGGGCTCACGCTCCTTCAGGAGCTCGAGGACCCGGGCCTCGGGGTTTTCCACGTCGAGGAGGGGGCGGGCCCCCTTACGCCGGCTCGCCCGCTCGACGATCGTGTCGGTCCGCACCCGGATCCAGATCGAGAGCGTCCCTTCCGGAAGTTCGTCGAGGCGCCCGGGGTGGCAGGGCCACCCACCCCCGGCGGCGAGGACCACCTGGTCATCGGCCAGGAGCTCGCGCCCCACTTCCTCTTCCCGAGCACGAAAGTACGCTTCGCCCTCTTCGCGGAAGATCAGCGGAATCGAGCGACCCTCGCGCCGTGCCACCTCGCGGTCGAAGTCGAGGAAGCGCCACCCGAGCTCCCGGGCGAGCGCCTTTCCCACCGCCGACTTCCCCGAGGCCATGAAGCCCACGAGGAGGATGCGTCGGGGCGGGGCGGGGCGGGTCATCCCGACCCCTTTGCGGAAACAGGGGTCCCGGCGTCCCGTTCCCCCCAGCCGCGCCCGCTCAGGTACAGGAGCCACGCATCGAAGTTCCGGCGGAGCTCGGCCACCGAGTCGCCCCCGAACTTCTCGAGGAAGGCGTCGGCCACGACGAGGGCGACCATGGCCTCGGCCACCACCGCGGCGGCGGGGACGGCGCAGGTGTCGCTCCGTTCGGTGGCGGCGGCGGCGGCAGAGCCGTCGCGAAGGTCCACCGAGGGAAGCCGGTGCTTCATGAGGGTCGAAATGGGCTTCATGGCCCCGCGCACCACGAGGGGCGCACCGGTGGTGACCCCACCCTCGAGCCCCCCTGCCGCGTTCGTGCTCCGGGCGAAGCCCCCGGAGCGGAGGTCCGCGTCGTCGCGGACGATCGCGTCGTGGACCCGGGAGCCGGGCCGCTCCGCCGTTCCGAACCCCATGCCGATCTCGACCCCCTTGATGGCCTGGATCGACATGACGGCTCCGGCGAGCCGCCCGTCGAGCTTCCGGTCCCAGGCCACGTGGCTTCCGAGCCCCACCGGAAGGCCGGTGACCACCACCTCGAAGCTCCCGCCCAGGGTGTCGCCCGCCTCCTTCGCCGCATCGATGGCAGCAACCATCAGGGGCTCGGCGGCCGCATCGAGGGTGCGGACCGGAGAGGCGTCGGAGGCGGCATTGAGGTCCCCGGCCAGGAGCTCGGCGAGGTGGTCCGGGTCCCCGGCCTCGACCTCGCCGATCCGGCGCACGTACGACCCCACCCGGATCCCGAAGTCCGCGAGGAGCTTCTTCGCCACGGCGCCGCACGCCACCCGGGCGGCGGTCTCCCGGGCCGAGGCCCGCTCCAGGATGTCGCGGGTGTCGCGGCGGTCGTACTTGAGGACCCCCACGAGGTCGGCATGGCCCGGACGGGGCAGGTACATGGCCCGGAGCGCCCCGGGGTTCCCCTCCGGATCCGGGGGGAGGGGGCTCATGGCCGTGGTCCAGTTCTCCCAGTCGCGGTTCCAGATGACCATGGAAAGGGGGGAGCCCAGCG
>JBJHCE010000153.1:0-7135 GCA_050485865.1 Gemmatimonadales bacterium | reverse complement strand
CCCAGGCGAGCCGGTTCAGGAAGGTGTCCAGCTCCTCCGGCGGCGAACCCGTGTCCACGATCCCCGTGAACCCGAAGCCCGTGATGTTCTCGGTGAACCACCCTCCGAGTTCCTCGGCCGTGGTCCCGGGGTCGAGGGCCGACGCGAGGAGCTCCGGGTCCAGGCGCACATGCACGTCCTGGAAGCCGGCGAGGAGCGTACCCCCGATCCCGCTCACCCGGCGGGCCTGGGCGGGAACGAGAACCTCGCCCCGGGCGCCCACCGCCTCGATCCGCCCCTCCGCCACCACGACGATCCCGTCCTCGATGGGATCCGTCCACGGAGACGTGTGGATCGTGGCGCCCTCGATGACCAGGATCCCGGTCCCGTCCCAGGCCCCGAATCCGAGGGCGCCCCGGGCGCCTTCGCCGCTCCCGTCCCCGCCTCCGCATCCCCCGAAAAGAAGGGAGAGGGAGGCGAGGAGCGGGAAGAGGGGGCGACGACCGGTCACCCGCGGGTCCGGAGTAGGTCGCGGATCTCGGCCAGGAGCTTCTCCTCGTTCGAAGGCTCGGGCGGGGCGGGGGGGGCCTCGGGAGCCGCCTCCTCGGCCCGCTTCATCCTGTTGAAGCTCTTGACCACCATGAACACCGCGAACGCCACGATGAGGAACGAGATCACCGCGTTGATGAAGAGGCCGATTCCGATCGAAACCGCCTCACCTTCGGGACCGGTGCCCACCTGGATCGCGATGTCGGCGAAGTCCACGCCACCCAGCAGGAGCCCCACGGGCGGCATGATCACGTCGTTCACGAGGGACTGGACCACCGTGCCGAAGGCCGCCCCGATGATGATCCCGACGGCCATGTCAAGCACGTTCCCCTTGACCGCAAACTCCCTGAATTCCTTGAGCATCCGGGTCTCCTCGGCTGGTGGTGGGGTTGAAGCCTCGAGCGCGGGTCCCCGGGCGGGGGTGCGCGGGGCGAATGTGGGGCGGCAAGGCTGAACGCGAAAGGCCGGAGGTGGAGGTGATGGACCGGAACCGAAGGGCGGCGCGGGGTAGGACGGCCCCATGACCACCGCCCACCCTGCCGCATCGCCCGAAGAAGAGGCCCTCGGGAAGGCGTACGATGCCCGCCTGATGCGGAGGCTTCTCCGGTACCTCGCGCCCTACAGGTGGCAGGTGGCGGGGGCGGTGGCGCTCCTCGTGTCGGCGGCGGCGCTCCAGATCGTGGGGCCCTGGCTCATCCAGGTGGCGCTGGACGACGCGATCCCGGAGGGGAACGGGCGGCTCCTCGCGGTGCTCGCGATCGCGTACCTGGTGGCGACGCTTGCGAGCTTCGGCCTCGAGTACGCCCAGTCGATCCTCACGACCTGGCTGGGGCAGAGGGTCATGGTGGACCTCCGGGCCGAGATCTTCGAGAAACTCCAGGCGCTGGACCTGGCCTACTACGACCGCACCCCGGTGGGGCGGCTCATGACCCGGATCACCTCCGACGTGGAGACGCTGAACGAGCTCTTCAGCTCCGGGGTGGTGGCGATCTTCGGAGACCTCTTCACGCTGATCTTCATCGTGTCGGCGATGCTGCTCATGGACTGGCAGCTCGCCCTCGTGGCCTTCTCGGTCCTCCCCTTCGTGGTGTGGACCGCGTTCCTCTTCCGCTCGAGAATCCGGACCGCGTACCGCGACATCCGGGTGCGCGTGGCCCGCATGAACGCGTACCTCCACGAGCGGATCACCGGGATCCGGGTGGTCCAGCTCTTCAACCGCGAGGAGGCCGACGCCCGGGAGCTCGACCGGGTGAACCGGGACTACCTGGAGGCCCACCTCCGGAGCATCACGTATTACGCCCTCTTCTTTCCCGTCATCGAGCTCTTCACGGCGGTGGCGCTCGCCCTCATTCTCTGGTACGGGGGGATGCAGGTGATGGGGGATGCCACCTCGGTGGGGATCGTGACGGCGTTCCTCCTGTACGCGCGGCGGTTCTTCCGGCCGATCCAGGATCTCTCGGAGAAGTACAACGTGCTCCAGGGGGCGATGGCCTCGTCGGAACGCATCTTCCGGCTCCTGGACCGGGAGCCTGCCATCCGCGACCCCGCCGACCCGGTGCCCGTGCCCGAACCCCTCGAGGGGCGGATCGAGTTTCGCGACGTCTGGTTCGCCTACGGCAACCGGGACGACGGCGCACCCGACTGGGTCCTGAAGGGGGTGAGCTTCCGGGCGGAGCCGGGAGAGAAGGTGGCCGTGGTGGGGCACACCGGGGCGGGAAAGTCCACCCTGATCCACCTCCTCATGCGCTTCTACGAGCCCGACCGGGGGGAGATCCTGGTGGACGGGGTGCCCCTCGGGCAGATGCGCATGCGGGAGCTCCGGCGCCGCATCGGGCTCGTCCTCCAGGACGTGTTCCTCTTCTCCGACGACGTCCGCTACAACATCCGCATGGGCGAGGAAGGGATCGACGACGCCCGGGTGCGGGCCGCTGCGGCGGAGGTGGGGGCCGACGTCTTCATCGAGCGGCTGGACGCCGGGTACGACCAGCCGCTGGGCGAGCGTGGGGCGTCGCTCTCGGTGGGAGAGCGGCAGCTCGTCTCCTTCGCCCGGGCCCTCGCCTTCGACCCGAGGATCCTGATCCTCGACGAGGCCACGAGCTCGGTGGACTCGGAGCTCGAGGCCCGGATCGAGGAGGCCACGGAGCGGCTCCTCGAGGGACGCACCTCCCTCGTGATCGCCCACCGTCTCTCCACCGTGCAGGGGGCGGACCGGATCCTGGTCCTCCAGCGGGGGGAGCTCGTCGAGGAGGGGCGCCACGCCGAGCTCCTGGCCCAGGGGGGGCTCTACGCCCGGCTCCACGAGCTTCAGTTCGCCCCTGCTCCGGCTTCGGGGTGAGGGTGGGGTTGAGGGTGGGCGGGAGGCGCCGGTGAAGCCGCTCGACCCGGAGGCGCTGGCCGAGCGGGTGTACGACGTCGTGGCCGGCGAGGAGGACGAGCGGGCGTGCGAGGCGATCCCCGACGAGGCCTGCCAGGAGGTTCCCGGGAACTTCGCCCTGAACGCCCTGAACGGCGCGGCAACGAAGCTCGCCGAGCAGCTCGCCTCCCCGGGGCTCGTCCTCCCCTGGATGCTGGGGGCGGTGGGGGCCCCCTCGGCCCTCGTGGGGTTCCTCGTGCCGGTGCGCCGGGCCGGGGCCCTTCTCCCGCAGCTCGCGGTGGCGGCGCGGATCCGGGGGTGGGAGCGACGGAAGGGGTTCTGGGTAGGGGCGGGCGTGACCCAGGCGGGGGCCCTCCTCCTCATGATCCCCGCACTCCTCCTCCTTCCTCCCCTCGGGGCCGGGGTCGCCGTGGTGGCGCTCCTCGGGGTCTTCTCGGTGGCGAGCGGCGTGGGCTCCGTGGCCTTCAAGGACGTGGTGGCGAAGACGATTCCCCGGGGCCGGCGGGGACGCCTCCTCGGGGTGCGGGCCACCGCCGGGGGGCTCCTCGCGCTGGGGGCGGCGCTGGCCCTCCGGTTCGGGGTGGGCGAGGAGGACGCCCTCGGCCCCTACGTGGCGCTCCTGGCCGGGGCCGCCGCCCTCTGGCTCGTGGCCTCGGCGCTCTTCGCCGCGATCCGGGAGCCCGACGGGGCCACCGAGGGAGGTCGGAGTGCCCTGGCCGAGGCCCGGGCCGGGATCCATCTCCTCCAGGACGCCCCGGCGTTCCGGCGCTTCGTGCTGGCCCGGGCCTTTCTCCTCGCCGCCCAGCTCGCCGCCCCCTTCTACGCCCTCCAGGCCCAGGACGCCGCCGGGGTGGGGACCGGGAACCTGGCGATCCTGGTCGCCGCCTCGAGCCTTGCCGCCGTCCTCTCCTCGCCCTTCTGGGGGCGCTTCTCCGATGCCTCGGCCCGGAGGGTCATGGTGGCCGGGGGCTTCTGGACTGCGGGCACCGTGGCCCTCGCCCTCTCCGGCGACCTCGCGCCGGAGGGCGGCACCTGGACCCTCGCGCTCTTCGGGCTCGTGTTCTTCTCGTCGGGGTTCGCGGAGGCGGGCGTTCGCCTGGGGCGGAAGACCTGGCTCCTGGACGCCGCCCCCGAGGAGGAACGTCCCCTCATGGTGGCGGTGGCGAACACCACGGTGGGCGTCATGTTCGCCTTCGCCGCGGGGCTGGGCTTCCTCGCCGACCGGGCGGGGGTGCCGGTGGTCCTCCTGGGGCTCGGCGCCATGGCCCTCGTCGGGACCTTCCTCGCCTGGCGACTTCCCGAGGCGGAGGCATTTGCGCGGGAGAGGGGCTGAACCCTCCGCATCCTCCGGGGTTTGATAATCGGTAAAGCGCCACTCAGCACCGATCCGCCCCATTTCGTCCCATCCCGGAGGATCCTCCGATGCCCAGGCCTTCCACCCCACCCGCTCTCGCCTTCCCCCTGCGCGTCTTTCCCGCAGGCGCCCTCGCACTCCTCCTCGCCCTCGGGGGCTGCGCCGAAGCGCCCGACGCCCGCGCCTCGGCAGACGCCGAGGGCACCCGGACCGCCGCCGCCCCCGCTGCCGCCCCCGCCGGGGGCGAGATGATCCTCGACGAGCTTTCGACCGAGTACGAGTCCCTCCGCGTGGTGCGCCTCGCGAGCCTCGAGAACCCGTGGGGGATCGCCTTCCTCCCGGGCGGCGACCTCCTCGTGACCGAGCGGGGCGGCACCCTCTACCGCCTCTCGGACGGTGCCCTCGACCCGGTTTCCGGCGCACCCGAGCCCCAGGTGCAGAACCAGGGCGGCCTCCTCGACGTGGCCCTCCCGCCGGACCACGCCGAGACCGGCGAGGTCTACCTCACCTGGTCGCGCCCCGAGGGCGACGGGACCGTGCCGGCGCTTACCCGTGCCCGCCTCGACGGCGACGCCCTCGTGGATGCCGAGGTCATCTTCCAGTCGAACACCCCCACATCACCGGGAAGACACTACGGCTCCCGCGTCCTCTTCATGGACGACGGCACCCTCCTCATGACCATCGGTGACCGGGGCGCCGAGCCCATGCGGGCCCAGGACCCCCTCGACCACTCGGGGACCGTGGTGCGCCTCCACCGCGACGGAACCGTCCCCACGGACAACCCCTTCGTCGGAAGCGAGACCCATGCGCCCGAGATCTGGTCCTACGGGCACCGGAACATCCAGGGAATCGTGCGCGACCCGGCCACCGGCGTCATCTGGGCCACGGAGCATGGCCCCCGGGGCGGCGACGAGCTGAACCGGGTCCTTCCCGGCCAGAACTATGGCTGGCCCCTGGCCACCAAGGGGTTCGACTACCGTACGCAGGGTCCGTTCGGGGATGCGGAGAGCTGGGACCACGCGGCGGTGCATGCCACCGGCCCGGTGCACGAGTTCTTCCCCACCCTCGCGCCCTCGGGACTCGCCCTCGTGCATGCGGGGAGCTTCGAGGCGTGGGAGGGCGATCTCCTGGCCGGCGGGCTCCGCCCCGAGCGAATCCTCCGCATCACCCTCGACGGGGACCGGGTGGCCCACGTGGAGGAGCTCCTCACGGGCGAGATCGGGCGGGTCCGCGATGTCCGGATCGGCCCCGACGGCTTCGTCTACGTGGCCACCGAGGGCGAGGAGCGGGGCGGGATCTACCGGATCGAGCCGGCGGGGTAGCGTGATCCCGGGTTCCAGAGGATCCACTCCCGGAGCCCCGCGTCGTGGACCCCCCGGATCTGCTCGAGCACCTCGGGGGCGCCGTAGGGGGGCTGGCCCAGGGTGAAGGCCTGGAGCCAGGGGATCACCTCCCCGGCTCCTTCCACCGCCGCCGACCGGAGGAGCGCATCCTCCATGGCACGCCGGACCACCGCCCGGGGGTGGGCGTTCGGGTTCTCGAAGCCGTAGCTGCCGCGCGCGTAATGCGAGGGGTACACCATGGGGTGGGCGGCGTCCACGGCATCGATGAAGGTCTCCCAGAGCTGGCCGATCCCCACGTCGGTGCGGGCGGTGGTGGTGACGCCGAACACGTCGGCGGTCACCCGCACGCCGGTATCGGCCAGGCGCTCCCGGGCGTGGAGCAGGAAGCCCCGGATCGCCGCGGTGCGAGGGCGGCCGTCGGCCCCGGGGTAGCGGGCCGACTCGAGCTCCCGTGCCGGCCGGTCCGGAAAGCGCACGTAGTCCCACTGGATCTCCGGGAACCCGAGGGCCGCGACCTCCCGTGCAAGGTCCACGTGGTAGTCCCAGACGCGGCGATCCCAGGGGTTCACCCACCGGTCCCCGCGCCCGTCGACCCAGGTGGCCCCCGTCGGGTCCAGGACCGTCATTTCCGGGCGAGCCCGGGCGAGGACCGGGTCCTGGAAGACCACGATCCGGGCCACGGGGTAGATCTCCGCCTCCCTCAGTCGCGCCAGGAGGGCCGGAAGGTCCCGGATGCGGAGGTCCCGGTCGGCGCCCACCGCCTGCGCCAGGGGGACGGACGTCCGATGGCTCACGTACCCCGAGGCGTCCTTCACGTCGATGACGAAGGTGTTCACCCCGTTGCGCCCGGCCCACTCGATGAGCTCACCCACCCGCGCCGTCGACCCGGAAGCCCAGGCGTTGAGGTAGATCCCGCGGAGGGTGTCGGGCCGGGGGACAGGGTCCGTCCGGGTGCCTTCGGGGGGTTCCCCGCCGGGTGCGCGGACAAGGAGCACGATCACCACGACCGGGAGCGCACCCAGGAAGAGCGCGCCCCAGCCGAGTCGACTCAGTACGCCTCGAGGCTCGGGTCCACCTCGGCGCGCCACCCGAGCACCCCTCCTTCCAGGTTCCAGACCTCCTCGAAGCCGCGCCCCTGGAGCTGGCGCACGGCCCACGCGCTCCGCGACCCGGAGCGGCAGTAGACGACCAGGGGGGCGTCGGGGTCGAGTTCGTCGAGGCGCTCCAGGAGCTCCCCCATGGGGATCCGGTGCTGCCCCACCTCGGGGAGGTCGGCGATCTCGGCCTCGTGGGGCTCGCGGACGTCGAGAAGGACCAGGGGCTGGGCCTGCTCCAGGCGGTCCCTGAGCTCGGTGGGGGAAATCTCGGGAATCCCGGCAGTGGGATCCGGGCGGGGCTGGGACACGGGGGGCTCCTGGGGCTTCCGGGGCGGAACGGGATGCGCGGCACGGACCCCCGAAAGATCTCCCCCCGGGGGCTCTCCATCTACCCCCCGACGGGCTACCTTGGTGCCACGGGCGCACCGCCGCCCGCTCC
>JBJHCE010000152.1:0-7147 GCA_050485865.1 Gemmatimonadales bacterium | reverse complement strand
TCCAGGAGGAGAAGCTGTTCGGCGGGGGGCCCCACGTGTACCGTTGGTCTCGGGGAACCCCGACCCCGGGTCCCCGACCCCGGTGCCGTGCCTGCTTCTCCGCCGGCGTGCCTCCGGAGGTCTCCCCACCGCCGGAGTCCGCTCATGCTCCCGCCCTTCTCGCCGGTCCCCCCGGCATCCCGCACCTGCCGGACCCCAGGCCGCCGGTCCGCCGGGGCCCTCGTCCTCCTCCTGGCCGCCCTCCCGGTTCAGGCCCAGGGGCCCCTGCATCCGATGGATCCCCTGACCTTCCAGGAGCACTGGGCCGTCCTCGAGATCCTCCGGGCGGCTGATCGCTACGACGCCGAGACGGGGGTCTCTCTCGTCCTCCTCGAGGAGCCCCCGAAGGAAGGGATGTGGGCGTGGGCCCCCGGCACCCCCTTCCCCCGCGCCGCCCGGGTCTCGATTCGGCGAGAAGGCCGGTCGTGGGAGGGGGTGGTGGACCTCGACACCCGAAGCATCCGGAGCTGGCGCGAGATCGAGGGCGGACAGGCCCCGTGGCTCGGGCGGGAATTCGGCGCCCTCGAGGGGCTCATCAAGGAGCACCCCGACGTCGTTGCCGCCCTGGAGCGGCGCGGGATCACCGATCTCACCTTCATTGACTGCGGCATGGGGCCCCCGGGGCGCTTCGGCCTCCCCGAAGAGGAGGGGGGGCGCCGCATCGCCCACGCCGGGTGCGTCGACGCCCGTGGGGTCCGGAACCTCTGGACCCGGGGGATCGAGGGGCTCGTGGTGGTCGTGGACATGGACGCGGGGGAGGTCCTCCGCGTCGTGGACGAGGGCGTGATCCCGATCCCCGACACCAACGCGGACTACGACGAGGCTTCGGTGGGCCCGCTCCGGCGCCACGCGACCCCCCTTTCCCTCTACCAGCCGCTGGGGCCCGCCTTCACCCTCGAGGGACACGAGGTGCACTGGGACCGGTGGCGCTTCCACCTGCGCCCCGACCACCGCGTGGGCGTCGTCGTCTCCCTCGTGCGCTTCGAGGACGGGGGCCGGGAGCGGCCGATCCTCTACCAGGGGCACATGTCCGAGATCTACGTCCCGTACATGGATCCCACGGCGAACTGGTACACCCGGAATTTCCTCGACATCGGCGAGTACACGGCCGGGGGCCTCCCGAAACCCCTGGAGCCGGGCATCGACTGCCCGGAGGGCTCCTCCTTCCTCCCCCTCGTCCACGCCCAGGACGACGGGCGACCACGCACGGTCCCGAACGTGGTCTGTCTCTTCGAACGGTACGCCGGAGACCCCCTCTGGCGGCACCGGGCGGGGCAGGTCGATGGCCGCGCCCAGCGGGACCTCGTCGTTCGCATGGCCGCCGTCCTCGGCAACTACGACTACATCGTGGACTGGGTCTTCCAGATGGACGGGGCGATTCGCGTAAACGTGGGTGCCACCGGAATCGTCGAGGCGAAACCGGTGACGGCGGCCTCGGCAGCCGCCTGGGCGGAGAACGGAGCCGCGAACGGTGGTGGCGGTGACCCACCCGACGCCTGGGGGCGTTTCGTGGACCGGCACATCGTGGCCGTGAACCACGACCACTACTTCAGCTTCCGCCTGGACCTCGACGTGGACGGACCCTCGAACGCCCTCCAGGTCGATCGCCTCGAGACCGTGCGCCTTCCCGACGATCACCCTCGCCGGAGCCTCTGGGCGGTTCGCTCCTTCACCCCGGAGCGGGAGCTGGACGCCCGCCTCGACATGGACATGCACAGTCCCGCCCTCTGGCGGGTCCGGAGCAGCGTGGCGACCAATGCCCAGGGGTACTCCACGAGCTACCATCTCGTCCCCGGAATGAACGTTCACACCCTCCTCTCTCCCGACGACTTCCCCAGGCTCCGGGCCGGCTTCATCGACCACCACCTCTGGGTGACCCCCCACCACCCGGAGGAGCGCTACGCCGCCGGTGCCTACCCCACCCTGAGCGACCCGGGGCAGGGCCTTCCGGCGTGGACCCGGGCGAACCGCCCGGTGCGGGACACGGACCTGGTGCTCTGGTACACCTTCGGGATGCACCACGTGGCCCGCGCCGAGGACTGGCCGGTGATGCCCGTGGCCTGGAACGGCTTCGAGCTTCGCCCCTTCGACTTCTTCGACCGGAACCCGTCAATGGATGCGCCGAGGCTCGTGCGGTGACACCTTGGGAGGGCACGCCACCGTCCCTCCCGACCCCGACCGCGGCCCCGACCGCGCCCCCGGCCCCATGCCCCACCGCCTCTACACCGACCTGGCCTCCTGGTGGCCCCTGGTGTCGCCGCCCGAGGACTACGCGGACGACGCGGCCCACTACGCCCGCCTCCTCCGGAGCGCCTGCGAACGCACCCCTCGCACCCTGGTGGAGTTCGGAAGCGGCGGGGGTCACGTGGCCGTGCACCTGAAGGGGAGCTTCCGCCTCACCCTGGTGGATCCGGCCCCGGCCATGCGCGCCCTCAGCCGCGCCCTGAACCCCGAGTGCGAGCACCGGGACGGCGACATGCGGTCCGTGCGCCTCGGGCAGAGCTTCGACCTCGTGCTCATCCACGACGCCGTCGCCTACATGACCACCGAGTCGGACCTCCGCGCCGCCCTCGAGACCGCCTTCGTCCACACCGCCCCCGGGGGCGCCGCCCTCTTCGCGCCGGATCATGTCACCGAGACCTTCCGGCCTTCCACCGCGCACGGGGGCACCGACGCCCGCGACCGGGGAGTCCGCTACCTGGAGTGGACCCACGCCCCCCTCCCCGGGTCGACCTCGTGCATCGTCGACTACGCCTTTCTCCTCCGGACACCCGACGGCGAGGTCCGGGTGGAGCACGACCGCCACCGGGTCGGTCTCTTCGACCGGGGCACCTGGCTCCGGCTCCTGGCGGAGGCGGGGTTCGAGGCGGAGCGGAAGGAGTGGGCGCCGGAGGAATACGCCCACGAGCACGCCCCCCGGACCTTCGACCTTTTCCTGGCGCGGAGGCCCCGGGGTACCGACCCTGGAACCGGGGCGCCGGACCCCGCCGAAGGGGACTTCTGATGGAGATGCAACCGGGCCGGCTCCCCGTGGTGGTGGACCTCCACGACTCGCCCCTCGGACGCTGGCGCATGGCCCGGTGGACCGCCGAGGAGGCCTCCTCGCACCCCCGCGGCCCCGGCGGCGCGTTCGCGGGCATGGGCGTGGAGGGGATCTGGGCCTTCGACGGGAGCCTCACGCTCCTCCGGGAGCGCCACTTTCCGCAGGGGACCGTGGAGCTGATCGTCCACCTGGGCGAGCGGTACGGGCACGTGGAGCCCCTTGGCGTCGAGCCCTACCCGGTGAGCTGCCTCACCGGCCTCCTCGACGGGCCCGACGTGGTCGAGGCTCCCCCCGGGCGGCAGGCCGTGGTCGGGATCCGCCTCGCCCCCCTCGGGGCGTGGCGTCTCCTGGGGCTCCCCCTCCACGAGCTGGGGGGACGCACCGAGGACCTGGCGGACCTCCTTCCCCGGGACCGGGTCCGCGCGCTCGAGGACACCCTCGACCGGGCCCCCGGCGTGGAGGGGCAGGTCCGGGCCGCGGCGCGCTGGCTTGCGGGGTCCCTTCGGCACCGGGTGGAGCCCGGGGTGGCATGGGCCACGGAGCGGATCCGGCTCGCGGGGGGCGCGCTCCGGGTCGGAGCGCTCCGGGACCGGGTCGAGATGTCCCGGAACCGCTTCCACGAGACCTTCCGGGCGCAGGTCGGTACCACTCCGAAGGGGCTCGCCCGGCTCCTCCGATTTCGCCGCGCCCTTCCGCGGGTGGGGCTCGGTGGGGCGTCGCTCGCGGAGGTGGCGCTCTCGTGCGGCTACTACGACCAGGCCCACATGACCAACGAGTTCCGATCGCTTGCGGGGATCAGTCCGCGCGGGTACGCCCGGGCGCTGCGCTTCCCGGGAAGCGAGAGCGTGGCCGAGGGCGGCGGATGAGCCCTGCCCCGCGGGCGCGGGCTCCCCGGGGCGCGCGGGTTTTCCAAGACGGCCCGGCCGCGGGGTGCCACCTTCCCGGGACCGGCGGCTTCAACGCATCCCGGAAGGGATCGCGCGAAGCTCCGCCGACCCGGGAGCGGCGTGCCCGAACACGTCACGATCGTTTCAGAAACCCACCGGAGGAGAACCCATGAGCCCGACGCCGAGTCCCGTCCCCGACGGGTACACCGCCGTGACCCCCTACCTGATCGTGACGGACCCGGACGCGGTCCTGGACTTCGTCGTGCGCGCCTTCGGGGGGGAGGTGACGGAGCGCCACCTGGACGATTCCGGGGGGGTGATGCACGCCGAGGTGCGGGTGGACGGAGCCCCGATCATGCTGGGCGGCGCCACGACGGAGTGGCCCCCGACCCGGTCGCTCGTGCACCTCTACGTCCCCGACGCGGACGCGGTCTTCCAGGCGGCGGTGGAGGCCGGCGGGAAGGTCCTCCGTGAGCCGGAGACCATGCCCTACGGGGACCGGACCGGCGGGGTCGAGGACGCCTGGGGGACCCAGTGGTGGATCGCGACCCGGGTGGCCCAGGCGCCGAACACGCCGGAGAGCGGGTGACGGAGGCGGAGGGCCATGGAGCCAGGGACAGGTGCGTCGAGCGACCTTCCGGGTCGGCAGCCTGAACGGGCCTGGGGCCCCGGCGAAGGTGCCCCTCACGCCCTCGTGGTCGGGGGCACCGGGATGCTCCGGGGGGTCGTGCTCCGGCTGGCGGGGGAGGGATGGGCCGTCACGGTCGTTGCGCGGGGCCGCCGGGGACTCGACGCCACGGTGTCGGCGGCCACCGGGCTTCCGGGGGTCGTGAGGCCCGTAGCGGTGGACTACCACGACGCGGAGGCGCTCCCGGGGGTGCTCGGCGAAGCGCGGGTCCGTGGCGGACCCTTCTCCCTGGCGGTGTGCTGGATCCACGGGGGTCCTGGAGGTGCCCCTCCGATCGCGCTCGAGGAGGTGGCCCGGGAGCTCTCGGCGGGGTGGGTGCCAGGGGCCGGGCGTCCGAGGCTCGTCGAGGTGCGGGGGAGCGCGACCCGGGACCCGTCGGCGCCCGATCCCCGGAGGGACGCCCTGGTGGCCCGGTGGCCCCGGGTCCGGCACGAGGTGGTGATCCTCGGTTTCGCGTTCGAAGAGGGACGGGCACGGTGGCTTGCAGACGAGGAGATCGTGGAGGGGGTGGTCGACGCCATCCGGGCATCCCGGCAGCGCTCCGTCGTGGGGCGGGTCGAGCCCTGGTCAAGCCGGCCCTGATGCAGGAAAAATCCCCCGCCCGGGACCAGCCGGGCGGGGGCGCGAGCCGGAATGCGCGGGATCAGCCGCTCGGCAGGGACCGGTCGTCCGAGCCCTCCTTCTCCTTCCGGAAGGGGGCCTTGGCCACGACCTTGACCCCCTCGATGGAGGTGTCGAGGATCGTCGAGACCGATTCCACCGCCGAGGTCCCCACGTCCCGGGCGGCGTGGAGTGCTCCGGTGGCCGCGGCCGAGGCGGCGTCGGAGGCGGAGAGGCCCAGCTCCTTCGCGGTCACGATGGCGCCCGTCACGGCCCCCTTCGCGACTCCGGCCACGTCGCCTCCCACCTGGGCGGTTCCGTTCACGAGGCCGCGGGCTGTTCCTTCCACCGCGTCCATGGCGTCGGCGCCGATGTCCCGGGCACCCCGGATCGAGCCCTGCATGGCGTCGCGGGCGGTGGTGGCCAGGTCCGTACCCACGTCCCGTGCCCCGCGGATGGCCCCGGTGGCCACGCCGGCGGCGGCGTCGGTCACCGAGATCGAGAGCTCCTTCGTGGCGGTGAGGGCGCCCTCGACGGCGTTCTTGGCCGTGGTGCCCACGTCGGTTCCCACCTCGCGGGTCCCCTGGATCGCCGCGCGCACCGTGTCACTCAGGACCCCGGCGGTGACGGTGCCCACCTCGCCCACGCCCCGGACGACGCCGATCACGGCGCCCTTCACCGCACCTCCGGCGGAGGCGCCGACCTGCTGGGCGGCCTCGACGGCGCCCTGAACCACGTCGGCGGTGACCGAGGTGACCTCCTTCGCCACGTCGCCCACACCGCGAAGGGCGCCCACGACGGTGCTCCTGACGGTGGTCACGGTGGCGGAGGCCACGTCTCCGGCTCCCTTCACGGTCCCGACGAGACCGTTCTTGACCCGGGTACCCAGTTCTCCGATCGGCATGCCTGGCTCCTTTTCCTCTGAGAAATCCACGAAACACGGATGAGGAGGCGGGAGCGAGCCGCATCGGACCCCGGAGGGCCACGGAGACTGCAGGAGAGGGGGCGGGCGGCTCGCGCAGGTCCCGGTCTCCGGGGAGCGCCTACGCCCGAGGGGCGAAAAAGTTCATCCGGCCGTGGCGGTTGCGGGGCGGAGGTGTTCGGCCAGGAAGTCCGCCTCGAGCGCCGACACCGCCTCGAAGCGCGCCCCGGCGTACGCGTCGAAGTGGCCTCCCGAGAACTCCTCGAGCCGTGTGAGGCGGAAAGGGTACGCGGGTCCAGGACAGTCCGGTTAGGCAGGTGGCGAGCTATCTCCTGTGTGGTGGGGGAGCCGGTCCATACGGCCTCGCTTCGGCCGGGGGTTCGTCAACCCGTCCCAACAGGACCGGATCGTGCCATCGGTGCCGCGCCCTTCGTCCCCGTCCACATGGGGCGTCCGGCTCCGGAACGTGTTGCCCAACCGATGGAAGCCGTCCGGAAGGGTGCTCCTCCGGTTCGCCCGAAACCGTTTCCCTGCTGCGTGCCATACGCTTGAACGTGCTTTGGCAGGGCATCGGCGCATTTCGAGCCGGCACTTCGTCGTGCACACGGTGTCGTTCGGGGGCGTCGCGCTCCAGAAACGCGTTCGGCTGGGGCACTCTCCGGCCGTCGCCGCCCGCGAGCGGGGGTATGGAGTGCGCGGACGTAGAGGTGCGCCAAGCCGAGGACCCCACCCAGATCGGGCCGTTCGGAGCCCCCTCGTCCACGGGAGTTCCCTTCTGGAACCAGCGATCGCGGATCCGGAGCGGGTTGCTGAAGGGACGCGTGCGGCGGGCCGGACACGAGGAGGGCTCTCCTCGCAGAGGGTCCCGGGGGCGAGGGCTCGGCATCCCAGCAGGTTCCAGGTGTCTCCTCGCCTGCCCGCCGTTCAAGCGGCGGAGATGGCTTCACGACGTCTGGATCCGGTCCCAT
>JBJHCE010000151.1:0-7166 GCA_050485865.1 Gemmatimonadales bacterium | reverse complement strand
GGGCCCTCCCTTCCCGGCGCTCCGCCTGTCCCGGGGGGCGGGGGGTAACATCGGGGGGGGGGGGGGTCCCCGGGGGGGGGGGGGGGGGGTCGGGGTCGGGGGCGGGGTCGGGGTCGGTTCCGGCGCCGGTGGGCGCGACGGCGGGGGCCCCGGGAAGCGGGTGCTGGCCGTCGATCCGGCGGACTGGGACTACGTGGCCGTGGGTGGGCCCCACGCGGCGGGATCGTGGGGGGCAAGGGCGCGGACCCCGGGGTCTCTCGAGCGCGTGGGTGCCGACCCGTGGGGGGAGGCGGGGGTCGAGAAGGGGTTTCTCCTGGCGGACCTGGCCCTGGGGCGGGTGGACTTTCACCCCCTCCCGTCGCGGCCCACGGTGGATCTCGCGTCGGTCCGGGTCGATGCCTCCGCCCCGGAGGAGGGGACGCGGAGGCTCCGGGCGCTGGTGGAGGAGGTGCCGGGTGGCGTCGACGGAAAGCTCGTCCGGGTGCGTCTCCGCGGAGACGTGGTCGTCCCGACCGAGGGGATCGCCCCTCCGCTCCTGGCCGGGGTGCGGCAGCGCGCGGCCCACGTCGAGGTCCGGGTGGAGGGACCCGAGGCTTCCGGGGACCCGCCCCCCGGGCGCGGCATGGGAGATGCGGACGACACCGCCGTTTCGAGGCTTTCGTGGACCCTCGAGAGGGGGCGACCGGGCGAGGTGGACCTCGTCCCCGGCCTCTGGGCGGTGACCGGTGCCGGCGTCGAGGAACTCACGCGTCTCTCGCGTGCCCTGGAGGCCGCGGCGACGGGTGAGGACGGCGGTCCGGTGAGGGGGGTCGGCGTGCCCCGGTACGCCTTTTTCCTGGAAGGCGAGGTGCTTCGGGCGCTTCCCGGGGGCGTGGGGCCCCGCGACGCCGATGCGGTGAGGGGCGCCACGGGAAGTGCGGAGGAGGGAAGGGACGAAGGGGACGAGGGCGCACTCCGCGCGGACTGGATCGAGGCGGAGGGCGATGCAGAGGCCCGGGCCCTCGAGTGGGTCCGGGAGCGGCAGGAAGCCGACTCCCGCCTCGTCGCCTACCGGGAGCGGGCGCGGGAACTTCGCGACCGGATCCGGGCGCTTCGCGACGAGGGTGCCGATGCCCGGTGTCCCACCTGCCGTCGCCCCCTGGAAGAGGCGCACCCCGGGCTCCTGGCGCTCCTCGAGGAGGAATGGGAGGACGTGGTCCAGGATGGGAGCTGGTGGAAGCGGCGGCGGACGCAGCTCGAGGACAAACCGCCTGAGCTCCTGGAGCTCGAGCGCCGGGCCCTTCGCCTGCGGGCCGAACTCGATCGGAGGGGCGGTCCCCCTGCCGGTCCTGCGGGACCTGCGCGTCCCGGGCCCCATGCCGGGGGGGAGGAGGGGGCCAGCGCCAGCGCGCCCCGGGGTGCACTCCGGCGCGCGAGCTTTCTCCTTCGACGCGCCACCGGGGGGGAGCTGGATGGGGTGATCGAGAGCGGTGAGGACGGTCTCCGGGTGGTGGAGGCCGGCGGGCGGGCGCGCACCCCCGAGGGAGGGGAGGTGGGGCTCGTCGAGCTGGCCCTCCGCGCGGCAAGGGGGGAGGGGGAGGCCGAGGGGGCCGTGCTTCTCCTTCCCGCCCCCCGCTCGGGGGCCGCCCCCGGGCCGGTGGCACGCCTCCTCGAGGCGATCTGCGACCAGCCGGGGCGGCGGGCGTGGGTCGCGGTCGTCCCCCCGGAGGTGGTCGACCTCCTGGGCCCCCGACTCGCCGGCGTCCTCGAGAGTGTCCGCGACGACCCGGCCCGGCCCCGGGTCCGGGTGCACCACCCCGGGATCGGGCGCATCGCCCTCGGAACGGGGTGAGGGGGGCCCGGCCCCCCGGCCCGGCGTTGACTTCGGCTTCTCCGGCGAGGACATTCCGGCGCCCCTGGTCCCCCCGGCGGCGGCCCCGTCGGGCCCCGCCCGCGCCCTCGGCTCGCCCGTCCCACCATGCAGATCTTCCCCTCCTTCGAGGAGTTCCAGGCGCTCGCCCGCGAGGCCCGCGTCATCCCGGTCCGTAGCGAGGTCCTCTTCGACGTGGACACCGCGGTCACGGCATACCACAAGCTCGCCCGCCCGCCCTTCGGCTTCCTCCTGGAGTCGGTGGTCGGAGGGGAGGCGTGGGCGCGCTGGTCGTTCCTCGGCACCGAGCCGGCGGGGGCATGGCGCCTGAACGACGGGCAGGTGTCCTGGTGGACCCGCGAGGAGGGGTGGACCCCGGTGCAGACCGATGACCCCCTCGGGGACCTGGACCGTCGCCTGGCCGATCGGGTCCCGGCCCGGGTGCCGGGGCTTCCCCGGTTCTGGGGCGGGGCGGTGGGGTACTTTGGCTACGACGTGGTGCGGCTCGTGGAGCGCCTTCCGGCCCGCGCCCGGAAGGACCTGGACCTCCCCGACGCTCTCGTGGTCTTCACCGATGGTGTGCTCGCCATCGACAACCTGAGGGGGCGCGCCCACCCGATCCGCGCCGTCGTGGTGGAGCCGGGGCTCGAGCCCGACGAGCTGAGGCGCCGGTACGACCGGGCGGTGGATGCGATCCACGAGACCGTGCGCACCCTCGAGTCCGCCGCTCCCCCGACCCCGCTGGCCCTCGGCGCCGAGCCCGACCGGGACCCTCCCTTCACCACCTCCGTCACGCGGGAGGCCTTCGAGTCGGCGGTCGCCCGGGTGCGGGAGTACATCGAGGCGGGCGACGCCTTCCAGGTCGTGCTGAGCCAGCGCCTGGGCATGGAACTCGAGGCCTCTCCCTTCGAGCTCTACCGGGGGCTTCGCACCCTCAACCCCTCGCCCTACCTCTATTTCCTGGAAATGGACGGGGTGACGCTCGTGGGCTCCTCACCGGAGGTGCTGGTCCGGGTGGAGGACGGGAGGGTGATCGTCCGCCCCATTGCCGGAACCCGCCCCCGGGGGGACACCCCGGCCCGGGACCGGGCGCTGGAGGAGGACCTCCGGGCCGACGAGAAGGAGCTGGCCGAACACCGGATGCTCGTGGACCTGGGCCGGAACGACGTGGGGCGCGTGGCCCGATACGGGACCGTCACCGTGCCGGACCTGATGGTGGTCGAGCGCTACTCCCACGTCATGCACCTGGTCTCCCAGGTGGAGGCCGATCTCTGCGAGGGGCTCTCCGCCCTCGACGTGCTCCGCGCCTCCTTCCCCGCGGGCACCGTCTCCGGAGCCCCGAAGATCCGCGCCATGGAGATCATCGACGAGCTCGAGCCCCTGCGCCGCGGCCCGTACGCCGGCGCCGTCGGGTACATCGGGTACGGGGGCGACTCCATGGACACCGCCATCGCGATCCGCACCGTGGTGGTCCACGGCGGGAAGGCGTGGGTCCAGGCGGGGGCAGGCATCGTCGCGGACTCCGTTCCGGAAAAGGAGTACGACGAAACGCTGAACAAGGCCCGCGCCCTCCTCAGGGCGGCGGCGATGGTGAACGCCGGCCGGTCCGGCCGCGCGCCCTGAAGCTCAGCCGCCGGTTGGCGCCCCGGTCCGCGCTCCGAGCCGCTCCCCCAGCCGGTCGTAGAAGGCCAGCAGCGTCCGGATCCCGAGCTCCAGGTGGGCATCGGGAAACCACTCGTCGGGCGCGTGCATGTTCGCGCCCGGGAGGGCGAACCCCAGGAGGAGCGCCCGCGCCCCGAGGACCCGCTCGAAGTCCGACACGATGGGAATCGAGCCCCCCTCGCCGGTGAGCACGGGCTCCACCCCGAAGGCCTCGGCGAGCGCATCCCGCGCCGCTTCGAACCAGGGGCCTTCCGGGTGCGCCATCCACGGGCGACCGCCGTGGAGTGCCACCACCTCGGCCCGCACGTGGGGGGGCGTGACCCGGGCCACGTGGGCACGGAGCTGCTCGATCACCCGCGCCGGATCCTGCCGTTGGACCAGCCGGAAGCTGACCTTCGCCATGGCCTCCGCCGGAAGCACCGTCTTGGCACCTTCGCCGGTGTACCCGGAGAGGAGCCCGTTCACCTCGCAGGTGGGGCGGGCCCAGAGCCGCTCGAGGGTCGAGAACCCCTCCTCGCCGGCGAGCTCGGGGGCCCCGGTCCCCGCGCGGAAGGCCTCGTCGTCGAAGGGGAGGGTCCGCACGCCGGTCCGGACCGCGTCACTCCAGGCTTCGACATCGTCGTAGAAACCCTCGAGGGTGATGCGACCCTTGGTGTCATGAAGGGAGGCGAGGATCCGGGCGAGCTCGGTGGCCGGATTCGGGATCGCGCCTCCGTACGCACCCGAGTGGAGGTCCGAACGGGCGCCCTGAACGCGGATCTCCGCGTACGCCAGTCCACGCAGGGAGAAGAGGAGCGAGGGGACCCCGGGGGCGAACATGGCCGAGTCGGAGATCACCACCGCCTCGGCGGCCAGCCGGTCCTTCCAGCGCTCCACGAAGGGAAGGAGGTTCGGAGAACCGATCTCTTCCTCGCCCTCGGCCAGGACCACCACGTTCACCGGAAGCCGGCCCCCGTCCCGCAGGAGGAGGTCCAGGGCCGCGAGATGAAGGAAGAGCTGGCCCTTGTCGTCGGCGGACCCCCGGGCGTAGATGCGGCCGTCCCGGACCTCGGGCTCGAAGGGGGGCGAGGTCCAGAGCTCGAGGGGCTCCGGCGGCTGGACGTCGTAGTGGCCGTAGACCAGGAGGGTGGGTGCGTCCGGACCGGCACCGCGCCATTCGCCGAGGGCCACCGGGTGCCCGTCGGTCTCGAGGAGCTCGGCGTCGAGGCCGGCGCCGCGCATCCGGTCCACGACCCAGGAGCCGGCGTTCCGGGTTTCGGAGGCGAACTCGGACCGGGCGCTCACGGACGGGATCCGGAGGAACTGGAAGAGTTCCTCGCGCAGCGCGTCCAGCGATCCGACGAGGGCCGCCCGGGGGTCCGTCACGTGAGGGTCCGGATCCCCCAGCGGTACGTCCAGGCGAGGAGCGCGCTCAGGAAGATCGCGCCCCCGAAGCCCCCGATGCTGAGGGCGGCCGGGTCATAGAAGTGGAAGAGCCCGACGCCGAGCATCCCCCCGACGAGAGCCCCGAAGGCGCCGAAGGTCGCAAGGATCACGGCGTGCCCCGGGGTCTCCTCCGGGCGCTTCACGACGACCTTCATCAGGAGTCCGATCGCCGCGCCAAGCACGATCCAGATTCCGATCCCGATCCAGTTCTCCATGGGGCGTCCTGCTCCGTGTGTTCGATCGTGCTCCCCACCGGCACGCTCCGGTGGCATACCGGTACGTGGGCCGACGGGGCCGAAAAGCTCGGGAAATCTAGGGCCGCATGGGGCTTCGGGCCACCCCGCGGACGCTCAGCCCGGGCCCTTTCCCATCCGCTCCTTGAGGATCCTGAGTCGCGCCTCCAGTTCCTCCTCCGAGGGAGGGGGGGGAGGGCCGGGGTCGCGGGTGCGGAGCGGGTCGCCTCCGATCCCGTCCATCTCCGACATGGCCTCCGCCGCGTCGGCGTCCGCCGCCTCGTCCCCGATGCGCTCGGCCATCCGGTCGAGCTGGGCGAAGAGGTCGTCGGATTCCCGGATCCGCTCGCGGGCCTCGGTGCGTCCCGCACGGGCCGCCATCGCGGATCGTTCCGCCGCCGCGCCCTTGAGCTGGGCCGTCATCCCCGCGAGCTCCTCGCCCCGGTCCGTGAGCTCCCGCTGGAGCACGCGCACCTTGTCTTCCAGGAGGTCCTTGCGCTGCAGGTGACGCTCGGCGAACTCCCGGGCGATGCGGGCGGTTTCCTCGTCGTCGATCCGGCGGGCGAGCTCCTCGCGCCGGAGGCACGCCTCGAGCTTCTCCTGCTCCGACTGGAGTTCCTGGCGGGCGTCGGCCAGGTCCTTCTCGAGCCGCTCCACGATCAGGCGGGCCTCCACGAGCTCCCGTTCCATGACACGGATCAGGCGATCCGCCGTCTCGGGGAGGGCATCCCGGTTCAGCTCGGTGCGGAAGTTGTCGACGGCTTCGCGGAAGGCCTGTCGGAGAGCGTCGAACATCGGTGGGTGCGGGAAGGAGGAAGGGTTCGGTCCCGGACGCGCGGAAGGCGGCGGACCGAGGCTCCGGTCCGCCGCCTTCGAATGTAGGCCGCCCGTCGAGAGGTGGCCAGCGCGCCGCGTCAGTTCAGGAAGGTCTCGATCCGCTGGGCAAAGGAGTTCCTGGCCCTGTGAAGACGGCTCTTCACCGTCCCCAGGTTCACGCCGGTGATCTCGGCGATCTCCTCGTAGCTCTTGCCCTCGAGTTCCCGAAGCCGGAAGACGAGCCTGTGATGCTCGGGGAGCTCCTCCACCGTCTCCTCGACGAGGCGACGGAGGTAGCGCTTCCGGTAGAGGTCGTCGGGCCGCATGCTCACATCCTCGAACTGGAGAGGACGGTGATCGTCGTCCCAGTTGGAGGTGAGCTTCTGGAAGAGCACGAGGGGGCTCCGGGACCGGTTCCGGAGCTCGTTCTTGGAAAGGTTGCTCGCGATCGTGTAGACCCAGGTGGAGAACTTCTTCGAGGTGTCGAACCGGTGCAGGTGGCGGGTCACCCGGATGAACGCCTCCTGGACCAGGTCCTGGGCCCGGTCCGAATCCCCGGTCTTCCGCGTGATGAAGTGCACCAGGCGGTCGCGGTAGCGGTCGAAGAGCTCCTGGAAGGCCCCCATCCGACCGGAGAGGTGGGCGGTCACGAGCGCTTCGTCGGAGAGCTCCGCAAGGGCGGGCTCCGAGCCGGAGGTGCGGAGGCGAAGAGACGGCGTCGACGACTTCAGGGTCGCTGCTGGCATGTCCCAATCCTTCCCTGGTTCCAGTGAAGTTCCGAAGGCGAAGCCTGCGTTCGGGGAGGGCCGGCCGCAAGGGTGCTCATGCGGGGTCCCTCGTTTCGTCTCCGGTTCCCGAGGCGGGAACGGCCGCGAGCCCCGACGGGGGACCCGCTCAGAGAATGTACACCGATTCCTTTCATGCTTCAAGGGGACATGGACAGATGGCGTACAGGCCCGCAGAAAGCTGTACAAAGCATGGACATGAGGCCGGGGGACACCGGGCACGGTGCCTTGCGGTCCGGGGGGAGCGTGAAGGTTGCCCGGGCCGGTTGGAAGCCCGACATTGGGAGGCGAAGGTCCCGCCCCAACCCCGTGCGCCGTGCCCGTCTCCCCTTCTCGAAACGAACCGTCCCTCCGCGGCGATCCCCGCAGGAGCGTCCATGCGCGCCTCGCGGTCGC
>JBJHCE010000150.1:0-7167 GCA_050485865.1 Gemmatimonadales bacterium | reverse complement strand
AGGCCGCGGCTGCCAGGAGGAGGGTCAGGGCCGTCATGGCCGGAACACCCCGCGCTCCCGGAGTTCCGCGATGACCCGCTCCACCCCGGCGGCCCGGGAGTTCACCGCGAGCGCGACCCCGAGCTCCGCCAGTTCCTGCTCCAGCACCTGGTCTCCGGCGTGAATCACCGCCTCCACCCCCGCATCTCGCGCCCGGAGGGCCAGGAGGCGATTCACGTCCTCGATGTGGAGCGCCGAGACCAGGAGCCGGGCCCGCTCGAGCCCCGCCTCCTCGAGCACCGAGAGGTACTCGGCGTTACCGAGGAGGGTGTCGGAGGGGAGGTCCTCGAGCTTTCGCGGGTCGGTGTCGAGAGCGAGGACCTGGATTCCCCGCGCGTGGAGCTCATGCACGAGCCGGCGCCCGAGGGCGTTCATTCCCACCACGATCACGTGGTCCCGGAGCCGGGGAGGGGCCTCCTCCTCGTCCGGCTCGTCACCGTCGCGATCGGCGGGGCGGAACAGCCGAAGCAACGGGGTTCCGTCAAGAAGCCGGAAGAGCTGGTGGTTGTAGAGGATCATGTATGCCGAGACGGCAATGGTCACGAGCCCGACGACGGCGATGAGCGACAGGATGTCCTCGCCGATGACCCCGGTCGCGAGACCCAGTGCGGCGAGCACGAAGGAGAACTCCGAGATCTGGGCCACCGTGACCGAGGTCAGGAAGGCCGTCTTCCTCCGGTACCCCATCCGCGTGATGATCACGAGGAAGATGAGCGGGTTCCCGATGAGCACGAAGAGCGAAAGTACCACCGCCGGGAGCCACTGGGCCGCCGCCGCCTGGAACTCCATCTGGATGCCCAGCGACACGAAGAAGACCGCAATGAAGAAGTTCATGAGCGGGTGGACCCGCCGTTGGAGCTCGCCGTGCCAGGGGAGCTGGGCCAGGCTGATCCCCGCAAGGAAGGCCCCGATCTCCACCGAGATCCCGAGCTCCTCGGCGCCGAGCACGAGGACGAAGCACCACGAGAGCGCCCAGATGAAGAGCGCCTCGGGGCGCCGGGCGATCCACCCGAAGCCCCGGGGGAGTGCCCACTTCGCAGCGGCCCAGGCGAAGAGAAGGAGGAGGATCATGCCTCCGAACGCCTTTCCGATGTCGAGGAGGAGCGCCGACGCCTCCGCATCCTCCCCGCGCCCGAGCCCGCTCACGAGGGTGAGCGCCACGATCACGACCAGGTCCTGCACGAGGAAGATCCCCACCGCGATCCGCCCGTAGACCGAGTCCAGCTCCTTCTTCTGGTCCAGGAGCTTCACCACCACCACGGTGGACGAAAAGGTGAGCGCCGTGGCAATGAAGACGGACTCGATCACCTCGAACCCCAGGAGCATGCAGAGCCCGAAACCCCCGGCGGCGGTGAAGATCACCTGCCCAAGCCCTGCCACCACCGCCACCTTCCCCACGTCCCTGATCTTCTCGAGGGAAAGCTCGAGCCCCACCAGGAAGAGGAGGAGCGCGATCCCCACCTCGGAGATCAGGTGCACCCCCTCGCTCACCTCCACGAGCCCCAGTACCGGCCCGAGGAGGAGCCCCGCCAGGATGTAGGCCACGATGGACGGAACCCGGGCCGGCCGGGCCGCGACGACGCACACCGCCGCCCCGATGAGCATGAGCCCCAGGTCCTGGAGGAGGGCGGAATCGGCCATGGCTTCGGGGTCAGCCTCCGAGCAGGAGCTGGTGCTCGATGACGAGGATCGTGGCGCGGCGCTCGGTGTCCGACCCCGAGAAGAGGACCTCCCGCGAGAGCTGGAACCGGGTCTGGAGCTCGTGCCCGCTGTGGAAGAGCGTCACCCCCACCCCCGTCTCCAGGTCGGGACCCGCGTCCCGCCGCGCATCCCAGGTGGCGCGTGAGCGGCGGACCGACACCTCCACGTCATGGCCCGGCAGGAGGAGGGCCCCGCTCACGAAGAACCCGTCACCCCGCTCGTCGATTCCCTCTGCATCCACCACCTGCTCGAACCAGGACCCGGCAACCGATGCACCGCGCCATCGGGCGTGGACGTCGGCGGTCCAGGAGTGCCAGTCCACCGCCCGGTCGGCGGAAAACCCGGGCCGCGGCCGGAGAAAGCTGTGCCGGTGCGCCATGGCGCCTGCGCCCATCGTGATCACGGGGTTCGGGGTCCGGGCCAGGTCCGACTCGCCCCGGGCCGGCGCCCCCCCGAACGAGGCGAGCGCGCGCCCCGCCACGAGGGGGGTGCGCCCCGGGTCCGTGCGGTTTGCCCCCTGCCCGTTGAAGCCCCCGCCGAAGAGCTGGAAGTGGCCGTTCGCGCTCCGGAGGTACCCCACCACGCCGACGTCCCGCCCCCCGGAGAGCTCGAAGCGCCTGGCCGCGATGGCCCGCTCGCCGAAGTGTCCCGAGGCCATGGACCGCTCGCGCTGAAGGTCGAAGGGGACGATCTGCTGCCCCATGCGGAGCCCCGAGGGGACCCCTCCGAGCGTGCCGCGTACCTCCACCCAGGCGTCGCGGAGCTCGGGAGAGCGCGAGAGGTCCGGAAGGAGGCGGAAGCGGATGCGGCCGTCCAGGATCCCCCCCGACACGTCGAGGCGGGCGCGGCGGAGGAAGAAGCCCTGGAGGTCCTCGGCGTCGTCCTCCCCCCGGTACTGCCACGCCGGCTGGATCCATGCGCCGATCCGCACGTCGTCGCCCTGGGCCGTCACCGGGCGGAGCTGGGATGCGGCGGGGCCGGGGAGGAGAAGGAGAACGAGGAGCAGGAGGGCCGGGGCGAGCCCGAGGGTGGCGGTGCCGAGGCGGGGCATCGAGGCGTCCGGTTCGGGTGGAGTGAACGTGCGGCCGCCGGGTGCGGGCCGAGACTCAGAATAACGGCACAAGCGACCAGGCGAGGGCCCCCGTCGCCAGGGGGACCACGAGGTTGTCGTCGAGGGGCCACCGCACCACCTCGAGCGCCGCCGTCCCCACCGCCACCAGGAGCGCCGCCGGGAGCCCCACGAAGGGAAGGAGCACGAGGGCGGCCACCGCCACGAAGATCCCCGTCCCGAGGCGCGTTCCGGTGCCCAGCGGCGTCCTTCCCCAGCGGCGCCCCCCCCAGCTCGCCGCCGGGTCCGCCAGCGCCAGCACGAGGATCGAGGCCACCGCGAGCTCCCGGGGGAAGATCGCCACCGCCAGGGTGCACCCGAGGAGGTACCAGCTCGACGACGCCGCCCCCCGGGCCTCCCTGGGCGAGGCGAAGGGGCGGAGCACCCGGAAGAAGAGCCGGTTCAGCGCCGGCACCGCGAAGCGCGCCGCATCGAGGAGGAACGCCCCCACGGTCAGCGCCGCGAGGATCCCCACCGCCACCGTCCACCCGGGCTCCACGACCACGAGCACGCCCGCGATCACGAGGCCGTTCACCGCGTGGAAGATCCGCCGCCCCGGCTGGGGTCCCTGGGTCCGCTCCACGAGGGGGGCCAGCTCCGAGGCATGCCCCTCCGGGGCGCCCCCGCCTGTCACGTCAGCTCCTTCCGTCATGGCCCGAAAGATGGCGCGCCGCCCCGCATCCGGCACCCCCGTTCCCGATTCGGGGCCCACCTGTAACACCCATGTGACAGAAACGTCACCTCGCCGACGCCGAGCGCCCCGATCCTCAGGTCATGCCGAACGTGACGCTCCACCTGCTCCTGGCTGAACGGGTGCTCGGCGACTGGATCCGGGACCCCGGGGCCGCGCCGTTTCCGGTGGAGGAGGCGGCCTTCCAGGATGCCTTCGTCCAGGGCGCCTTCGGACCCGACCTGGGCTACTTCCCCGGGGGGCATCGCTTCTTCTCGGACCTGGCACACTGCGTTTCGAGCGGCACCCTCACCCGGACCCTCCTGGCCCGGGCCCGGACCCCGCTGGAGCGCGCCTTCGCCTGGGGGTGGGTGACCCACGTGGTGGCCGACCGCCGGATCCACCCCATCGTGGGGCGCAGCCTCGCCGAGTTCCGCGGGGTGACCCGGCCCGGCCCCGCCGGCGCGCCTGAACCCGGCTTCGTATCCGCCGACGCCGACCCCGCCGGACACGTCCGGGTCGAGACCGGGATCGATGCCTGGATCTCGCACCTGCACCCGCCCCTCCGGAAGCGGACCTTCACCCCGGTCTTCGACGTCCTCTCGATCCGTTTCCTGGGGGATGCGTACGGGTCCGTCTACCGCGTGGCGCCGGACACCGGCCGCCTCCTGGCGTCGCACCGGGCGGCAGCGGAGATGGCCACCCGGGCCCTGGGGGCCGTCGGGTTCCTCGCGGCGGGCTCGGAGCGGCCTTCCTCGCGCCTCGGCGAAGCGGCGGTGGGGCTCGCGGGATTCGCGACCCGGGCCCTCGGGCGAGGCGAGCTCGCCCTCGCCTTTCTCTCGCCCCTTCCTCCGCCGGCCTGGCTCCGCGTGGAGGTGGCCCAGGAGGTCGCCGCCTTCCCGGACCGGATCGCCGCCGTCCGCGCGGATCCGGAGGGGGAGCTTCCCGACGTGAACCTGGACACCGGCCGCCCCGACGGAATGGACCTCGACCACGGCGTGACCGCAGGGACCCTCCGGGTGCTGGACGCGCTTCGAACGAGCCCTTCCGCCGAGGCCGGCGGGCTCCTTCCCGCGCCCCTGGCCGATGCGTGATCCCATGCATCCCCCGAAGGAAGGACCCATGAGGGTCGCCATCTTCACGGACACCTACCCGCCCCAGGTGAACGGGGTGGCGCGGACGCTGGCGCGCCTCGTGGAGCACCTGGTCGGGGCCGGGCACCAGGTGGCCCTGGTCACGACCCGGGGCGTGGGGGCGGCCCCTGCGGCCACGGAGCCGCCCTTCACGGTGCGTCGCTCCGGGGTGCCGGTGCCGGTCTACCCGGAGCTTCTCCTTCCGCGGTGGCCCACCCGCTCCGACCGCGACCGCCTCGAGGCCTTCGATCCGCAGGTGGTCCACTGCGCCACCGAGTCGGTGCTCGGGTGGTGGGGGCGGCGCTGGGCGCTCCAGACCGGGCGCCCCCTCGTGACCTCGTTTCACACGAACTTCCCGACCTACGCCCGGGGGTACGGGCTCGGATTCGCGGAAGGGACGGCGTGGAGGCTCCTCAGGCGCTTCCACGCCCCCGCGCGATGCACGCTGGCCCCGAGCCGGGACACGATCGACGACCTCCGGGGGCGGGGCTTCCACCCGCGCCTGGTGCGCTGGTCCCGGGGGGTCGACCGGGACCGGTTCTCCCCCTCCTTCCGCTCGGCGGGGACCCGGCGCGAGCTCGCCCCGGGCGCCGAGGTGATCCTCCTCTACGTGGGGCGCCTCGCCCCGGAGAAGCGGCTCCCCCTCCTTCTCGAGGCCTTCGCGCGGGTGCGGGCGCGGGCGACGGTGGAGGTGGGGCTCGCCCTCGTGGGGGGTGGGCCCATGGAGGCATCCCTCCGGAGGAACCCGCCGGCCGGGGTGCACCTGGGCGGGTACCGGACCGGGGCGGACCTTTCCCGCGCGTACGCCTCGGCCGACCTCTTCGCCTTTCCCTCCGACACCGAGACCTTCGGAAACGTGGTCCTCGAGGCCATGGCCTCGGGGCTCCCGGTGGTGGGGGTGGACCGGGGGGGCGTGCGCGACCAGGTGGTTCCCGGCGAGACCGGGTTCCTCACCCCGCCCGGCGAGGTGGAGCCCTTTGCCCACGCCCTCGTGGGGCTCGTCGAGGAGCCCCTCCTCCGCGCCCGCCTCGGGACCCGGGGGCGGGAGGAGGCCGAGGGGCGGAGCTGGCCGCAGATCCTCGACGGCGTGGTGGACGTGTACCGTGAGGCCGCCGCATGACCGCCTGGATCCTCCGGATCGGCGCCGCCGACGAGCGGCTCCTGGTGGCGGTGGCGCTCCGGCGGCGCCCCTGGCTCACCCGGTTCATGCGGGTCTACACCCGCTTCGGAGACGCCCCGGTGCCGGTGGGGGTCGCGGCCCTCCTCCTCCTGGGCGCGGTGCCGGGGCTCGAGGGGGCGGGGGTGCACGCGGCGGCGAGCCTCGCGCTGGCCTTCGCGCTCTCGCAGGTGCTCAAGCGCTGGATCTCGCGCCCCCGACCGGACCTTCCGGTGGGGCTCCGCTTCGTGATCGAGCCCCCGGACCGGTTTTCCTTCCCCTCGGGGCACGCCACCGCCTCCCTCGCGGTGGCCCTCCCGGTGGCCCTTGCCCTGGGGGGCGGGCTCCTCCTCCCGGTGGTCCTTGCCCCGGCGGTCCTGGTGGGGCTCTCCCGCGCGTACCTCGGGGTGCACTACCCGGGCGACGTGCTCGCGGGGTGGGGGATCGCGGTGGGGTCAGCGCTCGTCACGATGGGGGCGGCGTGATGATCGCATCTGCGGCCGCAAGGAGGTGGCGGACGATCGGTCCCTCTCCATTCTCCGACCATGCGAGGCAGGTCCGTGTCCTGTGCGCGGTCCCGGAAAGGGGAACGAGGTGGACGCCCGGCCAGGGGAGGCCTTCGACCACCTGGGGCAGGAGACTCGCCCCCACCCCAGCCGCCACCAGGCTCAGGTGTGTGTGGAGGTGGACCGCCTCCTGTGCGACCTGCGGCGTGAATCCCGCCTCGCTGCAGAGCGCGAGGAGGTGGTCCGCGAACCGAGGGCTCAGCGCCCGTGGGTGGAGCACGAGAGGAATCGCCCCAAGCTCAGAGAGGTGGATCCGGTCCCTTGCCGCCAGCGGATGACCCTCCGGAAGCGCCACCACGAAGGGCTCGTCCCGAATCGTCCGCGTGACGATGCCGAGGCGCATGGGGGGGTCACGCACGAGTGCTGCGTCGAGCTCGCCGGAGGCAAGCGCGTCGAGAGCATCGGTGGTCGTCATCTCCCGGAGCGTAAGCCGGACCCGGGGGTGGTCGACGTGGAAGCGACGGGTCAGCGCGGGCACCAGGTCAACCGCGCTTGATCCCACGAACCCGAGCCTGAGTTCACCCCGCTCGCCGGCGGCGATGAGACGCACTCCCTCGACGGCATGTCCGAGGCGATCGAGCACGCTCCGGGCTCCCCTGAGGAAATGCTCACCCTCCGGGGTCAGGGACACCACGCGGCGGTTCCGATGCATGAGCCGGACCCCCAGGCGTCGCTCAAGGAGCTGGATCTGCTTGCTCAGCGGGGGCTGAGTGATGTGCAGCCGTTCCGCCGCCCGCCCGAAATGCAGCTCCTCGGCCACGGCGACGAAATATCGGAGCTGGCGGAGCGATACG
>JBJHCE010000149.1:0-7183 GCA_050485865.1 Gemmatimonadales bacterium | reverse complement strand
CCCCGCACGCCATGGCCTCGAGGGCGGCGAGCCCGAAGGACTCCGACTCGGACGGGAGCAGAAAGAGGTCGGCGCAGGAGAGGAGCTCCTCCACCGCGGCGTGCTTCCCGAGAAAGAGGACCTGGCCCTCCACCCCCAGCTCCTCGGCTCGCTGGAGGGCACGGGGGCGGTCGGGGCCGTCGCCCACCATGACGAGGCGGGCCGGGAGGGCGCGGGCGATCCGGGCGAAGGCGGTGATCACGTCCTCCACCCGCTTCACCGCGCGGAAGTTCGACACGTGCATCACGATCTTCTCCCCGCCGGGGGCGAGGGTCGCCCGGTGACAGGGCTCGATTCCCGGCCGGTAGCGCGCCGTGTCCACGAAGTTCGGGATCACCTCGATGCGCCCGCCGTCCACGTCGAAGTTCGACTCGGTCTCCTGCGCCAGGTAGCTGGAGACCGCCGAGAGCCCGTCGGAGCGGAGGATCGAGAAGCGGGTGATGGACTTGAAGGAGGGGTGCTGCCCGATGAGGGTGATGTCGGTGCCGTGCAGCGTCGTCACGATCCTCGGGCCCTGCGCCCCTTCCAGCATCTCCCGGGCGATCCAGGCCGAGGTGGCGTGGGGGATCGCGTAGTGCACGTGCACGAGGTCGAGCTCGTGGGTCCTGGCCACGTCGTGGATCGCCACCGCGAGCGCCAGCGAGTAGGGCGGGTGCTCGAACAGGGGGTAGTGGTCCATTTCCACCTCGTGGAAGAAGACCCGCTCCCGGAAGTGCGTGAGCCGGAAGGGCTGGTCGTACGACACGAAGTGGATCTCGTGCCCCCGCTGGGCGAGTTCGAGGCCGAGTTCGGTGGCGACGGCGCCCGAGCCTCCGTAGGTGGGGTAGCAGGTGATGCCGATCTTCACGGGGCGTCCGGGCTCGGGGGGGAGAAGGGGGCGGGTGCGGGGGTTTCTTCTTCGGGGGATGCGACGGGGCGGGCCCGTTCCGGGGCCGCCTCCCACCAGCGGAGCACCCGTTCGACCTGTTCCGCCACGGGGAGCAGGGCGTCGAGTTCGAGGGCGCCCGGGGGGAGCTGGTGCCGGAACCAGGTCTCCTGCCTGCGCGCGTAGGCCCGCGTGACCCGCTGGGTCCCGAGGATCGCCTCCTCCAGGGTGGCGCGCCCCAGGAGGACGTCCGCCGCCTCCCGGTACCCCGTACCCGTCATCCCGGGGTCCCCGGGGTCGGCACCGGCCCGGAGGAGGCGGTCCACCTCGGCCAGGAGCCCGCGGTCGAACATGCGGATGACCCGGGCGTCGATGCGGCGCACGCTCTCCTCTCGGGGAAGGACGAGGCGGACGACGCGGGCAGGAACCGGGGGGGCGTCCGGGGGGGCGTGGGCATGCCACCAGGAAAGGGACCTCCCGGTAAGGAGGGCCACCTCCAGGGTCCGGGCGGTGCGCTGCGTCCCCCCGGCGAGGGCCAGCTCGGCCCGCTCCGGGTCCAGGCGCCGGACCCAGCGGGCGGATTCCTCGGCGGGGAGGCGGGAGAGCACCGTGCGGAGGGCGTCGCGGCGCGCCGGGTCGAGGGGGGGCTCCCGGAAGACGGGCTCGAGGAGCGCCTTGAGGAAGAACCCGGTGCCCCCCACGAGGAGGGGAAGGTGGCCGCGGGCGCGGATCTCGTGGACCCACCGGCGGGCGTCGCGGGCGAAGCGACCGGCAGAGTAGCGCTCCCGGGGCTCCACCAGGTCCAGGCCGTGGTGGGGCACCCGGGCGCGCTCCTCCCGCGTGACCTTGTCGGTGCCGATGTCCATGCCCCGGTAGACCTGCCGGGAGTCCATCGAGATGATCTCGCCCGCGAGGGCCTCGGCCAGCGGGATCGACAGGGCGGTCTTCCCCGAGGCGGTGGTACCGACGACGGCGAGAACCGGGGCCACGTTCACCGGCCGAACTTCCGCTCGAGCTCCCCCCGGGAGAGGCGAACCGTGGTGGGGCGCCCATGGACGTCGTGGAAGGGAAGGCGCGTGGCGAAGAGCTGGTCGAAGAGCTCCTGGATCTCCCGGGCGTCCAGGGGCTGGCCGGCCTTGATCGCCGCCTTGCAGGCGAAGCTCATGGCCAGGCGCTCGTGCTGGTTCCGGGCGGAGCGTACGAGTTCCGAGCCATGGGTGAGTTCGTCGATCATCTCCCGGAAGGCCCGCTCGGCGTCGAAGTAGGGGTGGGGGTTCGGCACCGCGTGGAGGATCACCGTATCGGAGCCGAAGGCCTCCACCTCGAAGCCCGCCCGGTGGAGAAGCCCCTTCAGGTCCTCGACCATGCGCACCTCGGGAGCGGCAAGGCGGAGGGTGAGGGGAAAGAGGAGACGCTGGCTCTCGTCCCCCCCCTCGTCGAAGCGGGCCATGATCCGCTCGAAGAGGATGCGCTCGTGGGCGGCGTGCTGGTCGATGAGGAGGAGGCCGTCGCGGACCTCGGCCAGGATCCAGCTCCGGTGCACCTGCCAGAGGCGGGGGTGATCGAAGCCGTCCACCTCGACGGGGTGGACGAGTGTACCGTCGGGCTCCCCCGTCTCCGCCCCCCCCGTCGCCACCGCCCCCTCCTGATCGGGGTCCGGCGTGGGGACGAAGAAGGCCATCTGGGCGTCGGGCTCCGTGACTCGGGGCGCGTGCGGCGCCCCTGGAGCGCGGACCCTGGCCCGCGCCGCCGGGCCTCCCTCCCGCACGAGCAGCCGGGGCGGCGCCGGCGCCTCGTCCAGGGTGGCCGCGCTCGCCTCCCCCTCGAGGGCCGTGCGGACCCCCTCCTCCACCATGCGCTCCACCGCCCCCCGGTCCCGGAACCGAACCTCGGCTTTCGTGGGGTGAACGTTCACGTCGACGCTCCCCCGGGGGACCTCCAGGTAGAGGAAAAGCCAGGGGCGATGCTCGGGGGGGACGGTGGTCCGGTACCCCCGGTCCGCCGCCCTCAGGATCGCCGGGTCCCGGAACGGGCGCCCGTCCACGAAGAGGTGGGCCCGGCGAAACCCCGGACGAGCCCGGTCGGGGCGCTGGATCACCCCGCGAAGGCGGATCCCCTCGACCTTGCCCCCGTCGCCCAGGGCGGAAGGCTCCACCGCCAGGAGCTCCGACGCCGCATCTTCCCCCCAGATCCCGGCGATCCGGGCCACCACGTCGTCGGCGGGCGGAAGCTCGAGAAGGGCACGCCCCTCGGATTCGAGGAGGAATCCCACCCCGGGGTGGGCCAGGGCCAGGGGGACGAGGGCGTCGTTGACCGCCCGGGTCTCGGCGGCGGGAGCGCGGAGAAAGCGGGCCCGCGCCGGGGCGTTCCAGAAGAGGCGTTCCACGACCACCGTGGTCCCGGGGGTGCGGGGGTGGTCCTCCACCTCGGTGACGGTCCCGCCCCTGGCCCGGATCCGGGTCCCCACCGTGTCGTCCCGGGAGGCGGTCTCGAGGGTGAAGCGGGAAACCGAGGCGATGGAGGGGAGCGCCTCGCCCCGGAACCCGAAACTCCGGATTCCCTGCAGGTCGCCGGAGTCGCGGATCTTCGAGGTGGCGTGGCGGTCCAGGGCGAGGATCGCGTCCTCCCGGCCCATGCCGTGGCCGTCGTCCGACACCCGGATCTCCGCCTTCCCCCCGGAAACGAGGCGCACCTCGACCCGGCGGGCGCCGGCGTCGAGGGCATTTTCCACGAGCTCCTTCACCACCGAGGCCGGGCGCTCCACCACCTCTCCGGCGGCGATCTGGTTCGCCACGGCATCGGGGAGGACGTGAATCGTTCGAGGCATGGCGGAAGATGGTCGCGGGGCGCGGGTGGGGGAAGGTCCGGGGGGCGCTCGGGAGGGGGCGCGGGGGTCAGGCCCCCGGGAGCCCGAAGAAGGTCCGGGCCGCGTCGGTGGTCTCGGCCTCGACGGTGGCGGGGGACACCCCGCGGAGTTCCGCCACCCGGTTCCGGATGAGGGAGACGTACGCGGGCTCGTTCCGCTTCCCCCGGTGCGGAACCGGGGCCAGGTAGGGCCCGTCGGTCTCGAGGAAATAGCGCCCCGAGGGAACCCTCCGCACCGCCTCCGCACCCTCGAAGCGCGAGAAGGTCACGATCCCGGTGAAGGACACGCTCCACCCGGCATCCAGGGCCGCTTCGAGAAGGGGGAGGTGCCCCGGGAAACAATGGAGGACGCCCCGGACTCCCGCCGCCCCCGCCTGCCGGACGAGGGGGATCATGGCGTCCTCCGCCGCACGGCAGTGAACCACCGCAGGAAGTCCCAGCTCCTTTGCCACCCCCAGGTGGGCCTCGAACCAGGCGAGCTGCGCCTTTCGGGGCGCGAAATCGTAGTGGAAGTCAAGGCCGCATTCTCCCACGGCGACGATCCCCTCCCGGGCCAGGAGCCCCCGGAGCCGGTCGAGGACGAGCTCGGCGGCTTCGGGCTCCACCTCGGGATCCGGAAGGGCGCCCACCTCGTGGGGGTGGACCCCCGCGGTCCCGAAGGTCCGGACCCCGGCACGCGTGCCCACGATCTCGTCGGCGATCCGCCGGGCATCGTCGAGCTCCGAGGCGATGCTCACCACCGTGGTCACGCCGGCCCCGGCCGCGCGCCCGAGAAGGGTGCGCCGGTCCGCATCGAAGCGCTCGTGGGTCAGGTGGCAGTGGGTGTCGATGAGGGGCATCTCCGCTCCTGGATGGTGTGGTCCCGGGCGGCACCGCCGCCCGGAGACGAGACCGCCCCCGGGAGGCCTTGGCTTCCCGGGGGCGGCTGGGTCGAACCCGGGAGCCGGGTCAGACGGGGATCGCTGCCTCCTCGGCGGCGGCGAGGGGCTTCTTCCGCTTCTTCCCCTTGTCGTCCTTCTTCCAGCGGTCCTGAATCTCGACGAGCGCCGGAGAGGCCACGAAGATCGAGGAATAGGTACCGATCACGACCCCGAGGATCAGCACGATCGTGAAGTCCCGGATCACCGCCCCGCCCAGGATCAGGAGGGAGAAGAGCACGGCGAGGGTCGTGCCCGAGGTGAGCACGGTCCGGGGGAGCACCTCGTTGATCGAGCGGTCCGTCAGCTTGATCGGATCTTCCCGGCGTCCGCCCTTCTTGTTCAGGTTCTCCCGGATCCGGTCGAACACGACGATGGTGTCGTTCAGCGAGTACCCCACGATGGTGAGCACTGCTGCCACGGTCGGGAGGGAGATCTCGACCCGGAAGAGGGCCAGGAATCCGAGGGTGATCAGGATGTCGTGGGCGGTGGCCACGATGGCCGCCAACCCGAACCTGAACTCGAACCGGAAGGCGATGTAAAGCAGGGTCAGGATGAAGGAGAAGAGAATGGCGAGGAGGGCCTGGGTCTGGAGCTCGGCCCCGATCTTCGGTCCCACCACCTCCGTCCGCACCACCTCGTAGCTTCCGAGCCCCGAGGCGTCGACCTGGGCCCGGATCTGGCGCGAGACCGCTTCGAGGTCATCGGTGTCCTCGGGGAGAGGCGCCCGGATCGTGTACTCGTGGTCGGCCCCGAAGCGGGTGATGGAGGGGGCCTGGGCCCCACCCAGCGCCTCGCGCAGTTCGCCGGCGGTGACCTCGCCATCGAAACGGACCTGCACCAGGGTCCCCCCGGTGAAGTCCACCCCGTAGTTCAGCCAGGAGCCCTGGGCGAAGATGTTGAAGACCATGGCGGCGAGTCCCAGGGCGATGGCCACGGCGGAGACCACGTAGGCCTTCCGCCGCATTTCCAGGAACTCGTAGCTGGCATCCTTGAAGAAACGCATCGTCGGCTCGTCCTCAGATGCTGATGGTGTCCTGGGCCTTCTTGTTCCTGATGTACATCAGGTAGAAGGTCCGGGTCACGAACAGGGCGGTGAAGAAGGAAGCAATGATCCCGATGGTCAGCGTCACGGCGAAGCCACGCACCGGACCGGTCCCGAACTGGAAGAGGATCAGGGCGGTAATGAGGGTGGTGAGGTTGGCGTCCACGATGGCCGAGAGCGCGTGTCCGAAGCCCTCGTCCACCGCGGTCCGAACCGCACGACCCTCGTCCACCTCCTCCCGGATTCGTTCGAAGATCAGGACGTTGGCATCCACCGCCATCCCGATGGAGAGGATGAGCCCGGCGATCCCCGGCACGGTGAGGGTGGCGCCGAGCGCCGCGAGTCCGCCCATGACGAGGACCACGTAGACCCCGAGGGCCACCACCGCGATCAGGCCGGTGAAGCGGTAGTACCCGATCATGATGAGGACCACCAGGATCAGGCCGATGATTCCGGCCACCATCCCCTGGTCAATGGAGTCCTGGCCCAGGGAGGGCCCCACCGTCCGCTCTTCCATGATCCGGAGGGGCGCAGGGAGGGCACCGGCCCGGAGCACCAGGGCCAGGTCGCGGGCCTCCTCCATGGAGGAGCCCCCCAGCTCGATCTGGCCACGCTGACGGATCTCGGAGCGAACCACCGGGGCGCTCACCACGTCGTTGTCCAGGACGATGGCGATCCGCTCCCCCACACTGGTCCGGGTGGTGTTTCCGAAGTTCCGTCCCCCGGCCCGGGTCAGTCCGAACTGCACGATGGGCATGTTGAACTGGGCATCGCGGGTGGCGTTTGCCGACTCGAGCTCGTCTCCGGCCAGGAAGGCGTTCCGCTCCAGGACGTAGAGTTCCCGGTAGGTGCGTCCGCCCACGGCAATGGGCTGCCACCCGAAGTGGAGCTGCACCGCGGCGCGCCCCGTCCGGGGGAGGACGGCCTCGACCTCGGGGAGGGAGAGGAACATCCGGGCCACCGCGTAGTCCTCGGTGGCCACGAGGAAGACCCCTTCCCCGCCGGAGAGGAGGAGGGAGGTGAAGGGGCGAAGGAGCCGCTCCTCCTCGCTCAGGTCCGCCCCGGGATCCTCCGGATCCTGGGGCTCCACCTCGGGGGCCTCGTCGGCCGCGGCGGTGGTGTCGGCCCCGGTGGTGTCGGCCCCGCCCCCGAAGAGGAGGTCCTCCACCGCGCTCTCCGGTGCGGTCTGGTCCCGCCCCAGCGCCCGGAGGGAGTCGGCGCCCAGCGCGGCCACCACGGCCCGGTCGATCCGTCCCAGGTAGGGCTCGATGTCGCCCAGGGGCCGGACCAGCTTGAACTCCAGGAGGGCGGTGGTTCCGATGATCTCCTTGGCCCGCTCCTCGTCGGTGATCCCGGCGAGTTCCACGATGAGGCGGTCCTGCCCCACCTTCTGGATGAGAGGCTCCTCCACGCCGAGTTCGTCGACCCGGGTCCGGAGCACCCGCTCCGAAC
>JBJHCE010000148.1:0-7223 GCA_050485865.1 Gemmatimonadales bacterium | reverse complement strand
TGCACGGATCTCGCCTGCTCGTTCAACGGAAGCGGCTCCTCCGACCCGGACGGCACGATCGTGAGCTACGCCTGGACGTTCGGGGATTCGAACTCCGGAAGCGGGGCCGTAGTGAGTCACACCTACCAGGCCGCCGGCACCTTCGGGGTCACCCTCACCGTCACCGACAACGACGGCGCCACCGCGTCCGCGAGCCAGAACGTCACGGTTTCCCCCGCCCAGGAGCCACCCCCGTCCAGCGGGATCGCGCTCTCCGTCTCCGCCTACAAGCTTCGCGGCATCAACCACGCCGACCTGGCCTGGTCCGGCGCCACCTCCAGCAACGTCGACATCCGGTGGAACGGGAGCGTCATCGCGACCGTCTCGAACTCCGGCGCGTTCACCCACGACACCGGGCTCCGCGGGAGCCCCACCGTGACCTACCAGGTCTGCGAAGCCGACACCTCCACCTGCTCCGCCGTCGTCAGCGTGACCTTCTGACCGGAAGGGCCGGACCCACCGGACCCCTCACCCTCCGGGGGTGGAGACCCGCACCGTCTCCACCCCCGGAAGCGTTTCCACCCACCCGGCCCCGAAGAGCCCGGCGGGGGTCCAGGCACCCGACGCGCCCTCGCCCATCCCGAGCACGGCCTCCACCGCCCGCACCCCGGCGAGCGCCGTGAACCGGTACCCCTCCGGGATCTCGATCACCCGCTCCGCGCTTGCCCCGGATTCGTCCTCCACCCGCCCCCAGACCCGCACCCGCCCCGTGGCCCGCCGCTCGGCGCTCGGTCCCTCCGGCCCGCGCCCCACCCATCCCCGAACGAAACGCCGGAGGGCCGGCACCGAGAGCACCGCCCTGAGCACCGGGAGCACGAACGGGAAAAGGCGGGCCTCGAGCGCCGGCGTCGCCATGTAGCAGGTGATGTCCGGGATCCCGGTGGTCCGGTACGCGGTGGAAAGATCCCCCCACGGGTAGGGCGAAACGCTCCGCACCCCCCCAATCCTCCCCGCCATGGGCCCCTCGCCGGCTACCGGTCCGAACTCCACCTCCCGCCGGAACTCCCGTGCCCCCGGCCACGCCCCCCGCAGCTCCCCGTCCCTCCGCACCAGGAGCCCCCCGGGAATCCCCTCCACCACGGTCCGGAGCGTCCCGGCGCTCGACCGCCCCGGCGACTGGAGGGCAAGCTCGAGCCGCGCCGCCCCGGGAAGCGCCTCCGCGAGCCGCGCCGCCACCCCGTCGGTGGGGACCACGTCGAGCCCCACCCCCGGCATCAGAACGACCCCCCGCCCCCGCGCCCGCTCACCGCGCTCGAAAGCAGCCTCGAAGACCGGCACCTCGCCGGTAATGTCCAGGTAGTGCGCCCCCACCTCCAGGCACGCCTCCATCATCGGGACCCCGGTCTCGACGAAGGGCCCCGCGGCGTGAAGCACGAGCCCCACCCCCTCGAGCCCCCGCCGGAGCGCCTCCGGGTCCGAGAGGGGGAACTCCCGGAGCTCCAGCCCCTCCGCCCCCACGACCCCCTCCTCCGCGAGCCCCTCCTTGAGCCGGACGAGCGCCTCCCTCCGCCGCCCCGCCAGGATCGGCCGATGCCCGCGCCCGAGCGCCTCCCGGGCCAGGAGCCGACCGGTGTAGCCGTAGGCGCCGTAGAGGAGCCAGGAGCTCATTCCGACCCGCGCCTCACCGCCTTCCCACCGGTGCCGCCGCGCCCCCGTCCCACCGGGGCTCCGCGACCCCGAGCGCCGTCCCCCCGGCGCCCCCCCCCGCCGCGGGCGACCACCCGATGGCGTGCACCCGCCCGAAGTACCCCGAGGGCGAGGGCTCGAGCACGAACCCCCAACCCTCGAGGGCCTCCCGCTCGGCGGCGCTCCACGCTCCCACCGGCCCGTCTTCCACCCGAAGGCGGAGTTGTCCCTCGACCCGCCCGTCGGGGTGCACCCGGGGTGCGGCCACCGCCGCGTCGAGCGGGAGCCCGTGGTCCACCATGCGGCTCACCGTCTGGATCACCGCAGAGAGGATCCGTGCGTCGCCCGCACCCCCGAGCGCCGCCAGGAGGGTCCCGTCGGGGCGAAGCACCACGGTGGGCGCGATCGTGGACGACGGGCGCGACCCCGGGACCGCACCCAGCCGCGTGGCGTAGAGGAACCCGAGCCCCGGCGCCACCACCCGCGCCCCCATGCTCGGCCCCAGGGACTGGGTGAGCGACACGACCATTCCCGAGGCATCCACCACCGTCAGGTGCGTCGTGGCCTCCCGGTCGGCCGGACCCGCCACGAAGTGACCGCGCCCGGGGAAATCGACCCACGAGCCGCCCGCCGCTACCACATCTCTTTCCTGCGATGCGATGCGGAGGTCCAGGACGGGTTCGGGGGCCTCCGCCTCCCGCGCGCCGGCGGGGGGGTCGCCGGGGCCGCCCGGGATCGCGGCCGGGGCCCCCGGCATGGTGAACTCCGCCGCCCGCGTCCGGGCATGCTCGACCGAGGTGAGGAGCCGGGCCGAGGCCTCCTCGCTTCCGTCCACGATCCGGTTCCGCTCGCCGATGGCCTGCTCCATGGCCTGCCCCACGAGGGCCGCCCACCGGGCGTGGGCCTCCCGGTCACTCGCGGGGTCGCCTGCCCCGGGGCGCGGTGCGCCGGCCGGGGTCGCCGCCTCGAGGGTCTGGAGCGCCTGGACCACCGCGTGTCCCGAGGCGGGGCGGAAGTTGGAGTGGAGGGTGTACCCCCGGTAGCTGCCGGTGACCGCCAGGGCGTCCAGGGCCTCGTAGGCGGCGAGCTCGTCCGCCGTCACGAACCCTCCGGCCCGCCGCATGTCGGCATCGATGGAGTCGGCGACCCACCCCCGGTAGAAGACCTCCACCCCCTCGTCGGCCATGGCCCGGAGCGTCCCCGCGAGCTCGGGCTGCCGGAAGCGGGTCCCTGCGGGCCAGGGCGCCCCGTCGGGCTGGAGGTAGCTCCCGGTGGCGGCCTCGGGGGAATGGGCCCGAAGGTCCTCGGCGGCGCCCGCCATGCGGGTCGCCTCGGGCTCGGGGAGGGGGAAGCCCTCCTCCGCCAGGCGGATCGCCGGGGCCAGGAGCCGGGGCATGGGAAGGGAGCCGTGCTCCTCGTGGAGGCGGGCGAGGGCCGCCGGCACCCCGGGGATCGCCGCCCGGTCGTACCCGTCGGGGGCCACGCCCTCGCGGTAGCTCCGGGGCACCTGGTTCAGCCCGTCGATCCCGTGGACTCGGCCGCCCGGATGACGGATCACGATGGAAGCCCGCCCCCCGATCCCCGACATGCTCCCCTCCGTCACCGCGAGGACCCAGGCCGCCGCCACCGCTGCATCGGCGGCGTTTCCGCCCTCGGCGAGCACCCGGGCCCCCTCTTCTGCGGCCCAGACCGAGGCGGCGGCAATGACCCCCTGCTCCGAGGAGACCACCTGGAGGGTCGGATCGGTGACCGGGGCGGCACCGGGCCCCGCGCCGCCCCCGCCGGTGCCCGGAAGGCAGCCGGCGGTGGCGAGGAGCAGAAGGGCGGAAAGGAGAAGCTCGGGCCGAGCTCGGAAGCGAAGCATGGTACCCGGGGGTGAAGCGTGGCGGCTGTCGGAAGTTCGCCCCAACGTTCCACCGGGCGGGGCCCGGGGCAAGGGGGCCGCCCCGGTGGACCCCGTTGATCTCCTCCCCGCGCCATGTGAACGTGCGGGGCACGGACCCGTCCCCTCCACTACCCGAACACACACACCCATGACCCCGACCTCCTTCCGCCGCGTCGCGGTGGACGACGCCCCCCTCCTTCCGGAGCGCTCCGGGCCGGCGGCCCGGCCCTTCGGTGGGCCGGAGCTCCTGACCGGCGGGGGGCTCGCGGCCCTGGTCTCGGCGGAGCGGGGGATGGTGGCGCTCGTGGACGGATCCGGGAGCTACCCGGTCCCCGGCGACGCGGAGGGGATCGCGGGCACGGGCACGGGCACGGGCACGGGGCCAGGCGAGGGCCACGTCGGCCCCGGGAGCTGGTGGCGCGCCCTCCCCGACGGCGGGGAGGAGCGCGGGCTCCTCCTCGACGCCTTCCCGATCGTGGTGGTGCAGCGCCTGGGCCAAAGCGGCACCGAGACCCTTCTCCTGACTCCGTCCCACGTCTCCGCGGAGACGTTGAGCCGAGCGGTTGCGTCACTCCAGGCCCATGCCCTCCGGCGTCGGGACCGGGGCACTCCCGACGGGGCGTTCGCCCTCGAGGGCCCGCCCCCGCCCCTTGCCGACCGGGTGGCCCAGGCGCTCGGGGTGCTCGACGACGCTTCCCTCCATGACCCCTCGGACCCCTCCACCCCCCGCGGCCTCCCCGTCGTGGCCGGGGTAGTGGACGGAGCCCCCCGGCTCCTTGAAGGCGCACCCCTCGTGGAGGTGGCGCTCGGCGCCCTCGCCGCGGGGCGGCGGCACCTTGCCTTCCACCTCCTGGCCCGGACCCTGGCCGACCGCGAGATCCCGGCGGGCGCCCGGCTCTTCCTGGCCGCACGCTGGGCGCTCTGGACCGGCGAGCCCACCCGCCTTCGCCCCTTCCTGGGCGCCCTGGACGAGGCGGCCCGGTCCGTGGCCGAAACCCCCGAACCCGATGGGGTCGGCCTCCGGGGACTTCCCGCCGCCTTCCCCTCCCTTCCGGCGCTCCTGGGCGGCTTCGCCGACGCCGTCGAGCCCCTCGGAAACCGCGGGTGGACCGGAGAGCTCCGGGCGCTGGCCCGGACCGCCGGGGAGCGCGTCGGTGCTTCCCCCGGGGGTGGCGCCCCGCTCGGGGGTGGGGGTCCGTCCGGCCGGGGGATCCGCCTTCCCGTCCTCGGCCAGGCCGCGGCGGAGCCCGACGCCCCGGCGGGGCCCCGCCCCACGGAGCCCGCCCTTCCGCCGGTCCATGCCTTCGCATCTCCCCACCACCCTTCCGTGGCCCCCCGCCGGACCCTCCACGCTGCCCGGTTCCTCCGGTCGGCGGTGGAGGGACTCATGGGGGTCCGACCCGACGCGAGCTACGGGCGGGTGGTCCTTGCCCCGGACCTCGTGGCGGTTGCCCCTTCGGCCGGCGGGGTACGGAGGCTCGCCGCCACCGGGATCCGGGTCGGCGATGCCCGGCTCTCCCTCGACTGTCGCGTCGAGGGCGGCCACGGTACCTTGCGGGTTTGCCAGACCGCGGGGCGCGTCCCCGTCACCGTGATCTTCGAGCCCTTCCTCCCCTTGGGCGGGGTGGACGCGGTGCGGATGGGTGGCGACCCGGCGGAGGTGGAGATCGATGAGCGGGAAGGGGGGGTTCGCCTCCGCTTCCAGTTTCCCCTGGACCCGGAACGGAGCGTCAGCGTTGACGGAACGGCCTGATCGCGAAAGGGAGTCCCGCCTCGAGGGGCGGGTCGGAAAGGACGCACGGGAGATCGAGCGCCGCGGGGAGCGGCTGATCGACCCGGACCATGACAGCCCCGCGCAGCCGGGCCCCATGGGGGAGCGGCGGGCGGGTCGGCCGGGAGGGCCGCGCACCCCGGATGCACCGCCGCCACCGCCGGGGGGTGATCCGGGACCGGACACCCCGGCGTGGAAGAAGTGGGCGCCCTTTGCCCTCACCGGGCTCGCGATTCTCGTGGCGTGGGGACTCACCCCGGAGCTCACGCAGACGGTGGCGGAGGGGGGGCACTACGGGTTCGCCTCGCTTCTTCCGGCGCTCACCACGCTCATTCTGGTGTTCTTCACCCGCGACGTGGTGAGCTCGCTCTTCCTGGGGATCCTGGTGGCGGGGTTCGTGCTCTTCGGGGCCTCGGGAAGCTTTTCCGACGTGAACATCATCCAGGGGTTCCTGATCCCCTCCATCGGGTCGAGCTCCTTCGCGGTGATCCTCCTCGTGTACCTGTGGGCGCTGGGTGGGCTCATCGGGATCTGGACACGGACCGGGGGGGCGAGGACCTTCGCCCGGTGGGCGGCGTCGAAGGTGGTGCGGGGGCCGCGGTCGGCGAAGGTGTTCGCCTGGCTCATGGGGATCACCTTCCACCAGGGAGGGACGATCTCGACGGTGCTCGCCGGGACCACGGTGAAGGCGGTCACCGACGAGCAGAAGGTCTCCCACGAGGAACTCACCTACGTGGTGGACTCGACCGCCTCGCCGGTGGCCACGGTGATTCCCCTGAACGCCTGGCCCCTCTACGTGGCGGGGCTCCTCGTGGGGACGATCCCGATCTTCGCCACCGAGCAGGACGTGGTGTCGTTCTTCTTCCGCTCGATCCCGGTGAACTTCTACGGGATCTTCGCGGTGCTCCTGACCCTCTTCTTCGCGCTCGAGGTGATCCCCTGGGAGGGGAAGAGGATGCGGGCGGCGCGGAAGCGGGCGCGGGAAACGGGACAGCTCGACCGGCCGGGCTCGGAGCCGCTGGCCGCCGCCGAACTCTCGCGCATGAAGATCCCGCCGAGCTACCGGCCGGGGCTCGAGGACTTCGCGGTGCCGCTCCTGGTCCTCGTGGGGGTAGCCATGACCGGGGTCATCGGGCCGCTCATTCCGGCGCTTCGGGCCGGCGAGATCGAGCTCTTCCTGGCCGGGATCTCGGTGCCCATTGCCGAGGCCTTCGGGCTCGCGGTGCTCGCCGCCATGCTCCTCGCCATCGTGAAGGGAATGGAGCTCAAGGAGGTGATCGACGGGTTCGTGGACGGGTGCAAGGGGGTCACGATCGGGGCGATCATCCTGGCGCTCGCGGTGACCCTCGGGACCGTGTCGCGGGAGCTCGGCACCGCGAACTTCGTGGTTCAGACCACCGCGGACCTCGTGAACCCGGTCTTCCTTCCGGCCCTCTTCATGGTGATCTGCATGGTGGTGGCCTTCTCGATCGGGTCGTCCTGGGGGACGTACGCGGTGGTCTTCCCGCTCGCCATGCCCCTCGCCTTCGCGATCAACCCGGACCCCTTCTACCTCTCGCTGGCCTTCGGGGCGGTGCTGGGCGGGGCGGTCTTCGGGGACCAGTGCTCGCCGATCTCGGACACGACGATCCTGAGTTCGCTGGCCTGCGGATGCGACGTGATGGACCACGTTCTGACGCAGCTGCCGCTCGCGCTCACAGCGGCCACGGCCGGGGCGATCATGTCGACCCTCCTCGCCATGACGGTGGTCTGAGGCGGGCCGGGCACACCCCTGCCCTACTTCTTCTTCCGCCCCCGCCGCTTCGTCCGGGAGGCGGCCACCACCTCGGCGTCCAGGTAGCCCTTCTCGACCAGGAGGTCCTGGAGCCGGTCGCCGCGGTCGGGGACCGGGGTGCGGGTCAC
>JBJHCE010000147.1:0-7235 GCA_050485865.1 Gemmatimonadales bacterium | reverse complement strand
GAACGCGGCCCCGGCATCGGTTCCGGGGCCACCCCTGCAGCTTCCGAACGTGCCCTTCCCGGGTGGCCGTGCCGAATGACGGCGCCGGGACCCACGGGCACGGGAGGTACGACCCGATGATCCGAGTGAAGACCGAATCCATCAAGACGCCCCGCCGGGACACCGACGACGTCCCGGGAATCGTCATCCATGACCGGACCGACGCAACCGGTCCGGATTTCCACCGACCGCGCGTCCGCGCCTTCGTCTACGGCGAGACCCTTCCGTCCCTTCCCGTCCTCCCCTACGGCCGCTGGAAGGCGGCCAGCTGAGGCCCTGGAGGGCGCCGATCCACCACCTTCCCGAGGCCCGTCGCCGAGAGCGGTGGCGAGGCCCTTTCTGCCGGCGATCCGGAACCCGGGTCGCCGGTTCTTCGTATCCGCGATTCTGCAATCGTCCCCGGAGGGTGGCGTCAGGGCGCGGGAGCCGACATGATGATCCCGTCCCCCACATCGCATTCCGGGCGCGTCTCCCGGTCCCGACCTCAACAGGGTCCTCGTCTCCCGTGTCTAACCCGACAGAAGCGTCGATTTCGGATGCGGAACTCGTGCGTCGCGCCGCCCAGGGCGACGAACGGGCCTTCTCCGATCTCGTGCGCCGGTACCAGAGGGCGGCCTACCTGGTCGCTTTCGGGGTCACACGCCGGCACGCGGACGCGGAAGACGTGGCCCAGGAGGCCTTCCTCGTGGCGCTCGAGCGCATCGAGGAGTGCCGGGACCCGGCGAGGTTTGCCGGGTGGTTCACGACGATCGTCAAGAATCGCGCGAGGAACCTCCTCAGGCGCGAGCAGTTGAGGGAAGGGGAGCCGATCCCCTTCCATGCCCCCTCGGGCGAGGCCGGGCCGGACCGCCAGGCGGAACGGGCCGAGCTCCGGGGGCGGCTGACCGACGCGGTGGGGAAGCTCTCGCCGCTCCAGCGCGAGGTGGTGCTGCTGCACGACCTCGAGGGATGGAAACACAGGGAGATCGCCGAACGACTCGAGATGCCCTCGGGTACCGTACGGTCCCATCTCCATTTCGCCCGCAAGCGGCTCCGCGAGCTTCTCGACGGGGCCACCGACATGGAAGCGGGAGGTGAGTGAAGAATGAACGACATCGAGCGCTACGTCCCCCTCGGGGAACTGGACCCGGAGTCCCGTGCTCCGAGGTACTGGGACCAGTTCCATGACGAGGTCATGCAGGGCGCAGCCCCCGAGCTCGCGCGTCGCCGCGCCCTGCCCCTCACGGTCTCGGGGCTGCTCCACTCCTGGAGCCGACTCCTGGTTCCGGGGGCGGCGGTGGCCGCTGCGGTGGCGGGGATTCTCATCGTCCCTGCCGCCGAGGTGGACGAAAACGGGGTCCTGTACGGGGTGGAGGACATTCTCCGCGAGGAGGCGTTCCAGGCGAACCTGGCGCCCGTCTTCCTTTCTTCCGACCCGTTCGCGGAGGACGCCTTCGTCTTCGCCGTCGAGGGTGGACCGGGCGGGGGTGACCGTTGAGCAGCGCATTTCGGGCCCGGGCGGCGGCCGTCGGCATCCTGGTGGTGATCTTCGGGGCCGGTGTGCTCGTCGGGATCGCGGGGGACCGGCTCCTCGGGAGCGACACCGTCGAACTCCAGGCCGGGGTTCCCGAGCGGCCGGAGCCGAGGCCGGATGCCCCGGCGGTCCGCGACGCTCCCGATGCACGGTCCGTCGAGGGACGCTCGAACTGGCTCATCCACCGGGTGGACCTTTCCGAGGTCCAGCGGGTGCAGGTCGACTCCGTGCTCGAGTACTACCGGGCGCGAATCCGTGAACTCACCGATACCTACAACGAAACGTACTGGGGAACGGTGCAGTCCACCCGCGACGAACTCCGGGCGATCCTCGACGAGGAACAGCGCATCTTCTATGACTCGCTCCTTGCCCGGAACGACCGTCGGCGCGACCGCGAGCCCGACAACTGATTTCCGGCGCGGGCTAACGTGATCGCCACTCCGCGCGTCTTCCTGATGCACCCTGAACAACACCACAGAAGCCTGGCCGCCCCGGGCGACCCGCCCGGGGCCGGAACCCATTCGTCCCCGGAATTCAACTGAACCAGGAACCGAATCACCGATGCCACCGAAATCCGAACTCGTCATCCGCACCCGCGGCATCCGGAAGGACTATGTCATGGGTGCCGAGACGGTGCGCGCACTCCGTGGCGTGGATCTCGAGATCCGCGTGGGAGAGTTCGTGGCGATCATGGGTCCCTCGGGGAGCGGGAAGTCCACGTTCATGAACGTGATCGGCTGCCTCGATACCCCGACCGCGGGAGAGTACTGGCTGAACGGCCAGGACGTGAGCAAGCTCTCCGAATCCCAGCTGGCCCGGATCCGGAACCGGGAGATCGGCTTCGTCTTCCAGACCTTCAACCTTCTTGCCCGTGCCACGGCGCTCCACAACGTGGAGCTCCCCCTCATCTATGCCGGGGTGCCCTCGGCAGAGCGGAAGGCGCGGGCCGAGGAAAAGCTCCGGATGGTCGGGCTGGGCGACCGGATGGATCACCGACCCCCGGAGCTCTCCGGCGGTCAGCGGCAGCGGGTGGCCGTGGCCCGGGCGCTCATCAACAACCCGGCAATGCTCCTCGCCGATGAGCCCACCGGAAACCTCGACTCCCGGACCGGGGTCGAGATCATGGACACCTTCGTCAAGCTGAACGAAGCCGGCCAGACCATCGTCCTGGTCACCCACGAGCATGACATCGCCGAGTACGCCAAGCGGCAGGTACACCTGCGCGACGGACTCATCGAGCAGGACTTCATCAACGAGGTACGGAGGGTTCCGGACCTCACGCAGTTCAGGGAGGAGGCCTCGGAAGAGGTGGACGCTCCCGTCGCCCCCGAAGCTTCCCCCGCCGGACAGCCGGCCTGAGACCCATGGAGAGAACGATGATTGACGCAACGACCCCCCGCGCTGCATGGCGCTTCTTCACCGGCGCCGCCGCGGTCCTCGTGACGGCTGTTGCCGTGGCCGGATGCGGCGAGAGCCAGGCCGAGGGTGCGCCCACGCTGGCCACGGCGGACGTGGTGCGCCGGAACCTCCAGATCACCGCCGAGGCGACGGGACAGCTCGAGCCCCTGCGGACCATCGAGGTGAAGTCGAAGGCCTCCGGCGAGGTGCGCGAGGTCTTCGTGGACACCGGAGACCGGGTCGAGCCCGGGACCCTCCTCGTGACCATCGATGCCCGTGACGTCCAGAACGACTTCAACCAGTCGCAGGCGGACTACGATGTGGCCCGCGAGCGCTACAACATCGCCCAGTCGCAGCTGCGCCGCTCGGAGGAGCTCCTCGCTGCCGGGGTCATCACCACCCAGGAGCACGAGGGGCGTAACCTGGACTTCGCGAACGCCCGTGCCACCATGGTCCGCGCCGAGACGAGCCTCGAGCTCGCGAGGCTCCGCCTCGAAGACGTGACCATCCGCTCGCCCCTCACGGGGACGGTGCTCGCGAAGACGGTGGAGGAGGGTGTCGTGATCCAGTCCGCCGCCGGGAGCGTGTCCGGCGGTACCACCCTTCTGACCGTCGCGAACCTCGACGTGATCCAGGTCCGGACCCTCATCGACCAGACCGACATGGGCCGGATCCAGGCGGGGATGAGTGCCACCGTCCGGGTCGAGGCGCTTCCGGACCGGACCTTCGAGGGGAAGGTCGAGAAGATCGAGCCCCAGGCGGTCGTCCAGCAGAACGTGGTCATGTTCCCGGTGGTCGTGCACCTCGACAACGCCGAGGGGCTCCTCAAGCCCGGCATGAGCGCCGAGGTCACCGTCATCGTCTCCGAGCGCCCGAACGCCCTCACCCTCCCGAACAACGCCATCGTCACGATGAACGAGGTCCGGGCTGCGGCCTCGGTGCTCGGCGTGCCCGAGAGCCGGTCCGAGATCGATCAGTCCATGTTCCAGGAGCTCACCCGCCAGCTCCAGGCGTCCCGCGGCGAGGCTCCGGCCGAGCGCGCCGAGGGGGCTCCGGCAGCTGCGCCCACGGTGGAGGAGATCCGGGCTCGCGTGCAGCGGGGCGAGGTTTCGCAGGAGGAGGCTCGCACCCTCATGCAGCAGGCCATGGCCGCGGGCGGTGCCCCCCAGATGGGCGGGCCCGGTGGCCGGGGCGGCGCGCGGGGCCAGGCCGGGAACAACCCGAACGGGCGCCCCGGCGTCGTGTTCGTCAGGGGCGCCGACGGCCAGCTGAGCGCCCGTGCAGTGCTCATCGGCGTCAACGACTGGAACAACTCCGAGATCCTCATGGGCGTCGAGGAGGGCGAGGTCGTGGCACTGATCGGAGGAGCGGCGCTCCAGGCCCGTCAGCAGCAGCAGAACGAGCAGATGCGCGCCCGGATGGGTGGCGGACTCCCCTTCGGTCGCTAAAGAGAGGACCTTCCATGCTGATCAAGGAAATCATCGCCGTCGCCTTGAGCGCGGTCCGGGCGAACCTGCTCCGGTCCTTCCTCACGACCCTGGGCATCGTCATCGGCGTCGGCGCCGTGATCACGATGGTGGCCCTGGGCGAGGGAGCCCAGCAGCAGGTTCAGGCCCAGATCCAGCGCATGGGGACCGATGTACTGACCATTCGCCCGGGCCAGGCGAGCTTCGGGGGCGTGGCCACCGGAGAGGGGTCACGGCTCTTCGCCTCCGACGCCGATGCCCTCGTGGAGGATTCCGGCGGAAGTCTCCTGATCGCTCCCGAGATCAGCCAGCGCCTCCAGGTCACCCACCAGCGGTACAACACCAATTCGGAGATCCTCGGGACCTGGCCCACCTACTTCGACATCTACAACATGCCCATCGCATTCGGGCGGAACTTCGAGTGGGGCGAGGTGGAGGGACGGCGTCGGGTGGTGGTCGTGGGATACGAGATCCCCGACCGCCTCGGGACGCCGGCTCCCCTCCTGGTGGGTCGCACGATCCAGATCCGCGGGACCCCCTTCGAGGTGGTGGGTGTTCTCGAGGAGAAGGGCGAAATGGGCTTCGTCCGCCCGGACCAGATGCTCTTCATTCCGGTGACCACCGCCCAGTACCGGGTCTTCGGCGGCCGCGACCGCCTCCGGGCGATTCTTGCCAAGGTCGAAGGCGGACCGGCCGAGATGACCCGGGCCTACGACGTCATCGACGCCACGCTGCGCCGTGAGCATCGGCTGGCGCCCGGCGCTCCTGCCGACTTCGAGATCCGGAACTCCGCCGACCTCCTCGAGTCCTTCGCCGAGACGAACCGGGCCTTCACCTTCCTCCTCGCCGGAATCGCAGCGGTCTCCCTGCTCGTTGGGGGGATCGGGATCATGAACATCATGCTCGTGAGCGTCACCGAGCGTACCCGGGAGATCGGGGTGCGAAAGGCCCTCGGAGCCACCCGCACGAACATCCTCTTCCAGTTCATGGTGGAGTCCCTCGTGCTCTGCGTACTCGGGGGCGCGATGGGAGTGCTCCTTGGGTGGGGAGGGGCGACCCTCCTCTCCGAAATGGCCGAGTGGCAGACGGCCGTTTCCGCCTCGGCCGTGGTCGTGGCCCTGGCCTTCTCCGCCGGGATCGGGCTCTTCTTCGGGATCTGGCCGGCCCAGCGCGCGGCCAAGCTCGACCCCATCGTGGCGCTCCGGTACGAATAGCCCGGACCGAGCCCCGGAGCAGGGAGCGAACGACGGCCAGGGCCCCCCTCGATCGGGGGCCCTGGCCGTCTTCCGTCAGCGAGGGATCCGGAGGGTCACACGCGAACGTTCGCGTACCACCACGAGCTCGAGCGGCGCCGGCTGCGTGAACCCCCGTTCCACCTCCCGCCGGAGGGCCAGGACGTCGTGCACCGGGCGGCCGGCGGCCTCGACGATCACGTCTCCCGGCCGGAGTCCACCGCGGGCCCCCGGGGTGCCGTCGACCACGTCGGCCACGAGAAGCCCCCGGTCCACGCCGAAGTAGGTGGCGAGCCCCGGGTTCACCGGGACCACTTCCGCCCCGAGGACGGCGCGTTGTCCGGCGGCGTAGACCATGACCTGTCCCCCGGGCGGCGGTGGAGCCATGGCGGGGCGGAGCCCGGTGCCCGCCGAGATCCCCCCCCGTACGATCTCCACCCCGGGGGGGAGCTGCGCACGCAGGGAGTCCACGAACACGAAGGACCGGATCATCGGCGAGGCGCCGGGCCCCTCGCGGACCAGCACCTGTGCGCCCGGCGGAAGGCCGTGGAACCGCATCTCGTGGACCCACGCCTCGCGTTCCGTCCCCTCGACGAAGAAGCGGACCCGCTCGAGATCGGACCGGATCGAGTCGAGCTGCATCGAGACCACGACCCGGACCGAGTCGGCCCGGGTCCGGGCGAGCTCCGTGGCCTGGGGCGGAAAGCCGACCGCGGGACGTCGTCCGACCCGTACCTGGAGCGCGCGCGTCGCTCCGTCGCGGTCCACCACGATCTCGACCCGGTCGCCGGGGCTGAAGCCCGCCACCGTCCCGTCCTCGAGGGCGACGTGGGCCTCCTTCCCCGCGATCCGGACCAACCGGTCGCGGACCCGGATTCCCGCCACCTCCGCCGGGCCTCCGGGAACCACCTCCACGACCTCCACCGAGTGGCGCGGGGGGATGGAGATCCCCTGTGCGGGATTGACACCTGTCATCAGGGTCCGGCTGAGCCGCAGCCCGAGCCACCCGTCGGCGATCGCGCGGTGGGCCAGCTCCTGGGCCCGAAGCCCCTCCACCTGCACCGCGATTCCCCGCTCGGACGGGGGCTGGGCCTCCAGCGCACCCGCCGGCGCGAGGCCGGCAAGGATGAGCGCCACGCCCGCCGCCGCCCGCCCGGGCCCGATCGGCGTCCACGCCACGCGGCCCCTGGCCGCCCGGTCACTCCATTGCATCCTGCGCATCGCTCAGAACCACTCCCCTGCGCCCTCGGCGCCGGCCCGGATTCCCCGGAGCGTCGCCTCGCGCTCGGCCTGCATGTTCACGAGAAGCCCGTTCAGGAACGGGTCGGCGGGAGCCTCACGGAGCGCCGCCCGCCCCGCCGCGAGGAGCGTTTCCAGTGCGGCGTAGCGGGTCACCGGGTCCCCCCACGCACCGGGGGCGTTCCCCGCCTCATCGGCACCCAGGCGTTCCCGGTACCGGACGAGGGCCGACAGGTACCATGACTCGGTGACCCGGACGAGTTCCTCCGCCTCGGCCACGGAGATCCGGTCGGCCGCCCGGTCCATGCCGAGGGCGGCCTGCACCGCCGGCAGGTCGAGCCCCGCGCT
>JBJHCE010000146.1:0-7346 GCA_050485865.1 Gemmatimonadales bacterium | reverse complement strand
ACCGGGCTGGGTCACCCCCTGGCCTTGCACGACTTCGGCCACGCCCCCGGCCACGCCCCCGGACCCGCGCACGCGCTGCTCAGGGAGCCTGGTCGAACCGGTCGGCCGCCGCCTCGAGCCCCGAGGCGTCGACCCGGGCGCGGCGGTCCAGGTACAGGAGGACGATGACCGTGGCGAGATAGGGCCAGGTGAGGGCCATGATCAGGGGGCTTGCCACCTGGGTCATCCCTTCCACCCAGACGGCGGCTTCACCCACGGCGGCGGGATCGTCGGCGAAGAAGGCGGTAGGCCCGATGACGAGGGCGGCGATGAAGGTGAGGGAGAAGGTCGGGATGAGGAAGACGAGGTACGCCACGATCGACACGCCGAGGATGCGGAGGCGACCGCCCCGGGCGAGCGCCCACGACCGGGAGAGGGCGCTCATCGCGCTCCCCCCCTCGACGGCGGCCACCGGGGCGAAGGCGAAGAGGGAGGCCAGCAGGAAGAGGCCGGGCAGGAGGAGGAAGAGCATGCCGAAGAAGACCGCCAGGTAGGTGAGCACCCCGGCGGTCGCCACCGCCATCCAGCACCGGAGCCCACCGGCCAGGGAGTCGCGGATCCCGGGGGACTCCCCTTCCCACGCCTGCGCCGCCGCCCGTGAGAGGGCGCCGAGGATCAGGAACTGCACGAAGAAGGTCACGGGGAGGATCACGAAGAACCCGACACCCGCAAGCCACGTGGGAACCAGGGCCGTGACCGCGATCCACCAGAGGATTTCGGGGATGCGCGGGAGGAAGGCGATGCCGAAGAAGGTGGCGAAATTCCGGCGGTAGAGGGTGAAGCCGTTGTCGAGGATTTCGCCGAAGCCCTGGGCGCGGGGTGTGACCGGGATCATGGCCTGCCGGAGTCTGGGGAGGGAGAGGGGCGCATCGCGGGGGGGGGCGCAGCACGGAGGCGCGCGCGGGGGCAAGGCGCCCGCACGGCGTGGAAGGGCGGCGGGAAGGTACCCCCCGGCGGCGGGGTGGGACAAGTCGCCTCCGGGGGGTGCTCCGGCGGGGGTGGGGTGACGAGGGCCGGGGGTCCGACCGGGTCAGGACCCGGTCAGGGCCAGAGCCAGCCGAAGGCCCCCGCGGTGAGGAGGGCGAAGACGAGCCCGTCGAAGGTGTTCTTGAGGGTCGTGGACCACTTCCTCCCGAACCAGATCGACTGGGGCCAGCTGTCGGCGGCGTACCCGAGGAAGGCCACCGCACCGGTGATCCGGAAGACCTCCAGGTACTCGGCCCCGGGCGGGAGGGTGCGCCCGGCCACGTAGGCCACGAACACGCTCACCACGACGAGAAAGAGGAACCACTGCCCGAGCAGCTTCGGCATGTTCGCGGGACCGTTCGGGAGGATCGTGAGGACCGCCACGGGGCCCTCGTTCTGCTTCGCGATGAAGGCCGGATCGCCCATTTCCTTCATGGAGCCGGCCTTGGGTGTCGCGTAATCCCCCGGGGGGATCGCCGCCTCGCGAAGGGCCGCGCGGACGCGGTCCTCGGACGGGAGGGCTTCCTGGTCGGACGCGTGGTAGCCGAGGGCCATGTGGATGACGCTGCTCGCCACGAAGACGAGTACGGCCGCGACCACGATGGGGAGCCAGAGTTCGGGAAGGGTGACCATGACGACCTCCTTGACCTCGTGCGGAGAGGGGAGCCTCCAGGGCGACAAGGGCACAAGGTAGTTCCCGGCGGGGCAATTGACACGCATGTCGTTGCGGGGGGTCGCGGGGCGGGTCTAGACTTCATGGCCCGGACGAGGATCCCGCCGCGTCCCCCCCAAACCGGGCTCCCGCCGCATGCAAGCGCCTCCCTTCACCCTCGAGATCGCGCTCACCCTCGGGATCATCGCGGGGGCGCTCGGGCTCTTCCTCTGGAACCGGCTGCGGATCGACGTGGTCGCGCTCCTGGTCATGACCACCGTGATCGTGGCCGGGATCGTGACCCCCGTGCAGGGGATCAGCGGGTTCGCGAACGAGGCCACCGTGACGGTGGCCGCCATGTTCGTGCTCTCGGCGGGGCTCGTGCGAACCGGGCTCGTGGAGCTCGTGGGGCGCTGGCTCGCGCGGAACGCCGGGGGGAGTGAGTTCCGGCTCCTCTGCCTCACCCTCCTCCTCGTGATCCCGGTGAGCGCGTTCATCAACAACACGCCGGTGGTGGTCGTCATGATCCCCATCGTGCTGGGGCTCGCCCGGGACATGGAGGCGGCGCCGTCGCGCTTCTTCATTCCGATCTCGTACGCGAGCCAGATGGGGGGGACCCTCACCCTTATCGGCACGAGCACGAACCTGCTCGTGGCCGGGCTCATCCTGGAACTCGGGCTCGACCGGATCGGGATCTTCGACATCACCCCCCCGGTCCTCCTCATGACGTTGGCGGGGGTCGTCTACCTCCTCACGGTGGGCCGGTGGCTCACCCCGGTCCGGCAGGCCGAGCACTCCATCGTGGAGCGGTATGAACTCGGCGAGTACCTCTCGGCGCTCAAGGTGGAGCGGGGCTCGCCCCTTGCCGGACAGAACCTCCGGGACCTGAGACTCGGCGAGGAGCGCGACCTGGAGGTCCTCATGATCGAGCACCCGGACGAGTCCCGGATCGACCTCCCCCGGGGAAGCGAGGTCCTGCAGGAGGGGGACGTGCTCGTGGTGCGAGGCAAGGTGAGCGACATCTCCGAGGTGGGCGAGATGGAGGGGCTCCGGATTGCCGGGACCCGCCCCCCCTTCCCGGAAGAGGCCGAGGAAGCGGGGGAGGAGGGCCGGAACGAGCGCCGGCACCTTGCCGAGCTCATCGTGCCCCTCCGCTCGCCGGTGGTCGGCCGGTCCATTCGTGCCCTCGCCTTCCGTGGCCGGTACGGGGTCCCCGTGGTGGGGATCCAGCGTCACGGCCATGCCCTTCACGAGCCCATGCGGAACGTGAGTCTCGCGGCGGGCGACATCCTTCTCGTGCAGGGGGCGCCGAGCGATCTCAAGCGGATCCACGAAGGGGGCGACCTGGCCCTCCTGGGACCCGTGTCCGTCCCGAAGACCCGGAGGGAACGGCTTCCGGTGGCACTCGCCATCATTGCCGCCGTGATCATCCTTGCGGCCCTCAACATCACGACGATCCTGGTCTCGGCGCTCATGGGGGTCGTGGCCATGTTCCTGACCGGGTGCCTCACCCCCGAGGAGGCGTACAAGGAGGTGGACTGGATGGTGATCATCCTCCTCGGAGCGATGATCCCCCTCGGGATCGCCATGCAGCAGACGGGGGCGGCGGACTGGGTCGTGCACCACCTGCTCGCTGCCTTCCGGCCACTCGGGCTCCTGGGAACCCTGGCCGCCTTCTACCTCGTGACCTCGCTTCTCACGGAAGTCATCAGCAACAACGCCTCGGCGGTGGTCCTCACGCCCATTGCGGTGGCCACGGGGATCGCTCTCGAAGTGTCGCCCATGCCCTTCGTGGTCGCGGTCATGATCGCCGCATCGAACGCGTACATGACGCCCATCGGCTACCAGACGAACGCGTTCATCTACGGCCCGGGCGGGTACCGCTTCTCGGATTTCTTCCGTGTCGGGGCCCCGCTCAACCTGGTCATGCTCGTGGTGGCGGTCTTCGCGATTCCGCTCTTCTTCCCGTTCTGAGGCGAGGTGGGCGCGTTGTACGGGGCGCGGTCCTGGGGCCGGAGGAAGTCCACCCTTCCCACCGGCCGCTTTGCCCATGGACGCGCCCCGGATCCCCGGCGACCGTTTCGGCATGCGGGGCGGGAGTCCGGGCAGGAAGGACCGCCCGAAGCGATCGAAACCGTGGGGGTCCGCGTGGAGCCAGGCACAGGTACGGATACCGGAAGATCGTCCCGCGTCTCCCCCGGGATCGAGGCGCTCGCGGCCCGTCAGCACGGGGTCGTTTCGCGGGCGCAGCTCACGAAGGCCGGGCTCTCGGGGGCGTCCATCGGGCGGCGCCTGGCGTCGGGTCAGTACCGGACCCTTCACGCGGGGGTCTACCAGGTCGGGCCGCTCGAGGGACGCCGAGCGGTGGAGATGGCGGCCGTGCTCGCCGGCGGACCCACGGCGGTCCTCAGCCACGCGAGCGCACTCCGTGTCTGGGGACTCCTCGACGCGGGCCCTCGCCGGCCTGTGCATGTCACGGTTCCCGGGCGTTGGGACCGGAGGCGCCCGGGTGTCGTCTTCCACCGCACGGAAACCCTGGGGGATGCGGAGCGAGCCGTTCGGGACGGGGTGCCGATCACCACGCCCCTCCGGACCCTGGTGGACGCGGCGGGCGTACTCGGGAGCCGCGAGGTGGGGAAGGCGCTTGCAGCCGCCGAGCAGACGGGGCTCGTGACGGCTGCAGACCTCGCGCAACTGGGCGAGCGATACCGGGGCCGAAGGGGAATGACTCTCCTCGGCACCCTCATCCGGCCCGACGGCGACCGGACCTTCACCCGGTCGGAAGCCGAAGCGCGCTGCCTGGCCCTGCTCCGGAACGCCGGACTCCCGCGTCCTCACACGAATGTTCCCGTGGGGCCGTTCGAGCTCGACTTGTTCTGGCCGGATGCGAACGTGGCGGTGGAGGTGGATGGATGGGCCTTCCATGGCTCACGGCCCCGGTTCGAGAACGATCGACGAAAGGACGCCTGGCTCCGGGGCCGTGGCATCGAGGTGGTCCGCCTCACCTGGCGACAGATCACGCGGGAGCCGGTGGCCGCCGCCGTGCAGGTGGGACAGGCGCTGGCTCTGGCCCAGGCGCGTCGGCATGGGCGGACCGCCGATTCAGGACAGCGGAACGGGCCCGCGACCAGCGGGCACCGATAAGGATTCAGCGTTCGACCCTTTGCCTGCGGTCGAGATCGTGTTTCGTGCTGGATTTCGAGAAGGATTCCCCTTTCGGTCGGCATCGTCCGGCCGAGGGCTGAATTTCGCTCGGAATCCGGGGGGAAAACGGTATCTCGCGCGGAGCCAACCCTTCGAACGCTGAATTCTTCTCGCCGGGTCCGGGCGCAGCCGCCCCCGGGCGGGCCCGCCCGGGGGGGGCCTCCCTCCGGGTCAGCCGCCGGAGCGGAGTCCCGCCCGCGCCGCCTCCACCTCGTGCCTGACCCAGGTGTCCGTCTCGGAGTCAGCGGCCGAGGCGAGGAGCCTTGCCGCGGCCGCTCCGCCGGCGCGCCCCAGCGCCCACGCCGCATGTCCGCGCACGAGGGGATCCGGGTCGGAAAGCGCCGCCGCGAACACTTCCAACGCTTCGGCCGGCGGCTCTTCGACGGAGGCCAGCCAGTTGCCAAGTGACACGCAAACGTTGCGCGCGAACCCCGCCCTCCCCGCCCGCCGGATCGCCGACCCCCTCGAGAACGACTCCCAGGCCTCCGGATCCAGCGCCATCTCCAGGAGCGCCACCAGCGAAGGGGCGTCGGTGCCCGGATGCGTTGAGGCTTCTGCGCCCAGGTGCTCTGGGCCCGCTGTGCCCGGGTGCGTCGAGGCCTCCGCGCCGCGGTGCGTGGGGGCGGTGATCCCGGCACGAGGCGCGCCCGCGCCCTCTCGCAGCGTGCCGTCCGGGGTGGACGTCTCCGCGGAGACGCGCTCCACCCCCACCGGCCGCTCCCCCGGCCCCCGCGCCGCGTACCCGGGCTCGGTGGCGGGGCGGGCAAAGCGGTCGTTGAACGGACAAACCTCCTGGCAGATGTCGCAGCCGTAGACCCGGTTCCCGATGGCGGGACGGAGCTCCTGCCGGATGGGCCCACGGTGCTCGATGGTCAGGTACGAGATGCAGAGCCGGGCGTCCATGACCGGGGCGCCGGCGGCGTTCCGCCCGAGGAGCGCCCCCGTGGGGCAGGCGTCGAGGCAGGCCCGGCAGCTCCCGCAGTGATCCCGGTCGAAGGGGGCGTCGGCCGCCACGGGGAGGTCCAGGAGGAGGGCGCCCAGGAAAAAGTAGGACCCGGTCCGCGGGTGGATCAGCATGGTGTTCCGCCCGAACCACCCGAGCCCGGCCCGGCGGGCGAGCTCCCGCTCGAGGACCGGCGCCGTGTCAACGGCGACCTTCCACCGGAACGGTGTGCCTACCGCCTCCCCGAGACCTCGCACCACGCGCCTCAGCCCCCCCGCCACCACCCGGTGGTAGTCCCGCCCCCGGGCGTACCGGGCGATGACCCCCCGCGAGGGGTCATCGGGGACGCCGGGAGGGTCCTCGGCGAAGTACCCGTGGGCCACGACGAGGGCGCATGCGGAGTGGGGAGCGTGGGGGGCTCCGGGGACCGGCCCCGGGAGCGCGTCACGTTCGGGGAGGTTGCGCACCGGGTCCCTGCGGCGCGCCACCGTGTCGGGGCGGGCAAGGTACCCCATGCTCCCGTTATGCCCGGCGGCGAGCCAGTCGTCGAGGAAGTCCCCATGCTCCGACGGAGCCAGGGGGGCAATCCCGGCGCCGTCGAACCCCGCGTCCCGGGCGAGCTCGATGAGAATCCGGCGGAGTTCGGCGGAATCCGGAGGCGGCGTCACGCTTCCCCCGGCGCCCCCGGTCCGGCGCCCGCCTCCCCGACCAAACCGGAAGCCGTCGCATCCCCCGAAGGAGCGTAACGCCGCCCCTTCCACTCGATCCTGCGCGACCCCCGCGCCCAGCTCCGCACCACGATCCACGCGGTCACGAGGGCGCCGAGCGGGTAGAGGAGGGCGTAGCGCGCCGGGGCCCCCATCCGGGCGTACCCGCCGACCCAGAGAAGGAAGGAGATACCGGTGACGAGGAGGGCCCATGCGGCGAGGGGAGAGGCCGCCACGGAGGAGGCCGCGAAGGGAAACGACGCCGCGAGGGTGCCCAGCAGAACCACCGGCGGCACGACCCACACCCCCAGCAGGAACACGAGGAGCCCCGGAAGGGCGAGCCGCTCCCACCCCACCGCCCCCTGCCGCGCCCCGGTGGCCAGGTTCTTCGTCCATCCGTTCACGAGGTCTGGGAGCGAGGTGTACATGCGGGTCGAGAATGCATCCTCGGCGCCCCGCATGGTCAGCGTCCCGCCCCCCTTCGTGAGGAGCTGGGCCAGGCGGAGGTCCTCCACCACCTCCCCCCGCACGGCCCCGTGCCCTCCCATGGCCTCGTACGCCTCCTTGCGCACCACGATGTACTGTCCGTTCGCGATGGCGTCCTCCCACCGGTCTGGACCGATGACCCGGTCGAGGCGGCGGTAGCGGAGCCCCAGGAGGGCGAAGATGTGGGGCTGCACGAGCCGCTCGCCGAAGGAGACCATCTCCTGGCGCCCCAGGAGGGAGAGGGCGTCCGCGCCGTCCTCCTGGAGAGCCAGGACCGCCCGGCGCAGGAGGTCCGGAGCGTGCTCGGTGTCGGCGTCGGTGAAGAGAAGAAGGGACCCGTCGGCAAGCG
>JBJHCE010000145.1:0-7390 GCA_050485865.1 Gemmatimonadales bacterium | reverse complement strand
AGCGCCTCGCCCGGGGTGATGGGGTTCGAGTAGATGTAGGTGGGTGCGCTCTCGCGGAGGAAGCGGACGAGGGAGGCGCTTCCGGTCACGTACCCGCCGTTCACCCCGAACGCCTTTCCGAGGGTTCCCACGAGAACGTCGGAGGGAGGCGCGTCCGTGTACTCCTCGGTCCCGCGCCCCGTCTCGCCAAAGGCGCCGACCCCGTGGGAGTCGTCCACTACCACCACCACGTTTTCCGGGTAGCGGTGGTCATGGGCCCGGGCGAGCTCCATGATCCGGTCCAGGGGGGCGTGGTCCCCCCGCATGGAGAAGATCCCGTCGGTGACCACCACGGCCCGCCGCGCCTTTCCCTCGTGCTCCACGAGCGCCCCCTCGAGGGCCTCGAGCCCCAGGTGAGGGTAGACCACCTTCGCCGCCGGCCGGGCGAGCCGCATCGCGTTGATGATGCAGTTGTGGTTGAGTTCGTCGGAGATCACCGCCGTCTCGGGGGTGATGAGGGGCACGAGGGTGCCGAGCACCGCGGCGTACGCCGACGAGAAGATCATGGCTGCCTCCCGCCCGTGGAAGGCGGCGAGACGGGCCTCGAGGTCCCGGTGGGCGGCGTACGTTCCGCTGATGAAGCGCACCGCGCCGGGCCCCGCTCCGAAGGCGCGCACCCCCTCCTCCTCGGCCTCGACCAGCTCTTCCAGGAAGGAGAGTCCCAGGTAGGAGTTCGAGTTGAAGCGGAGGAACTCCCGGTCGCCCTCCCCCTCGAGGAGGAAGCGGGGGCCGCGCTCCGCGGTGGGGGGAAGCGCGCGGGTCACCACGTACTCGTCCCCCTTGGCGGTGCCTCGGGATTCCAGGTCGGACACGTGGGCGTCGAGGGCGCGGATCAGGCGGTCGTGGGGCATGGAAGGCTCGGTGCGTTCGTGTTCGGGGGATGGGAGGCGCGGGGTCAGCGCGCGGGCTCTGGGCTCAGGGCGTGGAGCATGGCATCGACCATGTCCTCGACCCCATAGGCCGGCGCCCACCCCCACTCCCGGCGGGCCGCGGAGTCGTCGAGGCGCCGGGGCCACGAGTCGGCGATCCCCTGCCGGACCGGGTCCACGTCGTAGTCCAGGACGAAGCCCGGGATCCGGGTGCGGAGCACCTGGGCGAGTCCCTCGGGGGTGAGCTGGAAGGCGGTCACGTTGAAGGCGTTCCGGTGCTCGAGGCGCGCCGGGTCCGCGTCCATGAGCTCGAGGGCGGCGCGGACCGCGTCGTCCATGTACATCATGTCGAGCTGGGTGTCGGGGCCCAGGAACGAGGTGTAGCGGCCGTGGGCCACCGCCTCGTGGAAGATCTCCACGGCCCAGTCGGTGGTCCCGCCTCCGGGGGGCGAGGAGTGGGAAATGAGCCCCGGGTAGCGGAGCCCCCGGGTGTCCACCCCGAACTTCCGGTGGTAGTAGTCGCAGACGAGCTCGCCGGCCACCTTCGTGACCCCGTACATGGAGCGCGGCCGCTGGACCGTGTCCTGCGGCGTCGGGTCCCGGGGGGCGTCGGGCCCGAAGGCGGCAATGGACGATGGGGTGAAGAGGGCGAACCCCTCGGTCCGTGCCGCCTCGAGGACCGTCATGAGGCCGCCCAGGTTCACCTCCCAGGCCTGGAGGGGATTCCGCTCGCCCACCGCCGAGAGGAGGGCGGCCAGGTGGAAGACCGTGTCCGGGCGGTGGGCCCGCGTGGCCCGGAGGACCGCCTCGCCGTCGGTGCAGTCCAGGGTCTCGAAGGGGCCGCCCGCCACCACCGGGTGTTCGCCTCCGGGGTGCCTCAGGTCCGTGGCCACCACCCGGTCGCTTCCGAGGGCGTCCCGGAGTGCCGCCACGAGCTCCGTTCCGATCTGGCCTGCCGCTCCGGTGACGAGGATTCGCTTCATGGGTGCCGTTCGCGTTCCTTGACGGTTGGGTTCGGTCCGGGCGCGCCCGGTCGGGCGCCCGGGCAATCTAACGCGGCCGGGGTGCGGACGGTGCCCCCCGGGTCACGCGCCACCCGGCCCAGGCGAGGCCGAGGTTTGCCGGGAGGGCCACGAAGACCACGTCCGCGTTCCCCTGGTGCCAGACGCCCACGAGCTGGAGGACCAGGACCAGGGCCATGGGGCCCGCGACGCCGAGCGCGCAGGCGCGGACCCACCGGCCCAGCGTGCCGAGGCCCCGGGCGGGGGAGGCGAGGGCGGTGACCAGGAGAACGGCCAGCGGAACGGCGAGGGGGGTCGTCCACGCCAGGTTCAGGTTCGCCTGGATGAAGTGGTGGTCCGTGAACCAGGCGAGGACGAGGAGGAGGCCCAGGGCGCCGGAGAGGGCTCCCCAGGCAAGGGCCACCATGGCGAGTCCGGTCCGCGCCCCCTTCGGCCCCTCGGCGAGGAGGCGCCCCCCCGACGAGAGCGCCGGGGCCGCCCGTGGTGCCAGGAAGGCCAGGAGTCCACCCAGGACGAGCCCCAGGCCCAGGAGGAGGAAGGACGGTGGCGGCGGGGCATCCGGCAGGGGCGGGCGGGTCGCCTCGACGAGGACCGTCCGGGGCCCGAGGAGGGGGCCGCTGGAGCCGTCCTCCCGCTCGATCTCGACGGTTTCCAGGTAGGCCATGAGCTCCACCGGGAGGAACATGGCCTCCCACGCCGTGATGGGGCGGTCGCCCCGCATCCCCAGAAGGAACGAGAGCCCCTGGTCCACCCACCCGGTGACCTGCACGAGCTGCCTCGAGTACCAACGGTAGCTGCGGCCCGTGGACTCGTCGGCGAAGCGGTCGTGGAGGACGCCGCCCAGGACGAGGTCCAGGGCGTCGCGGAGGCGGGTCGAGCAGTTGTCCCGGTAGTAGTCGTAGATGTAGGGCCGGTTCTCGGGCTCGAAGTTCCAGCGGACGAAGGCGTCGAGCTCCGCGGCCTCCTCCTCGGTCAGGAAGATCTCGTTCGCGTAGACCGCCCGGTTCGCGGCCTGGTAGCTCCGGAGGAAGGGCTCGGGGTCGGCGGGACCCATGGAGTAGCGCATGGTCCCACGGAGAAACCGGGGAATGAAGTCCACGTCCTCGAAGTTGAAGAGCCCCCAGTTCCAGGCCAGGGCCTGCCCGGTGAGGGCGTCCTCGATGAGGAGGGCGTTGTGGCCGAACATCTCGTAGACCTCGTCACCCCGGTCCATGGTGAGGAGGTGGACCCGGAAGCGGCGCTCGGGGGCCGGATCCGTGCCGGGTTCCTGCCCCCTGAACCCTGTGCCGGATGTCCAGGCGGGGGGCGTGGGCGGGGCGGTGGGCGCCAGGGCAGGCGCGACCGTGGGCGCCGCCGTGGGCGCGTGCATCGCGAGGAGGAGCGTGGCGAGAAGGGCGGTCACGGGGGGCTCGGGAAAGGGGTCGGGGTCACCCGGCGACCCCGGAAGATCGCAACCCCGTCCCCGCGCTGGAACCTCCCCCCGGCTTCGGGTAGCTTTGGGCATGAAACGCGCCCTCCTCATTGGTCTCGCCTCCATCGGCGGACTCGTCGTCTTCGGGTTCCTCTTCCTCCTGGCCCTGTCGTGGGCGCTCCTCTCCTCGCCCGACGAGCGGATCCCGGACCGGTACGTCCTCGAGCTGGACCTGACCCGGGGGGTTCTTGCCGCGCCTGCCGACGATCCCTTCGCCGCGGCCCTCGAGCGCGGCCGCCCCGATCTCGTGCAGATCGTCGGGGTGCTTCACCGGGCGGCGGAGGATGACCGGGTCCTTGCCCTCCGGGTGATCGGGGGGACCGGTGTCGGCGGGTGGGCGCTCACCGACGAGCTCCGGGACGCGGTCCTCGCCTTCCGGCGATCAGGCAAGCCCGCCCACCTCTTCGCCGAGACCTTCGGCGAGCTCGCGCCGGCGCAGGGCGCCTACCACCTGGCCACCGCCTTCGACCAGGTGGCGCTCCAGCCGTCGGGCGACGTGGGGCTCACCGGGATTTCGCTGGAGGCGCCCTTCTTCCGGGGGCTCCTGGACCGGTACCAGGTCGAACCGGTGTTCGAGGCCCGGGGCGAGTACAAGGACGCGGTGTCCCTCTTCACCGACCGGGGGTTCTCCGGGCCGTCGCGGGAGGCGCTCGAGGCCCTCCTCCGGGCGCTTCGGGACGGCCTCGTGGAGGGGATCGCCGAGGGGCGCGGGATCCCTGCCGATTCGGCCCTCGCCCTCCTGGCCCGGGGCCCCTTCAGTGGCCGCGCCGCCCTCGAGGCCGGGCTCGTGGACCACCTGCTCTACGCCGACGAGGCCCGGGAGGCCTTCGACCGGATGGTGGATCCGGACGGGACCGAGCCTCTCCCCCGGGTGCAGGTCGCCCGCTACGCCGAGCGGGTGGGGACCGCCTGGGACCGGGGAGAGCGGATCGCCCTCGTGCATGGCTCGGGAACGATCCAGCGGGGGACCGGACCCGCCTTCGATCCGCTGGGCGGGGGGACCGGGTTCCGGGCCGGGACCGTGGCGTCGCACCTCCGGAGCGCGGCCTCCGACCCCCGGACCCGGGCCATCATCTTCCGGGTGGACTCGCCGGGCGGGTCCTGGGTGGCGTCCGACCTCGTCCGGCGCGAGGTGGTCCGGGCCCGTGAGGAAGGGATCCCGGTGGTGGTGAGCATGGGGAATGCCGCCGCCTCGGGCGGGTACGTGGTGTCCCTGGGTGCCGACCGGATCGTGGCCCACCCGTCTTCCATTACCGGGTCCATCGGGGTGGCCGCCGGCCGCTTCGTGATCGACGACTTCCTCGCCTCCTTCGGGGTCACCCTGGACCGGGTCACCCTGGGCGATGCGCACCCCTTCTACGGGGGCGGCGAGCTCGGCCCCGAAGACATGGCCTGGCTCGCCGACGAGGCGGACCGGATCTACGAGGACTTCGTGACCGCGGTGGCCCAGGGGCGGGGGATGTCCTTCGAGGAGGCCGACGCGGTGGCCCGGGGGCGGGTCTGGTCCGGGCGCGACGCCCGGGACGCGGGGCTCGTGGACGTGTTGGGCGGGTTCGAGTCGGCGGTGGCCGAGGCCCGCGCCCTCGCGGGGCTCGAGCCCGACGCCCCCGTGGAGCTTCGCCGCTTCCCGGCCCAGCGGAGCCTCTTCGAGCTCTTCATGGCGGAGCTCCGGGGCGGGAGCCGGACCGAGTCCGGGGGGCCCGGCCTTCGGGAAGGGGGTTCGGTCCGGGCCCTGGTGCGGGGCGCGGCGCGCGCCCTCGTGATCCTCGGCAGCCAGGGGGACGCCGCACCGATCCGCGCCGAGATGCAGCCCCTTCGCATCCCCGGAAGCTGAGGGGGAAGGGGTCCAGGTGTCCGCTTCGGTGCTCGACCTGAGGGGGTTCGTCAAGTCGTACGGCGCGCGCACCCTCTTCGGCGGCGTGGACTTTTCCGTCCGCGAGGGGGAGAAGGTGGGGGTCATCGGGAGGAACGGCTCGGGAAAGTCCACCCTCTTCCGCGTCCTCGCCGGAGTGGAGGGAATGGAGGGCGGGACGCTGGCGATCCGGAAGGGGACCCGGGTGGGGTTCCTCGAGCAGGACCCCCACTTCGACCCGGATCGGACCGTCTTCGAGGTGGCGGGCGAGGGGCGGCCCGGACTCTTCGAGGCCATGGCCGAGTACGAGGCGGTGACGGAGGCGCTCGGGGGTGGGGCGACGGGTGCGGAGGCCCAGGCACTCCTCGACCGGCAGGGGCGGCTCGGCGCGCGGATCGAGGAGCTCGGGGGATGGGATGCACGGCACAGGGTGGAGACGGTCCTGACCCGTCTCGGCGTCGGGGGGTGGGACCGGCGGATGGGCGCTCTCTCGGGCGGGGAGCAGCGGCGGGTGGCCCTTGCCCGGACCCTCGTGTCCGAACCGGACCTCCTTCTCCTGGACGAGCCCACGAACCACCTGGATGCGGCCACCGTCCTCTGGCTCGAGGAGACCCTCTTCGACTTTCCCGGCGCGGTGGTTCTCGTGACCCACGACCGGTACTTCCTGGACCGGGTGGTGGACCGGATGGTGGAGGTGGGGCCCGAGGGGCTCCTCTCCTTCGACGGGGGCTACACCGACTACCTGGAGGCGCGGGTGGAGCGGGAGGAGCGCCTGGCGGTGGAGGAGGGGAAGCGGAGGAGGCTCATCGAGAAGGAGCTCCAGTGGGCGCGGCGCTCTCCGCCGGCCCGGACGGGGAAGCAGAAGGCCCGGCGGGCCCGGGCGCGCGAGCTCGCGGCGGAGCAGCGGGAGCGGGACCGGAACCGGACGAAGGGGGTGGAGCTCGCGGCGGCGGAGGCGCCCCGGCTCGGGCGGAAGGTCCTGGAGCTCGAGGGGGTGCGGAAGTCCTACGACGGGAGGGAGGTTCTGACCGCGGTCACGGACCGCCTCCTCGCCGGGGAGCGGGTGGGGATCGTGGGGCCGAACGGCTCGGGGAAGTCCACCCTGCTGCGGATCATTGCCGGGGTCGAGGAGCCCGATTCGGGGTCGGTGGTCCTCGGGGAGAACACCCGGGTGGCCTGGTTCGACCAGCGCCGGGAGCTGGACCCGGAGCTCACCGTGGGGCGCGCCGTCTCCGACTCGGACTGGGTGGAGCCGGCGGGGCGCCGGATGCACGTGCGGGCCTACCTGGACCGCTTCCTCTTTCCGGCCCACGTCCACGACCAGAAGGTTTCCTCCCTGTCCGGCGGCGAGCGGAACCGGATCCTCCTGGCCCGGCTCTTCCTCGAGGAGTTCAACCTTCTCCTCCTGGACGAGCCCACGAACGACCTGGACCTGGATACCCTGCAGGTGCTCGAGGAGCTTCTCATGGAGTCCTCCGGGTGCCTCCTCGTGGTGAGCCACGACCGCTACCTCCTGGACAAGGTCTGCACCTCGCTCCTCGTCTTCGAGACGCCGGCGGAGGGTGGGGCGGCCCGGGTCGTGCGGCACCACGGGGGGTGGGACGCCTGGCTCGCCCGGACCGAGGCGCGGCGGACGGAGGAGGAGGCCCGGCGGAGGGAGGCAGAGCGAAAGGAACGCGAGGGGCGGGCCGAGGCCGCCCGCGAGGCCTCCCGGTCGGCCCGGGAGACGGGTCGCCGGGACCGGCTGAGCTGGAAGGAGGAGCGGGAATTCGAGGCGCTGGGGGAGCGGATCGAGGAGCTCGAGGCGGAGAAGCGGAACCTCGAGACCGTCCTCGCCGACCCGGCGGTGTACACCCGGGGGGAGGGCACCGAGGCCCGGGAGGCCACGGAGCGCTACGCCCTCCTGAACGACGAACTCGACACGGCACTCCTCCGGTGGATGGAACTGGGGGAGCGGGCCGGGGGATGAGGGAACCGATGAACGAACGGGCCGATGCGGAGCGTGAGGATCCGGACGAGGGGGTGGAACCCGAAGCGCGGTCGGAGCCCGACCCGCGGGCCGAGGCGGGGGAGCCTTCCCCGGCGACGCCCCGGCGGTCCCTCGTCCCCGACCGGCCCCTCACCGAGCGCGGGGGCG
>JBJHCE010000144.1:0-7437 GCA_050485865.1 Gemmatimonadales bacterium | reverse complement strand
GGTGGCAGTGAAGCAGGTAGCGTCCGCGGTACTGGTCAAAGCGAAGCAGGACGGAAACCTCCTCGCCCGCCTCGAGGAGCACCGTGTCCTTCCAACCGCCTTCCCAGGGAAACACGCGCCCTCGCCCGCCCCGCCGGCCCTCCACCTGGAAGTGGGTGCCGTGCACGTGGACCGGATGTGGCGCTCCACCTGACGACCGAAAGACCCAACGCTCCAGGTCACCGAAGGGAACACGAAAGTCGATGCGGTCCAGGCGGAACCGCCTCCCGTTGATGCGGTGATGCCCCTGGAAATCGAAGACGCGCTCCCGGCGGACCTCCGCCGCCCCGTGCGCCCGAATGGGGGGCAGATTGAGCGTCGATCGGGCGGACGCGACCGGGTCCTCGCCCTCCCGGTCGTCGATCTCGAAGGTCAGGAGGTCCCAGCGTGCCCGCAGGCACCGGAGTCCCACTCGCCGACCGGACTCGAGGCCGCTGAAGTCGACGAGGAGATCGACACGCTCGCCCGGCGCCATCACGACCCGGTCCAACGGGGTGGGAGCGTCGAGGAAGCCCCCATCGTTTCCGATCAGCAGGAAGGTAGAGATTTCGGAGAATCCCGGCTCGAAGACCCGGGACCGGGCAGCGTTCAGGAGGCGCACTCGCCGCATCCCGGTCCGCGCCGGCACTCGGGGAAAGGCGGAACCGTTCACAAGCGGGAAGCTTCCCCGGTCCGATGACGCACCGGGGCGGTACCGGATGGACCGCCCGTCGCGGCCCAGTTCGGCATCACCGAGGACCAGAACATCCTCGTCCCCGCCGCGCGGGAGTCCCAGTTGCTCCTCGGTCTCGTCGGTAACCACGAGGGGTCCTGCGAGCCCCCGGTAGACCTGCTCCGAGACCGCGTCATGAGGATGCGGATGGTACCACGCCAGGCACGCTCGCTGCTCCACTGGAAAGTGGTATCGGAACCCGGATCCAGGTCGCACGGCGTCGGAAGGATGTCCGTCCATCTCCGACGGGGGAATGAGTCCATGCCAGTGGACGGTGGTGTCCTGGAAGAGCCGGTTCTCGAGCTCGACATCGAGAGTCTCCCCCCGGCGGAGCGTCAGAAGAGGCCCAGGGGTCACCCCGTCGTACCCCCAGGCCGACGCCCAACGTCCATCGCCCAGTTCGATCCGCGCGTCGGTATCGGCGACGAGCCTGCCCCGTGCGGCCCTTCGTTCGGGTCGCGTCAGCCACGGTCTCTGATCGGGCACAGGAAGGGTCGGCGCGGCCTGGCATCCGGGTCCCAGCGCCGCGAGTGCGGCGACGGCCCCGGCGGATGTCCCGAGAAAGGCTCGGCGATCCATCTTCTTCTCCATCGTTGACACGAGAGGTTCGACAGGAAATGATCCCGCCCGGGGATCCTCATCCCCTGCACGCCGAGCCCTACGATCGTGCCCCCGAATTTGTTTCGTTCGCTCGAACGAATGACACGGAGAGAGCCTCACATGCCCGCCTCGGAACGAGACCAAGCGCTGACCCGGATCATGGAGGCCGGTCGCTCCATGAGCGATGCCGCGGTCCTCTTCCACGGTGCGCTGGCCGAGCGGCTCGGGCTCTCGGGGAGCCACTGGAAGACCCTTGGGCTCCTCGAGCGCTACGGGGCCCTGACTTCGGGTGCCCTTTCGGAGCGCACCGGGCTGGCGCCCGCCTCCATTTCCGGAATCGTGGACAAGCTGGAGGCACGCGGTCTCGTGCGCCGCACTGCGGATCCGGAGGACCGCCGCCGCACGCGGGTCGAACTCGACCCGGCAGGGCTCGGTGAGATGCGGGGCCACTTCGAGGGCCTGATGCGGCGCCTGGGTGCACTCCATGAGCGCTACGAGACCCGCGAACTCCTCATCCTTGCCGAGTACATGGCCCAGGTGGCGGAACTCCAGCGCGAAGCGACGAAAGAGCTCTCGAAAGGGGACCCGGCCTGACGGCCCACTCAGGGGGAGGGCTCCGTACCGGGTCCCCCACGGGCTGAACGTCCGGGCGCACCGCGATCACGGCTTTCTTGCCCGGAGGGCCAGGAAGAGCGGGATCTCGCCATTCTCCTGTACATCTCCGCTCCCCCTTTCGGCTCCCGGCTCCGGTCGCGCCCCGCGTTCCGTCCCTGCGCGGCGGGATCCGGACCGCTTGCGGGACCGGGGCGAGGCGGCACGCTGGCCCGGTACCGGGGCCGGGGCCGGGGCCTCCAAGACCCCGTCGAGCTCGAAACCGGCCGATGCGAGGGCGTTCAGGTAGAGGGAGAGGGGGCGATGGTAGCTGAAGGTACGGCCGCCATGGCCAGGACGGCCGCTTCCATCGCCCGGGTCCATGGGGATCCGAAGGGGGGTGAGGTACCGATCGATCCGCCGCGAGGCCAGCTTCCGCCTCGCATCCCAGCTCCATCCGCTTTGCCGTGGAATCCTGAAGCAGGGATGGGTCATGGCCATGACGAGGCGGCCCCCGGGGGCCAGCGCCGAAGCCGCGGACCGGAGCGCATCTTCGAGGGGCTCGATGTCCTGGATGCTCAGGACGAAGGTCACGGCGGTGAAGCTGCCGAGGGCCCCGGCGAGCCCGGTGTCCTGAAGCCGGGTCGCATCGGCCACCAGGAACCGGGCCGAACGAGGCTGGTGCCGCCGGGCCCAGGCGATCATCCGGCGGGAGAGGTCCACGCCGGTGTAGGCGGCACCGGTCCGGATCAGCGGGCGGCAGAGCGATCCGGTGCCGCACCCGAGGTCCAGGACCGAGTCCTCCGGCCCCGGGCGCAACAGGTCGAGGGTCAGCGGATGGACAACCTTTCGATGATGGGTGCTCCCTCGGGCTCCCACCCAACCGGCGTACCACCGGGCAACGGGGTCCCAACTGCGACTGCGTTCTTCCTTCCTGGACATGACTCCCCCTCGGGGCGATTTCGTGAAGCGAGACGACGGCGAACCGGACGTCGCGGCGCACGAACCCGCCGGGAACCCAGGGGGGCGACCGACAGATCGCGAAGGCGATCAGGATGTTGGGAGTATAGCGAACCCCGGGGCGACCCGGCGCTACGAGCGCGCGCGGACGCTCGAGCGGATGCGGATCGCCTGGGAGGGCTGGCAGCCGTTCATGATGGCCTCGGGGTGGGACGGTGCGGAGTCGATGGACCGACTCGGGGATGTCCAAGGTGTCCACCCGTCCGGGAGGCGTCAATGGGCGACGGGGAAGCGGCGGGGATGGGTGCCGGCGCCGAAGGCGGGCACGCGGCCCTGCGGCCTCGGAGAGGAGCGGTGGGAGGGCGGGACCTTGAGACCGCGGTGAATCCCGGGCCGCCGCAGCACGTAGAGGAAAGGCAGGACACCCGACCTTCTCCTTTCCAGGAAACGCCAATGACGATCGCTCCGGAGCCCCCTCCCCCGCCGCAGGGGGACGCCACCTCCCACCCGACGGTCGGTCGCGAACCGCCCCACGCACTCTCCCGCCGGGCTCAGCTCCTCACCCTTGGAACGGTCCTGGTGGCAGGCGCCCTGATCCTGCTCGTCGACCTCAAGGGACCCCGGGGCGCGTCCGGGGTGTTCGGAGCCTTCCTCGTGGCATACACGGGGCTCCTCCTTCCGGGCCTCGTGCATGTGCCCTTGGTCGGCCCCCGGGTGGCCCGGTGGGGCGAGGAATGGATGCGGGACATGGGAAAGGGATTCTACGCCGTGGTTGCACTCGGCGTGTTTCTCCGCCTCGAGGCCTCGCTCCTCCTGCGGCGCATCGAGGCCGTCCTCGCGGATGAATCCGGATTCTGGTCATCCCTCGTACCAGGCCTCCCTGACCTCGGGATCTCCTCCCTCTTCAATGCCCTTTACTCGATGCTCTGGCCCTTCCACCTGGTCAACACCTACGGATACCTCCCGGCTGCCCTGCTCGCCGGATCGTTCTGGGTGGCCTTCTGGGTGGGCGTACGTCTCTTCCAGCCCCCTTCGTGGCTGGTGGCCGACCCTCGGTGACGAGGCCGTAGCCGACGGAATGGATCGGGGCGGAGCCCCACGTCTTCATTCGAGCGTCCCGACCCCCTGCCCTCCCACCGGTGCAGTCACATACCGGGCACCGAACCCTGCAATGTGAGGGCGCGCGCGCTGGATCGCATTCCGTACGGCCGGAATCTCCAGGGAAGCCGCGTGGCTCTTCTCGTCCACCCAGATCTCGGTAATCCAGACCGCGTTCGGGTCGGCCGAATCGAGGGCCACCACGTAACTCAGGCAACCCGGCATGTCCCGGCTCCCCTCCAGGAGTGCCGCCACCACCTGATCCCGGGATCCCTCCGCGGTGATGAGCTGTCCGATCAGTCCGTACATCGTGCTTCTCCTCGTTCGATGGGGCCGACTTCCTCCCGTTCCTCGGGCTGGGAAGGCGGCCAGTGCTCGCTCAGCGAAGCGCCCTGAGAAGGTCCTGGAAGTCGATGAATTCGTCTCGGCCTTCCACGTAGCCTTCGGAGCCCTCGATCATCCGAACCCCCACAAGCCCGACATCCGGGTAAACGACGAGGTACTGTCCCAGGTACCCGTCGGCACGAGCCCCCGACAGCTCGTCGTCCTCCAGGATCCGCCACCAGAGAAGGCCCGCGCGGGGGGAGAGCTCGGATCCCGGCTCAAGGCTCTCGGTGATCCACCCCTCGGGAAGGATCCGGTCTCCGTCCCAGATCCCTTCCTGGAGGACGAGATGCCCCAGGAGGGCGAGATCCGTGGCGTGGATCTGGAGTCCCGCCATGCCATGAGGGTTTCCCGAAGGATCCAGCGACCATCCGAAATCGGAAATCCCGAGCGGTCGGAACAGCTCGTCGGCAATGAATCGGTCGGCCCGGACCCCTGCGGCCACCCCGATGACGCCGGCCAGGAGGTTCGTGGCGTTGTTGTTGTAGCGAAACTCCGTTCCTGGCTCGCGCACCAGTTGCGCGTCGAGGGCGTAGGCCACGAAGTCGCCGCTTGCGTAGATCGGCGTGGCGGGCATGGGGCTGTCGAGCCCCGAGGTGTGGTTCAGGAGGTGGCGAACCGTCACCGCCGCCTTGGGACCCTCTCGCCATTCAGGGAAGAACCGGTGGACCGGAGTATCGAGGGAATCCAGGTGGCCCAGCGCCAGAAGCCGCCCGACGGCGAGGCTCAGCACCGACTTCGTCACCGACATGGCCTCGATCCTTCGCGGTCCGCCGGGGTCGTGCCAGCTCCCGACGAGCACCCCGTCATGGAGCACCACCAGGGCTGAACTCCGGCTCTCCTCGGCGGCCTCGAGAAGGTGGGCAAGTGCAAGGGGATCCACCTGGTCCCTGGCCTCGCCGCGGTGAGCCTCCCGGAGCCCCGGCGGGGGCACGGCGAGGCGCTCGGCCTCCCACCGGGCGAAGGCCCCTCTGAGCCGCTCCCAACCCGGGGAGCCCTCCCGGTGAAGGGTCACGCCCAGGGAGAGCCCGCCTCGATCCTCCATGACCAGACGCCCGGCAAGGCTGTCCCCATGCACTGCCCCCGTGAAGTGGCGCTGCGGTGTCAGGTGGGCCACCACCGTGTCTCCCGTCCAGTTGACGCCGTGGAGGGGGAGGTCCCGGATTCCCTCGGCGGGCACGGAAAAGGTGCCGGACCACCGCCCCTCCTCCTCCTGCTCGAACCGGATTCCGAGGGCGACGGCGTTCGGCGGATCCCCAAGGGCACCCTCCCAGCTTCCTTCAATCGAAGCCTCGAGTCCCCCCATGTTGCATGCGCCAACCAGAGGGTTCGCATCGGTGCTCCGCCCCAGCCCGAAGGCGGCCAGCACTGTGGTGAAAAGGGCATACAGGTTGAACAGCCGCATCAACATGGCCTCGGGCTCCGGGGGTCGGTGGGTTCGGCCTCTCCAGGCGAAACCGCTCCCTCGCACCTACGACGAGGGCAGGGTGAACGATTCAGCACGGCTCGCGAATCCGTGGCCTCACCGGTCCTCATCTTCGTCCTCGAAGCCGAGTCGATCCGGCTCGGTCCAGGCGATGATCGCCATGGGGAGGAGCATGAAGAGGAGAAAGGCGGTCATGTTGGCGGCCGCCAGGGCGGAGAGGTCCTCCCTGCTGAGGGGGACGCCCTCTGTCATGCGTCGATGCATGAAGTTGGAGACCCCGCCAACCAGGGCGCCGAAGGGGGCCCCGAAGGCCCAGTAGGCCAGGCGATGGGCCCGGTCCCGCACGGCCCGCTCCCGCTCGTCGATGAAGGCATCGATGGAGCCCGAAACGTTTCGGGTCGCGACGGTCAGAAGGACCAGCAGCCCAAAGGTGAGAGGAACCGTTCCCACCCATCCCCAGAAGGGGAGGATGATCGGAGGTCGAAGCCATCCGACGAGGGTCACCCCCCAGACCAGGACGATCCCAAGAACCAGCGCCCGTCGCCATCCCCTGCGCCGAAAGGGGCCGACGAATCGGTCGTCCGACGCCGCGCGCATTCCGGCGAGCGTGGCAGCGGTGCGCATCCGCGGGCCGGTCATCGGGGTGCCTCCCGGGTCCTGACTCCCCGGGCCCTGATCGCCCATGGGGATGCTTGCATCTTCATGACGTCATCTCCTCCTGCTCTGATGTTCGGGATCCGGACGGCGCCGGGCCTGGGGGCCCACGTCCTCAACCTTCACCGCCTCGGTTGTGGAAGAGCGCCTCGCTCAGGGGACCGAGAGGCGTGAGCGAGAAGACCACCTCGACCGGAAGCCCGAAGAACGCGCTGATCCTCAGCGCGAGCTCGAGGCTCGGGTTGTAGTCGCCCCGCTCCAGGTACCCGATGGTCTGGTAGTTCACGCCCAGGGCATCGGCGAGCTCCTTTCGCGAGAGCCCGCGCTCGACGCGCAGGACCTTCAGCCTGTTGTAGATCCGGCCCGATTCCCCGTTTCCACCCGTATCGCGTGTGCTCATGAAACGAAATGTTGTACATTCACAACATCTCGTCAAGAGCCAGCAACACGGCGGTCGTCGCGACGCTGGCGTTCACGGGACCCGGGAAGTCAGCTTCGAGAGCGATGGCCATGTCTTGCATGGGACCATTCACTCCCCCTTCGGAGCCCGGAACGGGCCGGCAGTGGTCGTCGTGCAGCAGGCCGGCACTTCCACCCGGGACATCCCGCTCTTCGTCCAGATCGCGGAGACCTTCACCGCGATCGGGAGGGAGGATGCGGTGGATCCGACCCGGGTCGGCTTCTGGGGCCTCAGCCAGAGTGGCTGGATCGCGATGGAAGCAGGCATGCGCTCAGAGCCCGCCTTCGTGATCGCCGTCGGCTCGCCCCTCACCACGCCCGCCGAGCAGATGGAGTTCCTGGCGCACAACCATGTCCTCCTGTAGGGCTACGGAGAGGCCGCGGCCAAGAAGGCCCGAGCGGTCCGTAGCGCCGTCATGGGAGACTACTTCCGAGGGGATATGGCCTTCGAGGAAGCATACAGGCTCCTCGGGGCCGTCGAGGACGAACCCTGGTTCGAGCGGGCCTTCCTCCC
>JBJHCE010000143.1:0-7484 GCA_050485865.1 Gemmatimonadales bacterium | reverse complement strand
GTGCCGCCGTGGCCCGGGCCGTCGGTGTGGGGGGAGCCCCGGGGAGTCGCTGGCGCCCACTCCTCACCCTTGCCGCCGCTCGCTCCCTCGGGGCCGAGGCAGGTGCCGCGATTCCCGCCGCCGTCGCAGTGGAGCTCACCCACGCCGCATCCCTGGTCCTCGACGACCTCCCGTGCATGGACGACGCCGACGTGCGACGGGGTCGGGCCGCCACGCACCGGGACATCGGCCCCGGTGGGGCGATCCTCGTGGCGCTGGCCCTCCTTGCCCGGGCGGCGGAGCTCCTCGGACGGACTCCGGGCGTCGGAGGTGATCTCGCCGCAGCCTGGGGAGACGCCTTCGGACTTGCCGGGATGTCGGGAGGGCAGGCCGTGGACCTCACCGGCGCCTTCATGGATGGCGGTGCCGCGCGTCGCCTCCATCGCAGGAAGACGACGGCGCTTTCCGCCTTCGCCCTCGAAGCCGGTGCCCGGGTAGGAGGTGCGCCCACCGCCTCCGCCGACGCCCTCGTGCGCTTCGGCCGCGACCTGGGGTGGGCCTACCAGCTCGCCGACGATGCCGAGGATGCCGAGGAGGATGGACGCGCCGGCAAGGGCGCCGGCGGTCGCGCACCCCGGCGGCAGAGCGCACGGCTCCTCCGCCGCGCCCTGCGCCACCTGGAGCAGGCCCCCGCCGTGGACACGGAGGGACGGGTCCTCCTGGCCGCCCTGGCCCGGAAGGCGGCGGGGTTCCCCACCTCGGGGGAGATCGGCCGATGGGAATGACGCTCGACCGCCTGGCTCTCGTCGGTGTGGACTTCAACCACGCGCGGGTGGACGTCCGGGAACGGGTCACCCTCGACGACGCCGCCCTTTCTCGCCTGCACGACGCCGCCAGGGCGCACGCCGAGGAACTCGTGGTCCTCCGAACGTGCAACCGCACCGAGCTCGTGGCGTGGCTCAGACCCTCCACCACCCCCGGTGCGTGCGGGCACGCCCAGGGGCTCGCCGCCGCCTGGTGCAACGCGGTCGGGCTCGCCTCCGGGCAACCGGCGCCCCCCTTCCAGTTCCTCCGCGGGTTCCCTGGCGCACACCACCTTCTCAGGGTTTCGGCGGGGCTCGAATCGCAGATTCTCGGAGACATCCACATCCTGGGCCAGCTCCGCCGTGGGTACCGGGAGGCCCAGAGTGCGAACCGGGTCGGCCCCCACCTGCACCGGCTCTTCGATGCGGCGCTCCGGGCCGGAAAGCGGGTCCGGCGGGAAACCGAGCTCATGGCCGGCCACCGGTCGGTGGGTTCGGAGGCCGCCCGCCACCTTCTCTCCCTCCTTCCGGGCGAGGCGCCGCGACGGATCGTCGTGGTGGGTGCCGGGAAGGTGGGAAGCCATGCCGCCCGGGCCCTCGCCTCCAACCCCGGGGTGGAGGTGGTCCTCCTGAACCGCACCCCCGACCGGGCCCGGGCCCTCGCCTCCGAGTGGGGCGGTTCCTGGGGCGGGATCGACACGCTTGCCGCCGAGCTCCCCGGGGCCGGGGGACTCCTGGTCGCCACGGGGGCACCGGGCCCCTGGGTCGACCACCGCGCACTCGCCCCGCGGACCCCGGGACGCATCCTCCCGGTGGTGGATCTCTCGATGCCCAGGAACGTGGCCCCTGAAGTCGGCCGCCTCCCGGGAGTCCTCCTGGCGGACCTGGACGATGTCCACCCGGAAGTGGCCGCCGTCGAGGAGGCACGCCAGGGGGCCATCCCCCGCGCCGAAGCCATCATCGAGGACGAGACCCGCTCCTTCGGGGCGTGGCTCGCCGCCTCCGAGGCCCGTGCCGCTCTGCGTCCGCTCCAGGAATGGATCCTCGAGGTCTCGCGCCGCGAGGTCGGCTTCATTTCGGACGCCGACCCGGAACAGGTGGAGCGCGCCGCCCGCCGCATCGCCGCCCGGGTTCTCAGTCGTCCGATGATGGCGCTCCGCGGAACCGGAACGCATCCGACACCGGGTTCGGAGGGGGCCCTCGCCCTCTCCAGGACCTTCGAACAGCTCTTCAGCGACCTCCCCGCCGCCGGCGGACCCCACCCGGAACCGAGGTGACCATGTCCTCGCAGGCCCCCTTCCCCGAGATCGAGCCCCAGTTCCTCGTGCCACCTGCCCGCCTGCCGGCCCTCCCGAGGGAGCGCACCCGGCCGGACCGAGCCGTTCCGGACCGGAGTCCCTCCGCCCCCCTCCGGGCCCGGGTCTCCCGCTGGATGAACCTCCTCCAGGACAACCTCACGCGCTTCTTCGAGGACCGGGACGGCGGAGGTCGGTTCGAGGAGGACGCCTGGCTTCGCCCCGGAGGCGGGGGCGGGGTCTCCCGGGTCCTCACCGACGGCGTCACCCTGGAGAAGGTGGGCGTGAACCGCTTCTCGGGCGGAGGCGCGATCCCCGCCGGAATGGCCGAGCGTCTGGGCTCGGACCGGGCCGGGCAGGAGCCCGTGGAGTTCTTCGCAACGGGGGTCAGTATCGTCTGCCACCCGCGCTCGCCCATGGTCCCCATCGTGCACATGAACGTGCGCTACTTCGAGCTCACCCGCCCCGACGGGAGCGGGGTGGACCGGTGGTTCGGAGGGGGGCTCGACATGACCCCCACCCACCCCTTCCCCGAAGACGCGGTTCACTTCCACCGGACCCTCCGGAGGATCTGCAACCAGCACCACCCCGCCTACTACGGCCGCTACAAGGCCTGGTGTGACCGGTACTTCGTGAACACCCACCGCGACGGCGAGAACCGGGGCGTGGGCGGGATCTTCTTCGACAACCTCCGCCCCGGGGAGGCCGATGACCTGGATACCGAGGCCGCCTTCGCCTTCCTTCGCGACGTGGGGCTCGCCGTTCGCCCGGCCTGGGGTCCCCTCGTGGAGTTGCGCAGGAAGGAGCCCTGGGGAGCCCGGGAGCGGGACCTCCAGTACGTCCGACGGGGACGCTACGCCGAGTTCAACCTCGTGCACGACCGGGGAACCCGCTTCGGCCTCCAGACGAACGCCCGGATCGAGAGCGTGCTCATGAGCATGCCGCCCATGGCGAGCTGGGGGTACAACCTTGGGTGGGCCGAGGGGACCTTCGAACATCGCCTCCACCAGATGCTCGTCCCCCAGGACTGGGCCGACGGGGTTCCCGAAGCGTTTCTCGCACCCGTGCGGTAGCCCCCCGGGCCTCCGTCAGGACGTCGTGGGGGTCACCGCCCCGGGTGGGTGCGAAAAACGCACCGGGGTGAGGCCGCCTTCGCCCCGGGCACGGGCCCGCCGCCGGGCCCGGCGCAGCTCCACGAGGGCCCCGGCCCCGAGGCGCAGCTTCGCCCCGAGGCGGGTGTGGGCCCGCACCGTGAGGGTGTCGTAACCGGCCTGCCGCACCTCGTCGTGGATCCCGGCGTAGACCCGGGCCGCCACCGCCACCGGGCGCTGGAAGAAGGTCGGGAGGGCCGGAATCGCGTCGAACGCCAGGGCGTAGCTCGCCTCCGCCTCGGAGAGAACCGCCTCCATGAGCCCGGCCCACCCTTCCGGAAGCCCCGCCCCCCGGGCCCCGGCATGGACCGCCTCCGGGGTCACGCCGTGGGCCCGCATCAGGCTCTGCGGAAGGTAGATCCGGTCGTTCCTCGCGTCCTCCCCGACGTCGCGGACGATGTTCGTGAGCTGCATGGCGTGCCCCATCGCCTCGGCGCGACGGAGCACGGCAGGCTCCCGGGTTCCGAAGAGTTCGGTGAGCCAGAGGCCCACCACCGAGGCCACCCGGTAGGTGTAGACCCGGAGCGCCTCCGTGTCCTCGTAGACCACGGGCTCGAGGTCCATGGCCACCCCCCGGATCAGCTCCTCGGCGTAGAGGACCGACACCCCACGGTCGGCGGTGGCTCCCAGGATCTCGTCCAGGAGCGGCACGCCGCTGTCCCCGGAGCTCCACGCCCGCCGGACGAGTCCTGTCCAGGCCTGGAGCCGGGCCCGGAGGAGCTCCGGATCGGGATCGGGAGCCCGGTCCACCAGGTCGTCGGTGAAGCGGCAGAAGGCGTAGACCCCGGACACGAGCCGGTGCGCTTCGGCCGGAAAGAGCCGGGCCGCGAAATGGAAGCTCCGGGCATGGTGGGCGAAGGCCGCACTCCACCCCTCGGGACCACCCAGGGCGGCGGCCTCGGCGCGCACCGACGCCTCAGCCCCGAGCGCCTCGGCGCTCCTTCCCGGGCGCCGCCGCGCGGGCACCCCGCCCCCGCCCCCGCCCCCGCCGGCCTGGGCCTCCTCCTCCCGGTCCAGGGTCCTCCGCAGCGCCAGGGTCCAGCTTTCGAGGACTTCCGGCACGATCCGGTCCCCCGGATGCGCGGCCGTCCAGTCCGCGACGAGGGCCCGGACCTCGCCCTCGAGGCGGCCCAGCGCCCGACGCATGGGCGAGGTACCCCCATGCCCAGGGTCCCCCCGGAAAAGGGCCCGGACAAAGGCCTCGCGGTCACCGTCGGCGGGAAATCCCTGTCTGTCGAGCTCGGCCAGCGGCCAGGTCCACTTGCGCTGCGCCAGGTCCAGGAGGGGGGGCTTCCCCAGCTCGGCACCGGGGCAGAGATCCAGGAAGTCATCGATCCGCTGGTACACGCAGCCGATCCGGACCCCCAGTTCGTGATCCCGGCGGGCTCTCTCCGCGTCCCCGCGGAGGAGCGCCCCCAGGGCCGCCGCGCATCCGAAGAGGGCGCCGGACTTCCCCGCCACGATCTCCCGGTACTCGGCCTCGGTCAGAACCCGCCCCACCGCCCGGGCCTGCGCGATCTCGCCGGCCACGGTCCGCTCCACCGCCGTGCTGAACGCCGTCACCACGTCGAGGGAACCCGTACCCGCCGCCACCCGGTAGGAGGCGGTGAGAAGATGGTCTCCCGCCACGAGGGCGGCCCCCACCCCGGCGCGGCTCGCCACCGACGCGGCTCCGCGGCGGACCGCGCAGTCATCGAGAATGTCGTCGTGGAGGAGGGAGGCCTCGTGGGCCATCTGGATCGCGAGCGCGCCGCGGAGCAGGGGCCGGCGCGTCGACGGATCCGCCCCCTCCGCATCTCCCCCTGCAGCGAGGGCCACGAGGGGTCGGAGGAGCTTCCCCTCGACCTGCGGGAGGGGAATGCCCAGCGATGCGTGGAGCACCCGCGCCTCCTCCAGGAGGGCCGCGTGCAGGGAATCCCGGGCCTTCGCGCTCTCGCGGGACCCGGTCATGGCGTGCCTCCCCCCCCGGCGCCCGCCGAAACCGGGGCCGCAGGGACCCCACGCCCCCCGGGGTGCCCGGCCGGCGCCCGCCGAACCACCGCGCGGTGAAGGGCCCAGGCGGCGCCGCATGCCGCGAGGGTCACCACCACCGCGAGCCAGAGGCCGTCCAGGACGAGCATCCCGAAGGGCATGAGGAGGGTGACCCCGTAGTACGCGAAGGCCCACTCGACCCGGATGTCACCGCCCCAGTCCCCGATCCCGAGGAGCTCCATGGCCCCCATCAGGACCACGCCGGTGGCGACCCAGCCGAAGAGGTTCAGCCAGGGCATCCCGTAATAGGGGCCCGTGCCCCCCCAGGTCCAGTAGTACGGTGCGCCGTACGCCATGGCCGGGTCGAGGGCCAGGTCCCAGAGCGTCAGGATCACCGCCGCGAAGAGGATGCGCGCGCCCCACCGCCCCGGAAGCGGGAAGGTCTGACGTGCCAGGATCCACGCCGGAAGCGCCATGAGAAACCACGACAGGGGGATCACCCAGGGGACCTGGCCCCCGATCTTCGCACCGAGGAGGGTCGTGTACGTGTAGTCGCCGAAGGGGAGACCCCACCCGGTCCCCACGTACTCGGCGGCAAGGGAAAGAAGGTAGACCACCACGAGGGCGGGGATCCACCGGAGCCCCGCCCAGGGTACGAGGGCCACCGCCAGGACCACCGCGCCGAGCACGATGTGCACCTTGGCGAAGAACCCGTACGAGACCTGCCAGAACCCGATCAGGTTCGGCGGAATGAGCTGGGGGTTCTTGCCGAACACGCCGTACCCCACGAGGGCCACGACGGTGAAGGCGAGGAGGACCCACACGCCCCACCCCGCCGGGGAGCGGAGCCACGACGACTCCACCCCGCCCGGTCTCACGCGGTCTCCCGAAGGGGCATGGCCACCCGCGCCGGGGCGCCCCCTCCTCCGACCCCCAGCTCCTCCCCGCCCTCCGCCTGGGGAGCCCGCCCCGGGAGCCGCGGCATGGCGGGCCGGGCATCGAGCCACCCCTCGAAGTCCCCGGCCGCCTGGAAGATCCCGAAGCGGCGGAAGGGGAGCGCCCCCGAGTCCACCTCGGCGAGGGGCCCCGCCCGGCCTCCGAAGGCCAGGTCGTAGGGCTGCCGCTCCCGGTGGAACTCCACGAGCACTTCGAGGCAACGTCGCATCTGCCCCGCCGACGCCGGGGGCGAGAAGGACACGCACACGAGCTCCGCCCCAAGCGACCGCTGGAGCGCCGCGAACTCGTCGGCGGGCGTGTCGGCCCCCAGGTACTTCACGTCGAACCCCCGCTCCTCGAGGAGGAGGCGAACGCACATCGCCCCCATGTGGTGCTGGTCGCCGGACATGGCCCCCACGAGGGCCACCGGCCGGCGAAGGGACGCTCCCCCGGCGGCCTCCGGCGCACCGGCGATTTCGGCGGATTTCCGGATCAGCGCCTCGAATACGGCCTGGCTCGCCATGTGCTCCTCTCCGATCCGGAGGCGTCCTTCCCGCCAGGAGGTCCCCACCTCCTCCATGAACGGCTGGACGGCGCCGTCCACGAGCCGGGCGAGACGAAGGTCCGCGCGGGAGGCCAGGAGGTGGAAGAGCGAGGTGATCCGGCGGGGATACCCGCGAACGAGCCATCCGATGGCGAGGGACACGACCTTCCTGAATTCATTCTGGCGCACCGCATCGCGCACCGCCAGCCAGACGTGCGACTGGAAGGGGGCAAAGGCATCCAGGTAGGTCGCCTCACCCCGCGCCGAGGCGAACTCGAGCACCTGGTGCAGGTAGATCCGGCGGTGCCCCCCTTCGGTCTTCCCGGAGGGGAGTTCGCCGGCGTCGGTCCAGCGCTTGACCGTGGAGGGGTGGACGCCGAGAAGTTCGGCCACCTCCGAGGTCGTCAGGAAAAGTTCGGAGTTGAAGTGCTGCACGGGGCCTCCCGGGTGGGGAGCGGGGTCATTCCGGGCGATCGAAACGCGGCGTGCGATCGATTCCACATGTTATCCACAATCTATGGACAACTCATGTACGTTCGCTAGACACCCCGCAAGCTATTCCAGGTTCCCGCCTGCGCCACCCCCCCGGTGCTCCGCTTCCGCGAGCCGCGCCACCGCGTCGGCCAGGTCGGAAAAGATGAAGGCGTGCGCGAAGAAGAGCGCGTACCAGTAGAGGACCCCGGGGAGCCCCTCCGGCGCGAAGAGCGCCGACTGCACGAGTCGCGTCCCCCCGTCCTCCGGCAACGCTTCCCACTGGAGCCACGCTCGCCCCGGCACCCGCATCTCGGCCCGGAGCCGCAGGAGC
>JBJHCE010000142.1:0-7525 GCA_050485865.1 Gemmatimonadales bacterium | reverse complement strand
TGGCGCCCCAGGAGGGAGAGGGCGTCCGCGCCGTCCTCCTGGAGAGCCAGGACCGCCCGGCGCAGGAGGTCCGGAGCGTGCTCGGTGTCGGCGTCGGTGAAGAGAAGAAGGGACCCGTCGGCAAGCGTCCCCGCGGCCTCGACCCCGGTGGCACAGGCCCAGGGCTTTCCGAACCACCCGGTGGGGAGGGGGCGCCCCTCCACCACCCGGAGCTCCCTGGCGTTCCCGCGCGGGAGGGCGCGGGCGATCTCGCCGGTGCCATCGGTGGACCCGTCGTCCACCACCAGGATGCGGAAATCCGGGTAGTCCTGCCGGGCGAGGCTCCCCGCGGAGCGCCCGATGTTCGCCGCCTCGTTCCGGGCGGGGATGATCACCGTGACGGGAGGGAACGCCCCGGCGGCGTCGGGGCGGGGCGGATGGGGAGCCGCGGGCGCAGGGGGAATCGGTCGGGGCAGACGGAGCGCCGCCGCCATGAATACGGCGAGCCCCACCCAGGGGAGCGCCCCCAGGGCCGCGACGGGGAGTGCGCTGGCGAGCGCGGAACTCACCCCTCCTCCCGGTCCGCCTGCGCGGCCTGCACTGCGTGCGCCGCCCCCACCCCGTACCTGGGGAGCCGCACGTGGAAGGTGGCCCCGGCGCCGGGGTCGCTCTCCACCTCCACCGCCCCCCCGGTCTGCTTGGCGATCCCGTAGACCGACGCGAGGCCGAGCCCGGTCCCTTCGCCCACGCCCTTCGTCGTGAAGAAGGGGTCGAAGATCCGCTTCCGGATCTCCGGCGGGATCCCCTCGCCGGTGTCCTGTACCGAGAGGAGTACGTGGGGGAGGGCACAGACCCCCTTGCCCCCCTCGGGGCCCTCCGCCTCCGCCGGCACGTTCCGGGTCCGGATCGTGATGCGCCCACCTGCGGGCATGGCATCCTGGGCGTTCACGAGGAGGTTCACGAGGATCTGCTCCACCCCCCCCACGTCGGCGAGCACCGGGTCCAGATCGGGGTCCAGCTCCAGCTCCAGCTCCACGTTCGACCGGAGGATCCGGCGGAGCATCCGCTCGACCCCCTCCACCGCGGCGTTCAGGTCGAGCGCCCGGGGCTGGAGAAACTGCTTCCGGCTGAAGGCCAGGAGCTGGCGGGTGAGGGTCGTGGCCCGGTCCGCCGCGCGCACCGTCTCCTCGATCTCCTCCCGGGCGGGATGCCCGGGCTCCATGTGGTCCAGGGCGAGGCGGGTGTTCATTCCGATCACGGCGAGGAGGTTGTTGAAGTCGTGCGCCACTCCGCCGGCGAGGCTCCCTACCGCCTCCATCTTCTGGGCATGGCGAAGCTCCTCCTCCCGGGCCCGGAGGTCCCGCTGGGCCCGGATCAGCGCGGTCACGTCGGCGGCCACCCCGAGGATCCGCGCGGGTTCGAAGGCGTTGGCCTCGATCCTTCGCCCCCGGAGCTCGACCTGGAGGGGATCGCCGCTCGGCCCCGGCACCTCGAAGTCGATGGCGAAGTCCGCCATCACCCCGGTGCGCACCGCCTCCACCACGCCGAGGAGCGCCCCCGCCGCCGGCTCGGCCACCCGCTCCCGGAGCCGCCCCCGGAACGCCTCTCCCCCCAGCGGGCCCACCCCGAAGAAGGGGTTCACGCCCTCGGACCAGCTCACCTCGTCGGCCTCGAGATCCCACTCCCAGGTCCCCAGGTGCGCGGCCTCCAGGGCGAGGCGTAGCCGCTCCTCCGACCGTGCGAGGGCACCCCACGCCTTCTCCCGGTCGTGCACGAGCCCCAGGAGCTCGGACTCCCGGCGCTCCAGCGACCGGATCCGCCTCCGGTACCCGACCCCCGCCACGAGGAGCACCAGCAGGAGCCCGCCGGCCTGCACCGAACGCCGTTCGTGCACCCGCGGGTCCACACCGAGCGCCGCCTCCGCCCCGGCTCCCACCCACCCTTCCTCGGGATCCTCCACCTCGACGAGGAACCGGTAGCCCCGAGGTGGAAGGTTCGTGTACCGCGCCGTCCGCGAGATCCCCGCCTCCCTCCACTCCTGGTCGAACCCCTCGAGGCGGTAGCGCACCCGGAGTTCGTCCGGGGCCCGGAAGGTGGGCACCGCGAAGGTGAACTCCGCCCACCGCTCCCTTCCCCGGAGCCGCGGGGTCTCGTCGAAGAGGAGTACCCCGTCGGCGGTAGTGACCGACTCCACGACCGGCAGGGGAAGCTCCCGGCCCGCGACCTCCCGTTCCGGGTCGATCCGCACCACACCGGCCATGGTCGGAAAGCGTACGCTCCCGTCGGAGCCGAGCACCGCCGAGGGGTGCACACCACCGTTCGCCTCGGCACTCCGCATCCCGTGCCCCCGGGTGAAGTGGTACACCCGGGCCTCACCCCGTCGCCCCTCGGCTACCGCGTCGAGCGCGTCACGCGAGGCCCTCAGGATCCCCTGGCTCGTGCTGATCCAGAGATCCCCCCTCCGGTCCTCCACGACCCCCATGGGTTCGGGCCCCGGAAACCCCTGCTCCCGCCCGAAGGCGAACACCCGGTCTTCCCGGACCCGTGCGAGCCCCCCCATGGTGGCCACCCAGGTCGATCCGTCGGCGTCGTGGAAGAGCCCCGTCACGAGCCCCCCGGGGAGCCCCTCCGCCACCCCGAAGACCGTGAGCCCCCCACCCTCCTCGACGCGGACGAGCCCGGCCCGGGTGCCGGCCCACACCCGCCCGTCGCCGTCGTCCAGGATCACCGTGACCCCGTTCGAGGGGAGGCCGTCGTCCTCGGTCCAGTGTGCGGGTGCCACCCCGGTCCCCGCCCCGACCCCGGTCCCCGCCCCGGCGGCAGGAAGGATCCGCTGGAGCCCCCGGGTCCGGTACCCGACCCAGAGCGCTCCCGAGGCATCCCGGTGCACCACCGGCGCCTGCGGGTCCAGGAGCCCATCGGCCTCCTCGAGCCGCCGCACCCCTCCGGGCCCCACTCGGGCCACCCCACCCCCCATGGTCCCCACCCAGACGTCTCCGCCCCCGGCATCGGTCACCGAGAGGACGAAGTCGGAACCAAGCCCGTCGAGGGTGGTCCACGTCCGCACCACACCGTCCATCACCCGGTTCACCCCACCCCCCGGCGTCCCCACCCAGAGCGCGCCGTCGGGGGTCTCGAGCACCCCGAGCGCCACGTCCATGGAGAGCCCCTCGGGCGCCCCGAGCCACTCGAAGGGCCCCTCCTGGAGCCGGATCAGTCCTGCCGCCGTCTGCCCGGTCCAGATGTTCCCCTCCCGGTCCTCGAGGAGCGACCGCACCAGGTTCCCGGGGAGTCCGTTCCCGTCGTACAGCCGCTCCAGCCCCCGCGCGCCGACCCGGAAGAGCCCGCCCCCGTTCGTGCCGACCCACAGGGCGCCGCGCCGGTCGAGGGCGAGGGCCGACACCGGCCCCCCGACGATCCCGCGCTCCACCCCGGCCGGGAGGACCTCCCCCCCTTCGAATCCCACCCGGAGGAGCCCTGACGCCCCGGTCCCGACCCAGAGGGTCCCGTCGCCCCCGTCGAGGAGGGCGTTCACTTCGCCCGAGGGCGCCGCCACCCCCGCCGCCACCTCGAGCGTCCCCGGCGCCACCCGGTCGAGCCCCCCGCTCGTCCCGACCCAGAGCGCCCCGCCTGCCACCGCCAGCGCGTTCACGGTCCGCGCCGAGAGCCCCTCCTCCACCCCGACCCGCACCTCCACCGCCCCCTCGGGCGAGACCCCCGCCACGCCGCCCCCGTCGGAGCCGATCCAGACCCCACCCCCCTCCCGGGGCGCCAGCGCCCGTACCGCACCCACTTCCGCCACCGCCTCCACCGCCTCGAACCGCCCTCCCATCCCACGCACGAGCCCACCGCCCCCGGTGCCGATCCAGAGCGTGCCGTCGCCCCCGGCGAGGAGCGCCGTGATCCAGGGCGATCCCAGCTCCGGCGTGGTCTCGGGGGTGTAGATCCGGAAGTTCAGCCCGTCGAAGCGCACGAGCCCCCGCTCGGTCCCGGCCCAGAGGTACCCGTCGCCCGTCTGGGCGAGGGCGGGGACGAAGTTCTGCGGAAGCCCCTCCCGCTCGGTCCAGACCTCCAGGTGCAGCTGGGTCAGGGGCGGGGCGGACCCGGGTCCGGGATCGCCATCCGTCCCCGCGAGGTTCCGTGGGGGGAGATGCGGAGGGGCCGCCGGCACCGAGGCTTCCGTTGCGCCTCCCTGCCCCGGCCGGGAGTCCAGGTCGCCGGCGCACCCCCCGCCCGCGAGAACGAGGGAGCAGAGGAGGGCGGTCCGGGGGGACCCGCCGGGGGGCCGGATCGGGGATCGGGGCATGCGCTCGGGTGAACCCGTTCCTCCGCAGAGACGGAGGGACCGGGAGCTGCAATGGTCGGATTGGATGAGCGGTTCCCGAAAACTAGTCACCCGGAGGCGTTCCGGCATCACCGGGCGCGGAACCGCACGCCGTCGGCCACCCGGTCCGAGGGATAGACCACGACCCGGTCTCCCTCGTCGAGCCCGCTCCGGACCTCGGCCGAGGCCTGGCTCCTGCGCCCGAGCTCGACGGGGCGCTCGCGGAGGCGGCCTCCCTCCACCACGAACACGGCCCACCCGTCTCCCGACCGGAAGAGGGCGCCGGCGGGCAGCCGGAGCACCCCCTCGGCCCGCTCCACGAGGATCCGGGCCTCGACCCGGAATCCGTCGCCGAGGCCGGCCCAGCCGGCGGGCTCCCCGGGCTCCAGGATCACGTTCACCCGCTGCTCCTCGATCCCGAGGGCCGAGATCCGGGTGAAGCCGGCGGGCTCGACCCGCCGGACCCGGGCGGGGAGCACGCCGTCGCCGCCCCAACCGGAGAGGGTGGCCTCGGCGCCGGCGGAGACCCGAACCGCGTCGGCGGAAAGGAGGTCCACGACGGCCTCGAGGGCCGAGGCATCGCCCACCTCCACGAGGGGTTCGCCCGGGCCCACCGCGCCGCCACTCTCCCGGTGGACCCGGAGGATCGTGCCCGAGACGGGGGCCCGGATGAGCAGGGCCCCGCCGCTTCCGGCACCGCCCCCGCCCAGGGCCAGGCGAAGATCCTCGACCTCGCCCTCGGCGGCCCGCACGGTGAAGCCGGCGGAACGGAGCTCCGCCTCCCGGGCCCGGAGCAGGGCCCCGGCCCGCTCCACGGCCATGGGCGAGCCGCTTCCACCCTCGAGGAGCACCTCCTGGCGGCGAAGCTCCGCCCGGGCATCGGTGACCGCGGCCTCGGCGGCGTCCACGAGGGCCCGGGCCCGCTCGACCCCGGCCTCGGCGGCGCCGAGGCGCACCCGGAGCTGGGCCTCGGTCCGGGGATCGGGGAGCGCCGAGGCGGGACCGTCGATCCGTGCGAGGGGATCTCCCGCCTCCACTGCATCTCCCGCCTCGAGCACGATGCGTTCGAGCGTCCCCGAAACGGGAGCGGTCACGAGGTAGCGGTCCCGCACCCGGGTGCGCCCGTCTTCCTCCACCGCCACCTCGACGGTGCCCCGCTCCACCGGGGCCAGGTCCACCGCAACCCGCTGGGGCCCGAGGGCCAGGGCGAAGGCAGCGACAATGGCGAGTCCCAGCACCACGAGAAGCGCGGTGCGGACCCAGGGGGGCGCCTCGCGGCGGCGGGGCGGACCGTTCGAGGCGGCGCCGTCGGACTTGTCATTACCTGTCATTACAACTACTCCCGCGTCTTGAGGACGCCGATCAGGTCCAGGGTGTCGAGCCTGCGTCGTACGAGGAGTGCGCTCGCCGCCGAGGCCACGAGCACCACCCCGATGGCATACGCGTACGTGCCGGAGCCAAGGACAATGGGAAGACGGTACCGCTCCGGGTCCACCGACCCGGCGATCCCCTCGCAGAGGCGGATTCCCACCCAGATTCCGAGGGGGATCGCGAGGGCCACCTGCACGGCCATCTCGCCCAGGAGGACCGCCGAGATCTCCCGCCGGGTGAAGCCCAGGACCCGGAGCGAGGCCAGGTCCCGCTCGCGCATCGAAAGCGCCACCCGGGCATTGTTGTAGACCACCCCCGCCGCGATCACGCTGGCGAAGGCGGTGAGAATGAGGGTCATCACCACGAGGAGCTCGCCACTCTGCTCCCGAAAGCGGGTCACGATGGCGTCGCGGCTTCCCACGTCCACGACCCCCGGAACCCCGGCGAGGCGGGCCTCGAGCTCGGCGAAGGCGGCGGGCTCCACGCTGAGGAGGGCCTGAGAGACCCGGGGAGCCTCCCCCAGGAGGGCGTTCAGGTCGGCGAGGCGCATGTGCCCCTGGAGGCCGAACATCTCGTCGACGAGCCCCGTGACCTCGAGCTCGGCGCGCCCGGGGCGTCCCTCCCGGAGGCGGACCTGGACCCGATCGCCCAGCCCCACGCCCATCACCTCGGCGAGTTTCTCCGTGAGGACCACCCCGCCCTGGGGCATGGGATGCACCCGCCCGGAGCCGTCGAGGAGCTGGCGAAGCATGGTCCCCTCGGGGTATCCCATGAGGGGAATGTCCCGCCACTGGTGCCCGTGCTCGATCCGGACCGGGGTGATGCGGAGCCCCTCGGCGTGGGTGACGCCGGGAAGGGCGCCGAGCTCCCGGATCGCCCGGTCGGGGACGGCCTGCGCGAAGGTCACGGTCACGTTCTCGCGCCAGGCGCGATAGAAGTGCTCCTCGATGAGGAAGTCCAGGGCATCGCCGGAAAAGCGCCCCACCATGACGATCCCGAGGGCGATCCCGATCCCGAAGGCAGAGAGCCCGGTGCGCAGGGGGCGCCGCCCCACCTCGCGGAGCACCATGCGCCCCGAGGGCCCCACGAGGCGGCCGAGCCCCACCCGCTCGAGGATCGTCGGGCGGTAGCGGGCCGGGGGCTCGGGCTGCATGGCCTCGGCGGGGGAAAGGGCGAGAATGTGGCGGAGCGCCGTCCACGTGCCCGCCACCCCGGCCAGGAGCGCCACCCCGACCCCGGCCACGGGAGCCCCCCATCCCATGCGCCACTCGAGTACCGGAAAGCCGAAAAACCCGCCGTAGAGGTCGGTCATGGCCCGGCCAAGCCAGGCCCCCACGAGGATTCCCAGCACCGAGCCCGCCACCACGACCCCTGAGGCGATCTTGAGAAAGTGGAGGCCGATTTCCCGGTCCCGGTACCCCAGCGCCTTTAGCGCAGCCACCTGGGTCCGCTGGAGGTGGAGGAGGCGCGAGAGCACGACGTTCAGGAGGAAAGCGGCAACCCCCAGGAAGAGGAAGGGCACCACGGTGGCGAACTGCTGGAGCTGCGAGAGCTCGCCCTCGAGAATGTAGTTCGAGGGCTGGAGGTCCCGGCCGTACGCCCCTCGCCCCCCGTACGGCTCCAGTATGGCGTCGACGCCGGCCAGGACCTCCCGCTCCGACGCCCCCCGGTGAAAGCGGAGGACCACGTCGTTGAAGGCCCCCTCCATGCGGAAGAGGGGGGCGGCACCGCCCCGGTCCATCCAGAAGACGGCGAAGCGCTCCTCGTCGGGAATGAGCGCACCCCCCGCCGGGACCGGGTACACGAACTCGGGCGAGGTGGCGAGCCCGGTCACGAGGAGGGGGCGGAGCG
>JBJHCE010000141.1:0-7583 GCA_050485865.1 Gemmatimonadales bacterium | reverse complement strand
GATGCCTGGGTCCACATGGACCCGAACCAGCTCTCGCAGGTGCTCCTGAACCTTGCCTCGAACGCCCGGGATGCCATGCCCCGGGGCGGCGCGTTCCGCCTCGGGATCGAGCGGGTCCGGGGCCCGGCGTCCCCCAGGGTCCGCCTCACGGTCACGGACACCGGGTCCGGCATGCCCCCCGAGGTGCTCGACCGGATCTTCGAGCCCTTCTTCACGACGAAGGACCCGGGGAAGGGCACCGGGCTCGGGCTCGCCACCGTCTTCGGGATCGTGCGCCAGGCCGGGGGGTCGATTTCCTGCGCCAGCACCCAGGGCGAGGGCACGCGCTTCGAGATCCTTCTCCCCGGGCGATCGGCGCCGTCGGTCGCCGTGGGCGGCGCGCCGGAGACCCCCGCCGAGGTTGGTCCGAAGCCGGGGAGCGCGACCAACGGTGGCCGGCCGCTCCTCGTGGTGGATGACGAACCGGGGATCCTCTCCCTCGCCCGGCGCATCCTGGAGCGAAACGGCCACGACGTCATGGCCTGCGAGAGCGGCGAGGCGGCCCTGGCCTGGGCCGAAGGGGAAGAGGCCCCCCCGGGCCTCCTCCTCACCGACCTCGTGATGCCCGGAGTTACCGGGGTCGAGCTGGCGCACCGGATCCGCAAGCGCTGGCCCTGCACGCCGGTCCTCTTCACCTCGGGGTACGCAGACCACGCGGTGCTGAACTCCGGGGAGCTCCCGGATGACTCGTCCTTCCTGCCCAAGCCTTACGCCCTGTCGGAGCTCGTCGAGGCGGTGGAGGAGGTCCTCCGGGACCGCGGTCGCGCGAATCCCTAGTCCCGACCGCCGGGAGCCGCCCCGGTCCCCTCGTGATGCCGAGCGATCTCCTCGTCCGAGAGGCGGAGGAACCGGGCGGCGTTGTTGTAGAGGATGTCCCGCTTCTGCTGCTCGCTCAGGAAGGGCGCCTCCTCGATCACCGCGATGCTCCGCTCGATGACCCCGGGCCAGACCATCTGGTCCGAGCCGAAGAGGATCCGCGCTCCGAACCCCGCATCCACGAGCCCCTGGAGGAATCGATAGAAGGCCGGCCGGGGCTGGGTGAAGACGATGACGCCGACGTCAACGTAGACCTGCGGGTGTGCGTACAGGAGGGTGAGGGTGTGCTCCATGAGGGGGAAACCGGCGTGCATCAGGTAGACCCGGAGCCCGGGGTGCCGCACCAGAACCTCCTCCATGGTGAGAGCGGAGTGGAGGCTGCCGCGGTAGCCGTCGGCGCCCATGTGGACGACGCCAGGAGGCCCCGTCCCCACGTGGATCCCCACCGGGAGGTCCAGCTCCTCGGCGAGCGCCCAGTAGGGCGCCAGCGCCTCGTCCGCCGGGTGGATCCCCTGGTACTGGGTCACCACCTCGCCCAGCACCGCCAGGTCTCCACGGGCATGCATGGCTCGAAGGGTGTCCAGGGGGACCTGCCTCGGGCCGAACTCGAGGATGAGGCCCGGGATGACCCGCTCCGGGCTTTCGTTCCGCCACATCCGCACGAGGGAGGGGGGACCGCTCGTGACCCCGTAGACGTTCAGGCGCTCGAGGGCGTCCAGGGTCTCGCGCCTGAGCTCCTCGTCGGTCTCGGGCGACCAGACCGGGTCGGGGCAGGGCGGGTCCTTCTGCCACCGGAAGAACACGTCCCCAAAGGCCTCCCGGCCGGGGTCCCATGCCGTGCCGACAGGGGCCGGGGTGCACATGGCCAGGGGGGGCGGGCCGTTGGACGCCGCAAGGGAGGCGTGCAGGTGCATGTCGATGACGGGGAGCGGTCGCACGGCCGGCTCCGGGTGCCCCCGGGCCCGGAGGTTCGGGGGGGTCCCGGTCTCCCGGTCCCAGCTCCGGACGTACGAGCCGAGGAAGGGGTGGACCCGCTGGTCCAGGAGCTCGACGAGGGCCGCATCATCGAGACGCTCCGGGGTGTCCCGGAGGGCCTTCCAGAGTCGATCGAGGGTCACGCTCCCTCCGGCCTCGTAGAGCCTCCGGGCACCCTGGTGCCAGCGGAACTGGTACCATCCGTAGTTGTCCGGATGCTCCTGTCCGATCCGGACGTAGTGCTCCTCGAGCTCGGCCAGGGTGGTGTACGGGTGGCCGCCGGGCCCGGCGGCCACGCCCAGGTCCGGAAGGAGGGTAAGGGCCGGAAGGAGCTCCGGTGCCACCTCCTCGACCCAGGCGTGGAGGACCAGGTTCGGAAGGAACTCGCCCATCCAGAGGCGCTGGACCTGGATCCCTCCCTGGCTCGTGAAGGCGTGTCCGAGTTCGTGGATCGCCAGGAGGTCGAAGAAGGGGGCTGCCGTGGGTGCCCCCGAGGCGTCCCGGTAGACCCGGCGCACCGCGTCGCCGTCCGCGGGCGCGAGGGAAGCCGGGTCGGGGAGGAACCCCTGCCACATGGGATTGTCCTCGCCGGCCACGATGAGGGTGCGCCCGTCCAGGATGTGGGGCATCCCGTAGACCGGGAACGGGGTGTGATCGGCCCAGTGGATCTCGGCGAGCACCAGGAGCTCCACCTCGGGGGTGATGCCCAGGCGTGGCCCCATGTGCTCCAGGACCGAGGCTACCTGCTCCGCCATGACCCGGGTCCGGGCCTCGAGGCCGGGGCTGAATCGGACGTCGAAGGCGTATCCCTCGAGGGAACGAAGGTCCGAGGGCGGGTCGACCGGGTGGGTGGGAGCCCCCGCCGAGGCCGCGGTCACCACCACGACCAGGGCGGCATGGCGCTGGATGGAACGGAGGGATCGAAGCGCGTTCATCGCGTCTGCTCCTTGCGATTCGGGGAAGTCAGGTGCCAGCTTGCACCCGGCCGGGCACCGGCCCTTTCCTCCTTCACGCCGTCCGGCCCCGAATCGGATCATGGACGACGCCTCGGACTCGCCTTCGGACCTCGATGCCCTCCTCCCCCTGGTGTACGAGGAGCTGAGGGCCCTCGCCCGGAGACAGCGGCGCGGGTGGGAAGGCGACTTCACGCTGAACACAACGGCCCTCGTGCACGAGGCGTGGATCAAGCTCGATCGCTCCCGGGGCGGTCCGCTCGAGAGCCGGAGCCATCTCCTGGGGCTCGCGGGTCGGGCCATGCGTCACATCCTCTGCGACTATGCCCGCGACCGGAAGCGGCTGAAGCGCGGAGGCGACGCCCACCGCCTCCCCCTGGAGGTGCTGGAGGGGGTGGACGGGCTCCTCCGGGTGGATGACCGGTCCCTCGAGGTGATGGAGTCCCTGGACGAGGCCCTCACCCGCCTGGAGGCGCGGGAGCCCCGGCAGGCCCGGGTCGTCGAGTGCCGATTCTTCGCCGGGCTCGGGATCGAGGAGACGGCCCGGGCGCTCGGGGTCTCGGCTCCGACGGTGAAGCGCGACTGGGCCATGGCCCGGGCCTGGCTCTTCCGGGAACTCCACCCTGACACGGGCGGCGCTCCCGCCCAAGCCCCATGACGCCGCCCGACCCGATATCGCGGCGCGACCGGCTCTTCGACGAGGCGCTCGCCCTTCCGCCGGGTGAGCGCGCCACCTACCTGGAGCGCGCCTGCCCCGACGACCCGGCGCTCCGGGACGAGGTCGGCGCCCTGGTGGAAGCCGACGCCGCGGCCGCCGGGTTCTTCGAGAGGCTCTCCCGGGACTGGGTCTCGCCGCTCCGCTCGGCCGGGGTGGGGATCGGCGCTCCCGTGGCCTCGCACCTCCAGCCCGGACGCCGCGTCGGAAGGTACGAGATCACGGGCGTCCTCGGAGAGGGAGGAATGGGCGTGGTCTACCGGGCCCGGGACCCCGACCTCGAGCGGGACGTGGCGCTCAAGCTCCTTCCCCCCCAGGCCGTCGAGAACCCGGCCGCCCGGGCGGAACTCCTGGCCGAGGCCCGGCGGGTCGCCCGCCTTGATCACCCCAACGTGGGGGTAATCCACGAGGTGGGCGAGACCGACGACGCCGGGGTGTACCTGGCCATGGCCTGCCACGAGGGCGAAACGCTGGCCGACCGGCTCCGGCGGGGCCCCCTCCCCCTCCCTGCCGCCGAGATCCTCCGGGTGGGGCGGGGGGTGGCCACGGCGCTGGATGCGGCGCACCAGGCGGGGATCGTCCACCGCGACGTGAAGCCCTCGAACGTCCTCCTCACGGCAGGTGGAGGCGTCCGGCTCGTGGACTTCGGGATCGCCGCAACCGTGGGCGAAGCCGCCGCCCCCCGGGGGTCGAAGGGGTACGCGAGCCCGGAGGTGCGCTCCGGCGCACCCGCGGACCTCAGGACCGACCTCTGGAGCCTCGGGGTCCTCCTCCACGAGATGGCCACCGGGGTGCGCCCACCCCCGGCGCCCGGAGGACTTCCGGCCCTGGACGCGGTGGAGGCGGGGGGAGCCCTCCCGGAGGGCCTCGCGCACGTCATCCGCGCCTGCCTGGACCCGGACCCGGCCGGGCGTCCGGACGGCGCGTCCGCCGTGGCGGCCCTGCTCGGGGACCCCGCCGCGGCGCCGGCGGTCGGCCCCGGGGTGCCGGCGAAGGAGGTGGCATCTCCCGAAGGATCACCGTGGGAACGGGCCCGGATGTCCACGGGGTGGGCCGTTGCAGGGGCACTGGGGGTGGGGATCCTGGGCCTCGCCGCGGCCTTCGCCCTGTTCGCCCGGGGCGGGGGAACGGGGGTCGATGAGCAGGGCCCGGTGGGAGCCGCGCTCTGGGGGGATGCCGACCGGGTGCTTGTGCTCCCCTTCGAGGACCGGACGGGGGACCCGGCGCTGGCATCGCTGGGGATCATGGCTGCCGACTGGATCGCCGAGGGGGTGGCCCGAACCGGGGTGGCCAACGTGGTGGACCCTGCCGGAGCCCTTGCCGCCCATCGGGATACCCAGGACCCCCTGGCCCTGGCGGGGCTCTTCCAGGCGGACCTCGTGGTGGCCGGAAGCTACCAGGTGGGCGGGGACTCGGTCCGGATCCAGGCGCGCCTCGTGGACGGGGGAAGCGGGACGATCCTCCGGGCCCTTGCCACGGTGGCGGCACCCCGGGAGGCCCCCAGCCTTGCCCTGGAGCCGCTGCGCCAGGCCGCGCTTTCGGCGGTGGCGCTCCACCTGGACCCCCTGACCACCCGGCACGAACTCCTGGTGGTGGAGGAGCCCCCTCCCTGGGAGGCCTTCCTCGCCTTCGTCCGCGGGAAGGAGCACTTCGTGGAGGCCCGGTGGGGCGAGGCACGGGAAGCGTGGGTTCGGGCCGAGGCCCTGGACCCCTCCTTCCACCTGGCGGTCTTCTACGGGGCCATTGCCGCAGCCAACCTGGGCGACTTCGATGACCTGGAGGCCCGGCGCGACCGCCTGGCCGCCGCCATCCCCCCCGGGCATCGTCCGGCAGGCCTCGGGCTGGATTTCCTGAACTCCATTCTGGCAGGTGACCACGAGGCCAGCTACAGGAACCACCGCCGGGGGGTGGACGAGGGGATCCTGGCCCCCGGGACCATGGGGCACGCCCAGCTCGTGCAGGATGCGGTGACGCTGGGCCGGTTCCGGGAGGCGGTGGAGGTGGCGCGCACCGTGGACCCCACGCGGGGTGAGGTCCGTGGCTGGTACGCGTACTGGGGGTCCTTCGCCATGGCGCACCACGCCCTCGGGGAGTTCGAGGAGGAACTCCAGGTCGCGCGCCGGGCCCGGGAACTCATGGGCCCCCTGCGCATCGCCCCCCTCTACCCGGAGCTGCGAGCCCTGGCCGCGCTGGGAAGGCTGGAGGAGATCGCCGGGGTGGTGGAAGATGCCCGGCGCATCAGCTCGGCGCCCAGCGTCTTTCTCCGGGGTGCGGGGGACTACCTGGTCATGTACGGCCACGAGGCGGAAGGGCTCCGGTACTACCGGGAATCGGTGACCCAGGCCCGCGCCGACCTCGAGCGGGAGCCCCCCGGCGACCGTGACTTCCACCTGGCGGAGGCCCTTCTTGCCCTGGCCGCGGCACTTGGGAGCGAGGGGCGGGACGAGGCCCTGGAAGCCCGGGACCTCCACGTCGGGTTTCACGAGCGGAACCCCCACTTGATCGATCCTCCCTTCGGCCTCGCCCGCGCTGCGGTCCTCCTGGGCGACACCGCCGAGGCCCGGCGCTGGTCCGACCACCTGGCCCGCGCGGAGCCCCGGGGGCGGTACGGGGGGCACACCTGGCGGCGCGCCCGGATCGCCGCCCTCCTGGGCGAGCCCGCGGAGATGGTGAGCCTCCTGGAGCAGGCGTATCGCGAGGGGCTCCGGGTGCAGTTCGCCGCCCGGGAGGATCCGCTCGTCATGCGCCACCGGGATCACCCGGCGGTCGCGGCACTCCTCCGTGCGCGGTAGCTTTTCTCCCGGGCCGCACCCACCCCGGGGATCACGCCCGACATCATCGCATCCCCTGAAACCACCCCGTGAAGGGCCACCTTCCCATGACCATCGTCCGCCCTGCATCCCAGACTCCCCTCGAGGCCATCGGCGCCGGGCGCGGAGCCGCCCGCCAGGTCCTCCTGGGTCCCGAGACCGGCTCCACCTTCCACACCCGGCGCTTCGTCATGGAGCCGGGCGGGGGCATGCCGAACCACACGAACTCGGTGGAGCACCAGCAGTACATCCTGCGGGGGGCGGCCCGGGTGGGGATCGGAGACGACGTCCACGACATTCGGGCCGGCATGGTCGTGCACATTCCCGCCGGGGTCCCCCACTGGTACCGGGTCGTCGGCGAGGAGCCCTTCGAGTTTCTCTGCATGGTCCCCGCGGAGGAGGACCGGGTGGAGCTCCTGGGAACGGAGATTCCGGAGGGGTGACGTGGCCGGAACGGGGGCGGGGTCAGCCCTCCTCGTTCATCTCGTACTGAAGCGCCCCCGACGGGCACTTCCGGATCTGGGCGGCGATCTCCTCGGGCGTGGCCGCCTCGGGGCGAACCCAGGGGCGGGCCTTCGCGTCGAAGACGGCGGGGAGTCCGCGAACGCAGTTCCCGGAATGGGTACAGAGGTTCGGATCGAAGGTGACCACGATCCGGTCGTGCTCGTAGCGCTGGACAGGCTTGGACATCGGGGGCCTCGGGAACGGGATGCGGTGAACCGGGGTCCTCCTGACCCCCGTGCCCGCGTCGCGTTCCCTCGAAGGGCGCCCGCAACCGCAACCGGACGATGCCGACCATGGATGTGACGTTCCAGGACAACGAAGAAGCGTCCCGCTTCGAAGCCCTCCGCGGGGGTGAAGTGGTGGGATTCGCCGACTACCGTCTCGAGCCCGGCCGGATCGAGATCCTCCACACCGAGGTTGACGATTCCCTGGAGGGAAAGGGCGTGGGGTCCGGCCTCGTCCGGTTCGCCCTCGAGCGGGCGCAGGAAGGCGAGCGGTCGGTCGTACCCTGGTGCCCCTTCGTCCGGGCCTGGCTCCGGCGGCACCCCGAGTTCATCGAACGGGTGTCGTTCCGGCACAGGGAACAGTTCGGGCTGTGACCTGCGGCAGGGTGCAAGAAGAAGGCTCTTCCCCCGGAAGCGCCCAAGAAATCGTGCATTGACAAATCCTTGCACCCGGGTGCATGGTGGCGCGGGACCGGGCACCCGAGGCGTACTCGACGGTCGCTGCCCGGGCACTGCCGTCGTTGGACCCTTCGAGGTATCCGGGAGG
>JBJHCE010000140.1:0-7624 GCA_050485865.1 Gemmatimonadales bacterium | reverse complement strand
GCCTGTCCGGGAGATGCTCGTTCGGGGGATGCGCAGGAACGGGCCGTGGCGGCGGGGCCGCCTTCCGGCCGGGTCAGGGACGGAGCATGAGCCGTTCCCGGAAGGCCGTGGGGCCGAGGGTGTTCCGGAGGAAACGCGCGGCCGCCTCGGACCCGGCCTCGAGGCGTTCCTCGACTTCGACCACGAGTTGGAGGTCCGCGCCCTCGTCGTCCATGAGGAGGCGCGCCCGTTCCAGCATCTCGAAGCCCCGCCCCTCCTCCTCCACCGCCCCGAGCGCCAGGGCGGCAAGGAGCTGGGCCTCCACGTCGTCGGGGCGGAGGCGGGCCGCGCCGTCCAGCTCCCTGGCCGCCCCTTCCGGATCGCCCGACTCGAGAAGGGCGAGGCCGAGGAGCGCCAGGGCCCAGGAGTCCTCCGGATCCACCTCCACGGCGGCGGCGAAGGCGGCCGCCGCCTCCTCGAGGCGCCCGGCCAGGGCCAGCGCCACGCCCCGTTCGGTCCGGATCACCCCATCCTCCGGATCCAGTTCGAGGGCGGCGTCGAGCTCGGCAAGGGCGTCGGCGAACATCCCTTCCCGGGCAAGCCAGGCCCCGTACATCCAGCGGGCCTGGGGCAGGTCGGGGGCGAGGAGGGCCGCGGTGCGGAGCGCCGCCTCGGCCGCCGGATCGTCGAAGTGGGCCAGGGCGTTGCCTGCCGTGGCCAGGAGGACCGGGTCCCGGGGGTCCTGTTCCAGCGCCCGGCGAAACCGCTCGTACGCCACCCCCTCGAGGCCGAGCTCCCGCTCGGCGAGCCCCAGCCAGCAGAGGATGTACGGGTCGTCGGGGTAGTCCGGAAGGGCGTGGCGGAGGAGCTCGGCGGCCTCTTCCCACTCCCACCCCTCGGCGTGTGCCAGCGCCTTCTGGAGAACAGGCTCCACTTCGGGGCGGGGGGCCGTGTGCGTCGGTTCGTCGGTCATGTAAGGCGATGGGGGTTCGGACGGCGGGTGCGCGGTCAGGCCCCGTACTTCCGGAGCCGGCCGGCGTGGGCCAGGGCGAGGGTCATGAGATCCACGCCCCGGCAGCTGCCCAGGTCTCCCCCTCCGCAGGTCCTCTCCGAGAAGGTCGAGGCGGTGGGTCGCGCCCACCGGGAGTGGAGGAGCACGGGAACCGGGTGCCAGGTGTGGGCCCCATACCCCGCGGGCGTGGAATGATCCCCGGTCACCACGAGCACCTCGGGCTCGAGGGCGGCGAGGCGCCCCACGAGGGCGTCCGCCTCCTCGATGGCCTGCACCTTCCCGTCGAAGTCGCCGTCCTCTCCCCGGGCGTCGGGGGCCTTCACGTGAAGAAAGTGGAAGTCGAAGTCCCGGAAGTGTGCCTCCAGGAGCCCCGCCGCTTCCGCGTCGGTGGCGGGCACCCCGGGCACCTGCATCCCCACGAGGCGCGCCACCCCCCGGTACATGGGGTAGCGGGCGTACGCCGCCCCCCGGAGGCCGAAGCGCTCGCCCATGGACGGGAAGCCCCGGTAGGCGGCGATCCCCCGGGCCAGGACCCCCCGGATCGAGGGCTCCCCGGCAAGGATCGCCTCGGCCTGCCCGATGAAGTCGGCGAGGTGCCGGGCCGTGGCCTCGGAGCCCGGGTCCAGCGCCCGGGGCTCGAGAGGAGGGACCCCGGTGGCCTGCGGGTCGGTATCGGCGAGCTCGGCCCCGAGCCCGGCCCCCCGGAGGACCAGGACCACCCGGTGCTCCTTCTCGTGGGCCAGGAAAAAAGACACCCCAGTCGCGAGGTGCACCCCGCCTGCAAGGCGCTCCACCACCGCCCGGGCCTCGGCGTCGGAGGGGCGCCCCGCCCGCCGGTCGGTGATCCGCCGCTCGGCATCCAGGGTGGCGAGGTTCAGCCGGATCGCCACGTCGCCGGGCTCGAGCTCGAAGCCCACCCCCAGCGCCGAGAGCGCCCCCCGCCCCACCGGCCAGGCCAGCGGGTCGTATCCGAAGAGGGCCAGGTGGGCGGGCCCGCTCCCCGGGGTGACCCCCGGGGCCACCGGCGTGTGCATCCCGAGCGACGACCGCGCCGCAAGGGCGTCGAGCACCGGAGTGCGGGCGGCCTCGAGCTCGGTCTGTCCGTGCTCGGGGTGGGGGAGCCCACCGAGCCCGTCGAGCACGCAGAGCACGATGCGCGAAGGCGGCGACGGGTCGACGAGGTCGTCAGGGAGGGTGATCCGGGTCATGGTCCGGGTGCGAAGGGGGGGTGGGTCGCCGGTGGCCCGGTGCGGGGTCGGTGGAACCTCCGGGGCGGAACGAGCCCCTCAATATAGGCCGTCGGTGGACGGGACGAACGCCCACCGGTATCTATCCGTACCCGGGGCGGCGCCCCGAACCCCGCTGCCCACACCCGACCTCGAGCCCTCATGCGCCAGGACCCCTCGCCGCAGGACGCGCCCGCAGCCGACACGATCGCCGCCGACACCGCCGCCGACACCCCCGCCTTCCAGATCTTCCCCCGTTCCGCCGAGGGGGACACGGGAAGCGGCACCTCCGCACTCCTGGACTGGGGGGAAACCCTGGGCCTTGGCGACATTGCCGAGCTCGTGCACGGGGTCCTGAACTTCGTCCTCTTCACCGTGGGCGGCACCCCGGTGACCCTCACCACGGTCTTCGTGGCGGGCGCGCTCATCATCCTGACCTGGTGGGTCTCGAACCTCCTCCAGCGGGCGGTGGACCGAGGGTTCCGGGCCCGCGGCGTCACCGACGTCGGGACGATGCAGATCACGAAGCGCCTCCTCCACTACGGGGTCATGGCGATCGGGCTCTCCATCGCCATCACGCAGGTGGGGATCGATCTCACCGCCCTCTTCGCCGCCGGCGCCCTCTTCGCGGTGGGAATCGGCTTCGCGATGCAGAACATCGCGCAGAACTTCGTGGGCGGGCTCATTCTCCTGGTCGAACGGGCCATCAAGCCCGGCGACATCCTGGAGGTGGAGGGCCGGGTGGTCCGGGTCCTCAAGATGGGGATCCGCACCACGATCGCCCGGACCCGCGACGAGGAGGAGATCATCATTCCGAACGCCACCCTGGTCCAGTCCACGGTCAAGAACTACACCCTCGACGACCCCACCTACCGGGTCCGGGCCGACGTGGGCGTCCACTACGGCTCCGACATGAGGGCGGTCCGCAAGGCGCTCGAGGTCGCCTGTTCCTCCATGGAATGGCGGCTTCCGGAGCGGGACCCGGTGATCCTCATGACCGACTTCGGCGACTCGTCGGTGGACTGGCAGGTCTCCCTCTGGTGCAACGACGCCTGGACGGCTCCCCGGGTCCAGTCCCAGCTCCGGGAGTCCATCTGGTGGGCGCTCAAGGATGCAGGGATCGAGATCGCCTACCCGCAGATCGACGTCCACCTGGACCGGGACGTCTCCGACGGCCTGGCCCGGATCGGAACGCCCCCCGCCGCGAAGCGCTGAGCGCCCCATGCCCCTCACCGACCCCGTCCGCGACGCCGAGCTCCTGGTCCGCTCCCGTCACCCCCTCCTCGTCGTCGAAAGCGACGACGCCCCCCGGATCCGCACCCTCTTCCGCCTCCTGGCGGACCGGATGGAGCTTCCCCTCTTCCGGTGGACCCGGGCCCGGGGCCTCCGGCGGGAGGATGCGGGGGGGCCGGTCTACCAGACGGAGGAGCCCGAGCGCGCGCTCCGGAACGTGGCCGCCTCCACCGTGCCCGCCCTCTACGCCTTCGACGCCTTCGAGACCGTCCTTCCGGGGAGCGCGCTCCTCCAGGCCAAGTTCGCCGAGGCGCTCGACCAGCTGGAGTCGGTGGGCGGGGCGATCCTCCTCTGCGGGACCTCCCTCGACCTTCCCCCCCGGATCCGGGCCCGTGCCACCGTCCTCCAGCTTCCGACGCCGGGGCGGGAAGAGCTCCGGGAACTCGTCCGGCACGTGCTCCGCGACCTGAACCGCACGAGCGAGGTCACGGTGGAGCTCTCCCGCCCGGAACTCGACCGCCTCCTGAACCACCTGGCCGGCCTCACCCACCTGGAGGCGGAGAAGATCGTGACCCGGGTCATCCTCGAGGACGGCCGACTGGGCCCCGAGGACCTGGACCGGGTGGCCGAGGAGAAGCGGCGGATCGTCGAGCGGGAGGGGCTTCTCGAGTACACCCCCGTGGAGGAGAGCCTGGCCGAGGTCGCCGACATGGCCGGGCTCAAGGCCTGGCTCCGGCGGCGCACCGCCCTCGTGAAGGATCCGGCGCGAGCGGCGGAATTCGGGCTCGGCTTTCCGAGGGGGATCCTCCTTGCCGGGGTCCCGGGGTCGGGAAAGAGCCTCTCGGCCCGCGCCGTGGCCGCCGAGTGGGGGCTCCCCCTCCTCCGCCTCGACCTCGCCTCCCTCTACAACAAGTACATTGGCGAAACGGAGAAGAACCTGGCCCGGGCCATGCGCCTCGCCGAGCGGATGAGCCCCGTGGTGCTCTGGATCGACGAGATCGAGAAGGCCTTCGCCGGGGGCGGGGGGGACACCGGGGGCGAGGGGAACGCCGTCTCCCGCCGCATCCTCGGGACCTTCCTCTCGTGGATGCAGGAACGGAAGGGCGACATCTTCGTCCTCGCCACGGCGAACGCCGTCCACGAGCTCCCCCCGGAGCTTCTCCGGAAGGGGCGCTTCGACGAGCTCTTCTTCGTGGACCTCCCCGACCCGGAGAGCCGGGCCGAGATCGTCCGCATCCACCTGGGGCGGCGCGGACGCACCGAGGATCCGGTGGACCCGGAGGTGGTGGCCGCAGCCACCGAGGGGTTCTCGGGCGCCGAGCTCGAGCAGGTGGTGGTCTCGGCCCTCTACGCCGCCTTTGCCGACGGGAAGGCCCTGGACACCGAGCTTCTCCTGGCCGAGGCCCGGGCCACCCGGCCCCTCTCGGTGACCGCCCGGGAGCGGATCGAGGGGCTCAGGAACTGGGCCCGGGACCGGACCGTTCCGGCGAACTGACCAGGAGCCCGATGGCGGTCCCGGCGGTCCGGTCCTCCGCCACCTCCTCCTCCAGCACCCGGGCATCGAGGCCGGCGAGAATCCCCCGCGCCCGAAGCCGCTGGAAGGCGTCCACCACTCCCGGGTCGAAATGGGTTCCCCGGTCCCGGACGATCCGATCCGCCGCCTCGTCCGAACCGACGGGGTCCTTGTATGGACGCTGGTGGGTCAGCGAGTCGTAGGCGTCGGCCACCGCCACGACCCTCCCCACGAGGGGGATCTCCTCTCCCGCGAGCCCGCGGTACCCGCCTCCGTCCCAGCGCTCGTGGTGGGAACTCGCGATCTCGCCGGCCATCTGCAGGAGGCGAAAGCGGCTCCCCGAGAGGATCTGGTCGCCAATGGCGGTGTGCGACTTCATGAGCTCGTACTCCGCCGGCGTGAGGGGGCCCGGCTTCATCAGGATCGCATCGGGGATCCCGATCTTCCCGACGTCGTGGAGCGTCGCCGCCCACCGAACGAGCTGGGCCTCGTCCTCGTCACAACCCACCTCCCGCATGAGCTCTGCGGCCAGGAGCCCCACGCGCTGCGCGTGGCGCCCCGTCAGGTCGTCGCGGTATTCGGCGGCCCGGGCCAGCCGGTCCAGGATCTCGAGCTGGGCCTCGGCGAGCTCCCGGGTCCGCTCCCGCACCCGCTCCTCCAGGGTGCGGTTGTAGTCCCGGAGCTCCAGGTGGAGGACCCGGGCCTCCATCAGGTTCTTGATCCGGAGGAGGACCTCGGTCAGGTCGAAGGGTTTCGTGATGAAGTCCCGGGCCCCTACCGAAAGCGCGCGCTCCCGGACTTCCGGGGCCAGGTCGCCGGTGAGGACCAGGACGGGCAGGTACTCGGACTCGGGCACCACCGCCCGGACCCCCTCCATGAGGGAGAACCCGTCCCGGTGCGGCATGTGGAGATCGAGAAGCAGAAGATCGGGCTCGAATTCCCCGAAGACCGCATCGAACTCACGGGGATCGGTGATCCCCCGCACCTCCCGGTACCCGTGCCGCTCGAGGAGGCGGACGAGGACAGAGACGTTCGACGGCTCGTCATCGACGATCAGAATGCGTCGTTCGAGAAGAAGGGAGGGATCCATGGGGTGGACAACCTACCCCTGCCGGGGATGCGCCGAAAGCCGGGAACCGCTCCGGGACCGGGGGGTCGGCGCGCCTGCAACGGTCTCGCCCAGGAGGAACCCCTCCTCGCCGTGCCGCTGGTACAGCGGAAGGAGGAGCCACCCGGCGAGGGGGGCGACCACCTCCCCCCGCACGTCCCGGCCCAGCCGGGTCCCCTCCCGGACCCACTGGAGGTTCCGGAACCCGGGGAGCATGCGGAAGTCGTCGGCGGGCTCGATGGGGTGGCGGTAGCGGACCTCCACCAGGGGAGGAAGCCCCGCCGCATCCCGCGCGAGGAGCGCCCGGGCTTCGTCCGCGGCGAGCCACTTCGGGTCCACGAGTCCCATACGTTCCAGGAGAACCCGGAGCACCGCCTCGCTCCGGTCCACCGAGTCCGGATCCCGGTGAGAGCCCCCCTCCAGGATCAGGTTCGGGATCTCCCGGGCGTCGAGCCAGGCCCCGAAGGTTCCGGGAAGGGAGTGGAAGAGCCCCCGGACCCGGGGCGCAGGGAGGGCATCGGCCTCGGCCTGCCCCCAGGGCGAAGCGGGCACGATGGTGAAGGCGGGCCCCCGCCCCGACGTGGTGTGGAGGTCCACCACGTGGAGGGGCCCCCGCCCCTCCCGCTGGATCCGCCCCAGCGCCTCGGTGAGTTCGGCGCGCTCGCGCCCCTCGTGCCAGGCCAGGGCCCCCTCCTCGGGAATCCCCCAGATCCGGTTCAGGTCCCGGTCCACGAAGCGCCGCCCGGTGGCGAGGGCCTTCCGGTTCCCCACGAGCCCCACGAAGGCCCCGGCCCGGAGCCCGCCGGCGGCACGAATCCGCTCGCCCAGGCGAAGCACCGCCTTCACCCCTGCGGGCTCGTTGCCATGCACCGCGGCGACTCCCACGAGTGTCGGACCCGGCTCCGGACCCCGGAGGGCCACGAGTACCCGGTCCCTCATCACCGCTTCAGTCGCTCCTCCAGGAGCTCGTAGGCAATGGGCATGAAGTCGCGCTCGGATACGAGCCCCACGAGGCGGCCGTCCTGAACCACCGGGAGGCACGCCACCTTCAGGCTCCGCATGAGTTCGATCGCCTCGAGGGTCGGGGTGTCCGGCGCCACGGTGACGGGGTTTGGCTCCATGACCTCCCGTACCGGGACCGCCTCCACGGGCTCGAGGCGCCCCCGGGCCACCAGGGTCCGGAGGAGCCCTCGGTACGAAAGGAGCCCCACGAGGCGCTGCTCCCCGTCTTCCACGGGAAGGTGCCGGATCCCCTCCCGATCCATCACGAACGCGGCCAGGTCCAGGAGTTCGTCCTCGTTCACCGTTACCGGACGGGTGTTCATGTACTGCTCGACCCGCACGTAGGTGTGGGTCCAACCCCCGGCCTCCTCCAGGCGCGCCGGGGCCCAGGCATGCACCGGGCTTCCCCCGGTCTGGCGCGATACCATGGCCGCCGTGAGAGCCGCCATCCGCTCCGACCGGGTTCCCCGCTCGCCCATGGCGTCGAGGGACTCGAGGATCCACCGTGCCCCGGTCCGGCGGCTCCGGACCCGCTCGCGCACGACCCCGAG
>JBJHCE010000139.1:0-7650 GCA_050485865.1 Gemmatimonadales bacterium | reverse complement strand
GGCGATGGGAGCCATCATCACGCCCCCCGCGAAGAAGTCCAGGAGCTGCCCGGCTCCCTGGGGAGCGGGCACCTCGACGACGACCGCGTCACCACCGGTCCCGGTCTGCGCTTCGAGCCAGTTCATCACCATGGTGCACCTCCTTGGTCAGTGCGTTGGGAACCCGGGCGACCCCACGCCCGGCACGACGGTAGCCTCCTCCTCGAGGATGCTCAGTACTTCCTGGTCACCACTCCGGATCGCCGCAGCGGCCTGTGCCAGCAGGAACCACGCGAGGCCCCCTGCCAGCGCGGTGAGGATCCCCAGGCTCACGAGCACGGCATCCCGCCTGAACCAGGCCATGAGCGGGCCAGCCGGGTCCTGCCCCCCCGCCTCGAGGGTTCCGGCGAGCTGCCACAGGCCGGCAACGGACCCCGCGCCCGCCACGAGGAGGGCCGCAGCGGACATCCCGAGGACCAGCGCCAGCTCGCGCTCGAGCGTTTCGTGGCGGGGCTCCCTCCGGACGAAGAGCTGGAACCCCTTGCGGAGCACCAGCGCCAGCGTGGCGGTGGCGAGCGCAAGTACGCCCCAGAGAAAGGGTGAGGGGGCGGCGAGGAGTCCTGCCCCGGCGAGGGCGGCTACCCCGGCACCCGGGACCGCCAGGGTGGCGGCGAGAAGGGATCCCTGCTCCCACCGTCGCAGCGACGATGCAGGGATGGGCGCCGTGAGCCGCTGGTAGACCGGCCGATGAAGGCCGATGAGGGCGTCGAGCGCCGGGCCCGACGGAACGACCCGCGCGTGCGCCTGGGCCACGGCCTCCGGGTCCGGGACCCCGCTTCGCCGAAGCTCGTCGCTCAGGGCCTCCACGTCGCCCGCGATCTCGAGGAGGATGCGCGTGCGCGCCGGGTGCGGGAGCTCCCGCACCCGGTCGGCCACCGAGGAGAGCGACGGGCGCCCCGACGAAGCGTCAGGCCGGGACATGGTCCGGTCCGGCAAGAAGCGCCGCCAGGGAGCCCAGCACGTCGGTGATCTGGCGTGCCTCGCCCTCGAGCCGCTTCCGCCCCGTCCGGGTGAGCCGGTACATCTTCTTCCGCCGCCCCTTGCCCTCGGACCAGGTGCCGGCAACGCACCCCTCCTTCTCCAGCCGGTGGAGAACCGGGTAAAGGGTGCCATGCTGGAGCACGAACCGTCCCCCGCTCTCCCGCTCCACGTCCAGCGCGATCTGGTACCCGTGCTTCTCCTCGTCCCGGAGGGTGGCCAGGACCAGAGCCTCGTTGATCCCCCGGGCCAGGGCCTGCACGTCCACCGTCGCTTCGCTCATTTCCGCGCACCCCTGCTATAAAGGCTCTCGATGTATCGTCACTCTATATATCATCGAGACCCGGCCCCTGTCAACGGTGACGTCGAGAGGGGGCTTCGGGGGGGCTCGGGGGGCCCCGGCGGAGCGGGGGCCGCCGGCACGGACCCGACGGGGTCGTCCCCTGCGGCCGCTCCCCCGCTACTCCCCTTCCGGCACCAGCACCGACGTGATCACGTGGATGACCCCGTTCGACGCCGCCACGTCCGAGGTGAGGAGGTAGGTGTCGTTGATCGTGATTCCCTGGGCCGTGGCGCGCACCTGGAGCTTCGCCCCATGGACGGTCTCGAGCTCGGTGCGCTCGCGCAGGTCCGCGACCTTGAGCGTGCCGGGCACCACGTGGTAGAGGAGGATCCCGGCCAGCGTCTCGGGGTCGTCCAGGAGCGCCTCGACGGTCCCTTCGGGCAGGTACTGGAAGGCCCCGTCGGTGGGAGCGAAGACGGTGAAGGGGCCGTCCTCGTCGAGGGTCCGGGTGAGCCCGGCGGCCTCCACCGCGGCAATGAGCGTCGAGAACTGCCCCGCCACCTTCGCCACGTCGACGATGGAGTTCCGGGGCGCTGCGGCCGAAGCATCGCGGGTGGGTGCCGGGCCGGCCTCCCCGGCATCGCCGCACGCACCGAGGGCCACGAGGCCCAGCGCGCACAGGATCGGGGTGGCCACGCCCCTGAGCCGCGGGGCGGGAGGAGCACGGAGGATCGGTGGCGACATGGTAGGCTCCTTGGCGAAGGGGGTCCGAAGTCGAAAAAATCGTGTTGTCAATGAACAACTACATAATATAATGAGGATGCGGCGGGAGGGGCAGTACCCGCTCCCGCCACCCGGCGCACCTTCCGGCCGGATCAGCCGCCCGGCCCCGGGGTTCGCGCCCGCGGCTCCGCCTCACCCGGGGGCTCCCGCGCCCCGGAGCATCCGACGGCGCCGGGGAGTCCACCGCCTGCCCGGTCGGCCGCCCGGGCCACGAGGCGCCGCGCCCGCGCATCGGCGAGCCTCGAACTCCGCCAGTCCACCGTGGCGATCGGCCCCCACCGGCGTTCCAGCGCCTCGGCCAGGGTGCAGCGCGCCTCGAGGGGGACGAGGTCGGGGGCGCCATTGAGGAGCGCTCCCACGAGGACAGGCACGGCGTCGGCGCTCAGGTCGGAGAGGTAGGCGGCGTCGAAGGGTACGGCACCTCGGCTCCCCGGGTCGACCTCGAGTCGCGCCAGGTTTGCCTGCGCGATCCGGGCGTCGGGATTCACGAGGGCGAGGAACGCCAGGAGGAGGTACCCGGAGACGAGGGCCGGGGCCGCGAAATGCTCCCGCCGCCCGGCGAGGACCGTGGCTCCGAGCCAGCCGCAGAGCAGGGTGATCCACCCCAGGAAGGCGGCCCCGTAGAACCGGGCCTCGGTGAGCCCGTAGGCGGCCTGGTAGAGGTACACCCGCTGGAAGGCCGAGGCGATGACGATCCCGAGGAGGACGAGGAGGAGGGCGGCGAGTCCCCGGAAGATGCGGAGGTCACGACGCGACCCGAGGCCCAGGAGCGCCTCGGCGGAGAGGAGGAGGGGAAGGACCAGCGCCGCGGCGGCCAGGAGCTGCCCGAATCCCTCCCGGGCGTGCCCGGCGTACGTGAGGCCGGGGGTCGTGTGGACGAGGGCCGCTCCGCCGAGGAGGGCCGGAAGCTGCAGCAGGGCAAAGGCCAGGAAGAGGAGGTTCAGGAGGAGGAGCACCGTGCCCACCTCGCCGATGCCCAGGGTGGGGGTGCGGGTCCCGGCGGGAATCCACCCCCGGACCCCGGAGCCCAGCCGGACCGCGGCCAGGTACCCGAAGGCGAGCCAGGCCAGGATCCCGGCAAAGGCGATCCGCTCGAAGAGTTCCTCGAGGGCCACCGCGCCGAGGAGCCCGGTGACGCGGTGGGAAAACTCCGGGTCCGCCGCCATGAAGAGCCCGCCGAAGACGCCGAGGACCGGAAGGGCGATCAGGGCTCCCCGGAGTACTGCGGGGATCATCCGGCCGGGGCGCCGGGCCGTGCCCCCTGGGTCTTCCGCGCCCCCTGTGCCCCAGCTCCGGAGCGGACCCAGCCCGGCGCGAAGGACGGCTCCCCCGATGGCCTCCACCGGGTGCAGGACGCCCGACCGGGCGAGCCACCCGCGTCCGGCGGCGAGGGCGGGGAAGGCGAAGGCCGCCGCCGCCCCCAGGAAGGCCAGGAGGTGGAGCACCGGCGACGCCCTCAGCACGAAGACGAGGGCGAGGGCGAGCCCCACCGCGTACCAGGCCACGGCCTCCCGGGAGGGCCTGGCCCCGTTCCCCTCCGTTCCGTGGACGAGGGCCACGGCGCCCGCCAGGACCAGGAAGAGGAGGGCGAGGTTCAGCCCCGGGCCCTCGGACCCCAGGAGGAGGAGGTCGCCCCCTGCCCCCACCGCGAGGGCGCCCGCGGCCACGCGCCACGCCGGGAAGGGGCCGGCTCCCCCGGGGGCGGGCGCCCGTGATGCGGCCGCGCCGGGCTCGGTCCGCGCCTCACGCATCCACCCGCGACTCCCGGGCGCGGTGAAGAGCGGCGGAGGGATGGGACCCGGGGAGGGCGCCGAAGCGCCGGGTGCGGGCATGGAAGGACTCGAGGGCCTGGTCGAGCTCCCGGACGCCGAAGTCGGGCCAGGGGGCGGAGGTGAAGTGGAGCTCGGCGTAGGCGGACTCCCAGAGGAGGAAGTCGCTCAGGCGCTGCTCTCCGCCGGTGCGCACCAGGAGGTCCACGTCGGGGACCGCGGCGTCGGCGTGGAGGGCATGGGCGAGGGCGGCGCGGAAGGTGGGCCGGGACGGTGCGGGCGCGGAGGGGTCGGACCGGAGACGCGTGGCTTCCGCGGATGCGGCTTCCAGGATCGCGCCCCGTGCCGAGTAGTCCACGGCGAGCTGGAGGTGCATCCGGGTGCCGGCGCGGGTGGAGGCCTCGGCGGCCTCGATGGCGGCGACGAGGGGGGGATCGAGGCGGTCGCGGCGGCCGATCACCGAGACCCGGATCCCGCTCCGGGCCAGAGGGTCCGCTTCGCGGGCCAGGTGGCGTTCGAAGAGGCGCATGAGATGGGCGACCTCGTCCGGGGGGCGGCGCCAGTTGTCCGACGAGAAGGCGTAGAGAGTGAGGGTGGCCACGCCCCGCTCTGCGGCGGCGCGCACGGTGCGGCGGACCGCCCGGGCCCCGGCCTGGTGGCCGACGTGGCGCGGGAGCCCCCGGCGCTCGGCCCAGCGCCCGTTCCCGTCCATGATGATCGCCAGGTGCAGGCGGCGATCCCCCGATGGGGGCGCCGTGGAGGAAAAAGAACTTGTGAACATAAAGTCGTGACTCCGCAGGGGTGGGGGTGAAGGGGAGGGGGACGGGTGTGGGTGGCGGAAGCGGGTCGGGTGGAGCGGGTCGCGCCGGCGGGTCAGGCGGGCGGGTCAGCCCTGGGGGTCCCGGACCCGGTCGATCAGCGCTTCCATGTGGTCCAGGTAGCGGGCCAGGGCGCGGCGCCCCGCCGGGGTCAGGGCGTACTCGGTCCGGGGGACCCGGCCGTCGAAGCCCTTGGTGCAGGTCAGGTATCCTCCGTCCTCGAGGCGACGGGCGTGCACGCTCAGGTTGCCGTCGGAGGTCTCGAGGAGGTCCCGGAGCTCGGGAAAGCTCAGCACCTCGTGAACCGCGAGCGCGCTCACGATTCCCAGGCGGACCCGACCGTGGATCAGCTGGTCGAGCTCCACCGGGTTCGGGGGGGCCGGGGAGGAGGCGGAGGAGGGCACGCGGTCCTCGGGTTCGGGACGAGGGGAGGGGGTGGGGTCGGAGGGCTTCCGGGCCGGTTCAGCCGCCATGGTTCCTCGCGATGTGGAGACCGAAGCCCAGGTGGAGCACTCCGAAGCCGGCGCCGAGGAGGAGGTTGCCCCACTCCGGTCCGGCCAGGACCGCCACCCCGCCCAGCACCATGAAGGCGGCACCCATGGTGGGGACCGCCCGGACCGAGAAGGTGCCCGCCGTCATCACCGCCGCGCCGTAGAGAAGGAGCCAGGTCCCCGGTACGAGGGAGAGGTCGCCGGTGCCCAGGAACGCGCCGGTGAGGACGGCGCCCGCGAGCGCCGGGGGGAGGAAGCTCAGGAGGAACTTCCGGCCGGTTCCGGTCAGGAGGGGCACCCCGGCCGACCGGGCCTTCCGGTGCATGGCGAAGGCACCCACGGCGAGGGCCGCCGCCGCAGCTCCGAGCCAGACGGCGAGCCATCCCCCGGCGGTCGGCTGCCGGGTTGCGAGCAACGCCGCCACGACCCCCACCGCGCCCATGGCCACCCCACCCCACCCGGGGACGGCGGTGAAGGCGGGGCCCCGCTCCATCGTCCGGCGGATGAAGGAGAGGTCGTCGATGGCCCGATCGCCGAGGGCGACGGGTTCGGAGGGGGGTCGGGGGCGGGCGGCGGGTCTCATCGCGGGGATGTTCGCGAAAGCCTGCGGGGTTGTCAAGTCCTTTGCAAAACAAAGCGAGGGGTGGCCCGGATCACGTGGAGCCCGAGCCGAAAGGGGTGGACGCGGGAGTATCGCGCTTCGAGCTTACCGGATCCGGCCTGGCCCCCACCCCCGAACGCCCCGGGACCCTACGTGACGCCCACCTCCTCGCGCACCTTCCCACGCAAGCTCCTGCGCGGCCTCGTCGTGGGGATGGCCCTTGCCCTCCTCGTGCTCTGGGTGTTCCTGGTCCGCTACCTCGTGATCGAGTCCCAGTTCCAGCCGGCCCCGGGGGTGATCATGCTCCCGATCCTCTTCCTCTGCCTGGCGGGGTGGGCGGCGGCCGGGGCGGTGCGTGACGAGCCGATCGTGGTGCTCCTGGCCGGGGCCCTCTCCCTCGTTCCGGTGGGAATCTTCCTCCTCTTCATGCCGCACTTCGTCCGGTGGATCGGGATCCTGGACCTCGCCATCGCGGTGGCGGGCGTGATCCTCCTGGCCTCGGCCCCGGACGTGGGGAGTGACACGGTGGAAGGGACCGGACCGCCCGGAGGCCTCGGCACCTCGACCGGAGGGGAAACGCGCCGTCAGACCTCGGGGTAGCGGGGAGGGAGGGGTCCGCACCACCCTCCCGCCATGGGAGGGTTCGGTCCCCGACCTCCGACCTCCGCACTCCGCACTCCGCCCCCGCCCCCCCCGCCTCGGGTCGATGCCATGGAGCCCCCCCGCGAACGCATCCCGACCCGGATTTTCGACGATCCGGCCGAAGCCTCCCGGCACGTGGCACGCGAGATCGCCGACCTCATCCGGGCGCGGGGCCGCGACGGGAAGGGAACGGTGCTCGGGCTTGCCACCGGCTCGACCCCGGTCACGGTCTACGACGAGCTGGCCAGGCTCCACGAGGAGGAGGGGCTCAGCTTCGCAGGGGTGACGACGTTCAACCTCGACGAGTACTTCCCGATGGACCCCGAGGCGCTCCAGAGCTACCGGCGCTTCATGCGGGAGCACCTCTTCGACCGGGTGGACCTGGACCCGGTCCGGATCCACATCCCCGACGGAACGATCGACCCCGAGCGTGTCCCGGAGCACTGCGCCGACTACGAGGCCGCGATCCGGGCCGCCGGGGGGATCGACCTCCAGCTTCTCGGGATCGGGCGCACCGGCCACGTGGGGTTCAACGAGCCGGGGTCGCCGGCGGACTCCCGCACCCGACTGGTCTGGCTCGACCGGGTCACTCGCCTCGACGCCGCGTCGGACTTCTTCGGGGTCGAGCAGGTCCCGACCCGGGCGATCACCATGGGCGTCGGCACGATCCTGGAGGCCCGGCGGATCCTCCTGATGGCGTGGGGAGAAGGGAAGGCAGGAGTCGTGGTTCGCGCCGTGGAAGGCCCGCCCTCGCCCACCGTTCCCGCCACCTTCCTGCAGGCCCACCCCTCGGCCGAGGTCCTCGTGGACCGGGCGGCTGCGGCCGAACTGACCCGGGAGGCGTCGCCCTGGCTCGTGGGAGAGGTTTCCTGGGATGGGAGGCTTGTGCGCAAGGCCGTGCTCTGGCTCGCGCTCCGCGCAGGAAAGGCGATTCTCAAGCTCACCGACGAGGACTACGGAGCGCACGGGCTCCAGTCGCTCGTGGCGGAGCGTGGCCCCGCCTACCGGATCAACCTCGAGGTGTTCCGGGCCATGCAGGGGACGATCACCGGTTGGCCCGGGGGAAAGCCGCGCCCCCGGGAGGCCGCCGGGGCCCCGACCGGCGGCGACGACCCGCCGTTTCCGAAGCGGGTTCTCGTCTTCTCGCCCCATCCGGACGACGACGTGATCTCCATGGGGGGGACGCTGAGCCGCCTGGCGGAGCAGGGGCACGAGGTCCACGTGGCCTACCAGGTGTCGGGAAGCA
>JBJHCE010000138.1:0-7683 GCA_050485865.1 Gemmatimonadales bacterium | reverse complement strand
GACAACGTGCAGATGGAGGTGGAGCTCATCGCGCCGATCGCCATGGAGAAGGAGCTCCGGTTCGCGATCCGCGAGGGCGGCCGCACCGTCGGCGCCGGCGTCGTTACCGAGATCCTCGACTGACGAGCCCTGCCGGGAGGGGCTCCGGGCCCGAAATGGTCCGGAGCCCCTTTACTGGCCCGCTGGAATTGTAGAGTTTAAAAGGCTGTTTGACGATTGCCGCGGTGGCGTGCCCGAAGGGTCGGGCCGGCCACCCCAGGGAAGCACCCCGAGACGAGACGACAGATGGCGGGACGGATTCGCATTCGACTGAAGGCCTTCGACCACTGGGTGGTGGATCAGACGGCATCCGACATCGTACGGACCGCCGAGAAGACCGGCGCCACGGTGAAGGGGCCGATCCCCCTCCCGACCAAGCGGGAGCGGTGGACCGTGCTCCGGTCGCCTCACATCGACAAGAAGAGCCGCGAGCAGTTCGAGCTCCGCACGCACAAGCGGGTGATCGACATCGTGGATTCGCGCCCCGCCACGGTGGACGCGCTGACGAAGCTCGACCTTCCCGCCGGCGTCGACGTAGAGATCAAGGTCGACTGAACCGCGACGGGTTCTTCGCCCCGGGCCCCGCGCCCGGAGCGGTGAATCTTTCGCCGAGACTCGAGGATCAGAGAAGATGGCAGCACTCATCGGACGCAAGGTCGGGATGACCCGCGTTTTCAACGACGAAGGAATGGCCGTTCCGGTCACCGTCGTGGAAGCGGGGCCCTGCCCGGTGGTCCAGGTCAAGACCGATGCTGAGGACGGCTACCAGGCCGTGCAGCTCGGCTTCGGCCAGAAGAAGGCGACCCGCGCCTCGAAGGCCGAGGTCGGCCACGCCGCGAAGGCGGGCCTCGACTACGCGCCCCGCGTCCTCCGGGAGTTCCGGGTGACCGGCGACGCCGCGTTCGAGCCCGGCCAGTCGGTCACCGTCGAAGTCTTCCAGCCGGGAGACACCGTGAAGGTGACCGGCACCTCGAAGGGACGCGGCTTCCAGGGCGTGGTGAAGCGCTACGGCTTTGCCGGGCGCCCCGCCGGACACGGTCACCCCATGTCCCGGAACCCCGGTTCGCTGGGCCCCGGGACCGACCCCTCCCGCGTCATCAAGGGGAAGAAGCTTCCCGGACGCATGGGCGGGCACCGGGTCACCGTCGGAAACCTGCAGGTCGTGAAGGTCGATGCCGAGCGGAATCTCCTGTTCGTCAAGGGAGCACTCCCCGGCACCCGAAACAGCTACCTCTTCATCGCCAAGTAAGAACCATGGCCAAGGCACGCTACTACAAGGCTGACGGAAAGAAGGGCCGCGCCCGGGATCTCCCGGAGGCCCTCTTCGACGGCGTCGTGAATGAAGGGGTGCTCCACCAGGTGGTGAAGGCGTACCTCTCGAACCAGCGGCAGGGCACCGCCCAGAAGAAGAACCGCTCCGCGGTCTCCGGCGGCAGCCGGAAGCCCTGGCGCCAGAAGGGGACCGGACGCGCCCGGCAGGGAACGACCCGTGCGCCCCAGTGGACCGGCGGCGGGCTCGCCTTTCCTCCCCAGTCGCACGGCTGGCGGGTGAAGGTCCCGAAGAAGGTGCGCTCGCTCGCGCGGCGCTCGGCGCTCAATGCCCGGGCCGCCGACGACCGGGTGATCCTCGTCGACCCGATGGCGCTCGAGAAGCCGAAGACGAAGGAGCTCCTCCAGTACCTCGCGGGCATCGGGGTCGAGGGGAAGGTCCTGATCCTCACCTGGGGGGTGAACGAGAACCTGGTTCTCTCGGCGCGGAACGTGCCCGGGATCGAGGTCCTCCCCTTCGGCGAGGAGTCGAGCTACGAGATCCTGAGCGCCGGCACGGTCCTCATCGAGCGTCCGGCCCTCGAGGCCTGGGAGCAGGGCCAGGGCAACGGCGCGGTCCAGGCCGCCGACGAGGCAGCCGTCGAGGCCGCCGAGGCCGAGGAGACGAACGATGCGTGACCTTTACGACGTGATCATCGCCCCGGTGATGACCGAGAAGGCCACCGGGGCCACCGAGGAGAAGAACGTCTACACCTTCGTCGTGCACCCGAGGGCCAACAAGGCGCAGATCGCCCAGGCCGTCGAGAAGGCGTGGGACGTCAAGGTCGAGGACGTGCGCACGGCCAATTTCCAGGGCAAGGCGCGCCGGGCCTTCATGGGGCGGTTCATCCGCACCCCGAAGGTGGGGCGTCGCCCCGCCTGGAAGAAGGCCATGGTGCGGCTCGCCGAGGGCGACACCATCGAGCTCTACGAGCTGGGCTGAGGAGCGACTCATGGCGCTGAAGAAGTTCAAGCCGATCACCGCCGGAACCCGGTTCCGGAGCGTGGTCGACAACGCTGAAATCACCCGCAAGGGGCCGGAGCGCTCCCTCACCGAGGAGCTCAACTCCTCCGGGGGTCGGAACCATCACGGGCGCATCACCCTCCGCCGTCGCGGCGGTGGGCACAAGCGCCGGTACCGGGTCATCGACTTCAAGCGGAACAAGGTGGGCGTTCCCGGGAAGGTGGCGGAGATCGAGTACGATCCGAACCGCTCCGCGAACATCGCGCTGATCCACTACGCCGATGGCGAGAAGCGGTACATCCTGCACCCCAGGGACCTCCCCGTGGGGAGCGAGATCGTGGCCGGGCCGGACGCCGACATCAAGATCGGAAACGCCCTTCCCATTGGCCGGATCCCGCTGGGCACCTCGGTGCACAACGTGGAGCTGAAGCCGGGCAAGGGCGGGCAGATGGCCCGCTCCGCCGGCTCCGGGGTGCAGATCGTGGCGAAGGAGGGGGACTACGTGACCGTCCGCCTCCCCTCCACCGAGGTGCGCCGCGTCCGGAAGGAATGCATGGCCACCGTGGGGCAGGTCGGAAACTCCGACCACGAGCTCCGCTCCCTCGGGAAGGCCGGAGCCAACCGCTGGCGGGGGCGTCGCCCCAAGGTCCGCGGCGTGGCCATGAATCCGGTCGACCACCCCCTGGGCGGTGGTGAGGGCCGGACCTCGGGTGGGCGTCCCCCGGTGACCCCGTGGGGGAAGCCGGAGGGAGTGAAGACCCGCAAGGGGAAGAAGGCCTCGAACAAGTACATCGTCCGCGGGCGTCGCCGCGGCAAGGCGACCCAGTAACGGGCCCGAGAGGGAAAGCGAGACATGCCGCGTAGCGTAAAGAAGGGACCCTACATCTGCGAGAAGCTCCTCGGGAAGATCGAGGTGATGAACTCCGTGGGTGACAAGAAGGTGATCCGGACCTGGTCCAGGGCCTCCACCATTTCCCCCGACTTCGTGGGGCACACGGTGGCCGTGCACAACGGGAACAAGTTCATTCCGGTGTACATCACCGAGTACATGGTGGGACACAAGCTGGGCGAGTTCGCGCCCACCCGTCTCTTCCGCGGGCACGGCGGAAAGCTCGCCGACAAGCGGTCCAAGCGCTGACGCCCCCCCGCGCCAGGAATCGAATCATGGAAGCCAAGGCAACCGCAAGACATATCCGCATGAGCCCCCGCAAGGTGCGGCTCGTGGTGGACCAGATCCGTGGCACCTCGGTGAACGAGGCCTACGCCCTCCTCCAGTTCTCGCCCAAGGCGGCGGCCGAGCCGGTGGGGAAGACCCTCCGTTCCGCCGTGGCCAACGTGCAGGTCCGGGCCGAGGAAGACGGGGACTTCGTGGACGTGGACGAGCTCGTCGTCCGGGGCGCCTGGGTCAACGAGGGCCCCACCCTCCGCCGCTTCCGGGCGGCGGCCATGGGCCGGGCCGCGCCGCAGCGCAAGCGTTCGAGCCACATCACCGTCGTCGTCGGCACGAAGGAGTAACGAGGCATGGGACAGAAGACGCATCCGACCGGGTTCCGCCTCGGCGTGCTGAAGGACTGGAAGTCCAGGTGGTACGCCGAAAAGGACTTCCCCCGTCTCCTCAAGGAAGACGAGACGATCCGGAAGTACCTGGAGGCCCGCCTCTCGCACGCGGCGATCTCGCACATCGACATCGAGCGGAAGCCCTCGAAGATCGTGGTCACCGTGCACACCGCCCGTCCGGGCGTGGTCATCGGGAAGCGCGGCGCCGAGGTGGACAAGCTTCGTGACGAGCTGGGCCAGGTCACCAGGAGCGAGGTCTCGGTCAACGTCGAGGAGATCAAGCGTCCGGAGATCGACGCCCGCCTCGTGGCCGAGAACGTGGCGCACCAGATCCGGAACCGCATTTCCTTCCGCCGGGCCATGAAGCGGGCCGTGCAGTCGGCCATGCGCACCGGCGCCGAGGGGATCAAGATCCAGTGCGCCGGCCGGCTCGGTGGCGCCGAGATCGCCCGGACGGAGGGTTACAACGAGGGGCGCGTGCCGCTGCACACGCTCCGCGCAGACATCGACTACGCCCACGTCGAGGCCCACACGACGTATGGCACGGTGGGGATCAAGTGCTGGATCTTCCTCGGCGAGGTGGTTGAGAACCGCCGTGGCCGCACCTACTCCACCGATACCTGACGGGAAGGACGACGATGCTTTCGCCCAAGCGAGTCAAGCACCGCAAGCAGTTCAAGGGGAACATGCGCGGCAAGGCCACCCGGGGGAATCTCGTGTCCTTCGGCGAGTACGGCCTGCAGGCCACCGAGCCCGGGTGGATCACGAACCGCCAGATCGAGTCCGCCCGTGTCGCCATGACGCGTCACATCAAGCGTGGCGGAAAGATCTGGATCCGGATCTTCCCCGACAAGCCGATCACCCGGAAGCCCGCCGAGACCCGGATGGGGAAGGGGAAGGGAAACCCGGAGGCCTGGGTCGCCGTGGTGAAGCCGGGGCGCATGATGTTCGAGATGGAAGGGGTGGCCGAGGACGTGGCGAAGCGCGCCATGGAGCTCGCCGCCGCCAAGCTGCCGATCAAGACCCGGTTCGTGGTGCGCGAGCGCCAGCTGGGAGGATGACGAGATGACGACCGCCAGTGACATCCGGGAGATGTCGGACGAGCAGATCCGCGAGCGGATCGGCGAGCTCCGCGAAGAGCTGTTCCGACTCCGGTTCCGGGCCTCCATGATGGAGCTCGAGAACCCGCAGCTTCCGAAGACGATCCGCCGGGACATTGCCCGGATGAACACGATCCTCCGCGAGCGCGAGCTCGCCGGGGGCGAGGCATGAGCGAGGGGAAGATGAGCGAGGCCCAGGAGACGGCGGGGGAGACCCGCAACCGGCGCAAGGTGCGCCAGGGCGTCGTGGTCAGCGACAAGGGCGACAAGACGGTGGTGGTGTCGGTGGAACGGCGCTTTCCCCATCCGCTCTACGGCAAGGCCGTGACGCGCACGAAGAAGTACCACGCCCACGACCCCGAGAACCAGTTCCAGGTCGGCGACGTGGTCCGGATCACCGAGACGCGCCCGCTTTCGAAGCTGAAGCGGTGGCGGGTCCTCGAGCTCGTCGAACGCCCCGAGACGGTCTGACCAGGGAACCCCGACCATGATTCAGCAGGAATCCGTACTCAAGATCGCGGACAACACGGGTGCCAAGAAGGCGCTCTGCATCCGCGTGATGGGTGGCTCCCGCCGGCGCTACGCCCGCGTGGGCGACGTGATCGTCGCCACCGTGAAGGACGCCATCCCCAATGCCGGGGTGAAGAAGGGCGACGTGGTGAAGGCCGTCATCGTGCGCACCGCCAAGGAAATGCGCAGGAAGGACGGATCCTACATCCGCTTCGACGACAACGCCGCGGTCCTCATCAACCCGAACGGCGAGCCGCGCGGTACCCGCATCTTCGGGCCCGTGGGGCGTGAGCTGCGCGAGAAGCGGTACATGAAGATCGTGTCGCTCGCTCCGGAGGTGATCTGAGCATGGCCACGAAGAAGGAAGCGAAGCAGGCGCGGCGCGCGAAGCGCCGCTCCCACATCGTGAAGGGTGACCGGGTGAAGGTCATCTCGGGGAACTGGCGCGACATGGAGGGCACCGTCCTCCGCATCGACCCGGACAAGGGTCGGGTGGTGGTCGAGGGCGTGAACATGCGGAAGAAGCACCAGCGCCCCTCGCAGCAAAACCCCGACGGGGGGATCGTGACGATGGAAATGGCGATCGACATCTCGAACGTCATGCTCGTCGATCCCTCGAGCGGGGAGGCGTCCCGGGTGCGCATCCGGGTTGAGAAGGACGGCACGAAGGAACGCATCGCCGTCAAGTCCGGAAATCCGATTCCCCGTCCGTGACGGGGAGGAAGCGAAACCCGATGGCACCGAGACTGAAGCAGCACTACAACGACCTGGTCCGGCCGCGCATGACCGAGCGGTTCGGGTTCGAGAACCCGCACCAGGTGCCCCGCCTCGTCAAGATGACGGTGAACGTGGGCGCCGGAGAGTCGTCGCGGAACCAGAAGCTCCTGGACTCGATCCTGGAGGAGCTGGCCACGATCACCGGGCAGAAGCCGGTCATCACCAAGGCGCGGAAGTCCATTGCCGGCTTCTCGCTCCGCGAGGGGATGCCGGTGGGCGCCTCGGTCACCCTCCGGGGCGACCGCATGTACGAGTTCCTGGACCGGCTGGTCTCCGTGGCCATGCCCCGGATCCGGGACTTCCGGGGAATCCCGACCAAGTCCTTCGACGGGCGCGGGAACTTCACGCTGGGCGTGAAGGAGCAGCTGATCTTCCCGGAGATCGACTTCGACGACGTGGTGGAGGTCCATGGCATGGACATCACCATCGTCACCTCGACGGACAAGGACGACGAGGCCCTGGAGCTGCTTCGGCTCATGGGCTTCCCGTTCCGCGGCGAGGAGCGTCCGGTCGTGATCGGCGCCGCCGCCGACTGACGGCGTCACACCCACACCTGGAGCAGGACTGATGGCGAGGAAGGCTCTCATCGAGAAGGCCAATCGAGACCCGAAGTACGGGGTCCGTGGATACAACCGATGCAACCGGTGCGGGCGCTCCCGCGCCTACCTGCGGAAGTTCGGCATCTGCCGGATCTGCTTCCGTCAGATGGCGCTCCGGGGCGAGATCCCCGGCGTACGCAAGGCCAGCTGGTAAAGGAAGCGGCAAGCCAATGATGACCGATCCCATTGCGGACATGCTCACGCGCATCCGGAACGCCGGCCAGGCCGGACACCGGTGGGCCGACATGCCGGTCTCCAAGCTCAAGGTGGAGATCGCGCGACTCCTTCGGGAGAACCACTACGTATTCGACTACAAGATCCTGGACGACGGCCGGCATGGCGTGCTCCGGGTCTACCTGAAGTATCACGAGGGGAAGCCGGTGATCCGGCACCTGGAGCGGGTCTCCACGCCCGGACGTCGCCGGTACGTCGCCTCGAGCGACATTCCGCGGGTCCGCAACGGGCTGGGGATGGCCATCCTCTCCACCTCCCGGGGGGTCCTGTCGGACCGCGGTGCCCGGCAGGTCGGGGTGGGCGGCGAGCTCCTGGCCATGGTCTGGTAAGGCCGGCTCCTTCCCCTTTCGAACGAACGAGCGAACGATGTCGAGAATCGGAAAGCAGCCGGTCGACCTCCCGAAGGGCGTGGATGCCCGGCTGGACGACGGCACCCTGAAGGTGAAGGGGCCCAAGGGCGCCCTCGAACTCCGGGTCCATCCCGAGATCGAGGTCTCCATCGACGATGGGGTCCTCTCGGTGACGCGTCCCTCCGAGCAACCCCGGCACAAGGCCCTCCACGGGCTCACCCGTTCCCTCGTGGCCAACATGGTCC